>NZ_JAFCXJ010000009.1:0-397504 GCF_049898265.1 Pseudomonas sp. PSPC2-3 | reverse complement strand
TCGATGAACTGAAGCAGGCCGCTGTCGAATCTTGCGTAACTCTTTGTTTACCAAGGAGTTTTCCGTTTCGACTGCGCCGGAAGTGGGGCGAATTATAGACGTCCAGGATTTGCCGTCAAGGGTTAATTACGCTTTTGTTGCAGAAGGTGCTTTTTTCGCAATAAGGCGCGGAATTCGCCGCATCACCGGCGGTATCCGCAGGACAAGAAGCAGCGCACCTATAGAAGCATAGATAGCCCACTCCTTCAGATCCGCCCGCACGATCCACAACATATGCAACAAGCCAAGCCCAAGCACGCCATACACCAGGCGATGCAACTTCTTCCAACGGCTGCCCAACCGACGCTGGCTGTAGCGATTCGACGTCAGCGCCAGCACCAACAAAGACAGGAAACCCAGGGCCCCCACAATAATGTAGGGGCGCTTACTCAATTCCACCCCCAACTGCGACCAATCCAGCCCCAGGACAAACACACAATATGCCGCCAGGTGCAGCACCACATAAGCAAAGCACCACAACCCCAACTGACGCCGCACCGCGATCCACCCTGCCCAACCGCTCAACTTCTGCAACGGTGTCATCGCCAGGGTAATCAGCAGCAGGATCAACGTGCCCAAGCCCAGCCGGTCAACCAGCACCTTGCCTGGGTCCGGCCCCAAGGCAGAACGCCACGCTTCGTACAGCCAGAGCAACGGCCATACCGCGGTGGCGATAAACACGCTGATGCGCCAGATCGGGAAACGCATCAGTAGTTCTTCCGCAGGTCGAGGCCGGTATAGAGCGCCGCCACCTCATCCGAGTAACCGTTGAACATCTGCGTCTCGCGCACATTCGGGCTGAACAGGCCACTCGGCAAGCGCCGCTCACGCGCCTGGGTCCAACGAGGGTGGTCGACCGTCGGGTTCACGTTCGCATAAAACCCGTACTCATTCGCCGCAATACTTTGCCAGGTGGTTTTCGGCTGCTCGCTCACCAAGCTGATACGCACGATGGACTTCACGCTCTTGAAGCCATACTTCCATGGCACCACCAAACGCAACGGCGCGCCATTCTGGTTAGGCAACTCGCGCCCATACATCCCCACCGCCAGAATCGCCAGGGGATTCATCGCCTCATCCAGACGCAGCCCTTCTACATAGGGCCAATCGATCAAGCCGAAACTCGAGCGCTGGCCCGGCATGCTTTTGGGGTCCTGGAGGGTTTCGAAGCGGATGTACTTGGCTTTGGAAGTCGGCTCAACCTGCTTGAGCAACGCCGAAATGGGAAAGCCCATCCATGGAATGACCATCGACCACGCCTCCACACAGCGCAGACGGTAGATTCGCTCTTCCAATTGATACGGCTTCATGAAGTCTTCCAGGGCGTAACGCCCCGGCTTTGCGACCTCGCCATCGATCACCACACTCCAGGGCTCGGTCTTGAGCGAACCTGCATTCGCCGCTGGATCGCCCTTGTCCGTGCCGAACTCATAGAAGTTGTTGTAGTGGGTCGCGTCCTTGAACGGGGTGATGGCTTCGTCCTTGACGGTTACCGCCTGCCATTTCGTACCCGGCAGTTTTTCGGCAAACCAGCCTGGCGCCTTGCCTGGTTCGACATCCGCATAGCGCGCGGCATCGTCAGCGCTGGCCCAGCGCGGCAAGCTGCTGGCGGCAACACCGGCCAGCGCACCACCGAGCAAGCTACGGCGAGACAGGTAGAAGGATTCAGGAGTGACGTCCGATTCATGACAATCGGACGCTTTGGGCAATTTGATTAACATGGCAACTCCGCAGCATTGGAGAACTGATGCACCAATAGACTGCGGAGTATGGGGGAAATTACATTAAGGCAATGTTTTGTCCCGACGCAGTTGCAGCAGATACTGAACCGGCCCGGAAGCGGCATACACCAGGAACACCAGCAGCAGAATACGCGGCGGATCGCTGAAGACCACGGCGAACACCAGCACCACCGCAAGGATGGCCACGAAAGGCACGCGCCCCTTGAGGTCGAGCTCCTTGAAGCTGTTGTACTTGATGTTACTGACCATCAGCATGCCGGCGGCCGCAACCATCAAGGCCACCAGGAACGACATCTTCGATCCCTGGATGCCGTAGTCACTGAACGCCCAGACGATCCCCGCCACCACGCCCGCAGCAGCCGGGCTGGCCAGGCCGATGAAGTAACGCTTGTCAGCGGTCCCCACCTGGGTGTTGAAGCGCGCCAGGCGCAACGCGGCGCCCGCGACATAGATGAAGGCCACCATCCAGCCGACCTTGCCCATGTCACCCAGGGCCCAGGCAAACGCCAGCAACGCAGGCGCGACACCAAAGGCAACCATGTCCGACAGCGAGTCATACTCGGCACCGAAGGCGCTTTGGGTATTGGTCATGCGCGCCACGCGCCCATCGAGACCGTCGAGCACCATGGCGACGAAGATGGCGATCGCCGCAAAACCGAAGTACTTGCTGGCACTCACCGCATCACCCGCCGCCAGCGCGCTCTGGGCGCTCATGGAGTTGATGATGGAGTAGAACCCGGCAAACAGGTTCGCCGTAGTGAACAGATTGGGCAGGAGATAGATGCCACGATGCCGGACCTTGCGGCCTTCCGCGTCATGCCCTTCTTCAACATGTTCATCGATCGGTAGCAGGCTATCGGCGTCAGAAGCCTGGTTTGGCTCTTCGGGACGTTCGCTCATGGACTTTACCTTGCAACGGTGTGAAAAAATTCGACAGATACTTGCGGCGAGTGTTCGCCCGCAAACGATGCAGCTTTATACCAGAACCAGCCACCCAAACGAAAAAACGCGGCCTAAGCCGCGTTTTTTCTAGATGCATCCGACTTAGTTTTTGGCTTTGTCGACGATCTTGTTGGCACCGATCCACGGCATCATGGAGCGCAGTTGCTCGCCGATGATTTCGATACCGTGAGCGGCGTTGTTACGACGCTTGGCGGTCATCGAAGGGTAGCCGGTAGCGCCTTCGCTGATGAACATTTTGGCGTATTCGCCGTCCTGAATGCGTTTCAGAGCGTTGCGCATGGCCTGACGGGACTCGGCGTTGATCACTTCCGGGCCAGTCACGTACTCGCCGTATTCGGCGTTGTTGGAGATCGAGTAGTTCATGTTGGCGATACCGCCTTCGTACATGAGGTCCACGATCAGCTTCAGTTCGTGCAGGCATTCGAAGTAGGCCATTTCCGGCGCGTAGCCGGCTTCAACCAGGGTTTCGAAACCGGCTTTGACCAGTTCAACGGTACCGCCGCACAGAACGGCTTGTTCGCCGAACAGGTCGGTTTCAGTCTCGTCCTTGAAAGTGGTTTCGATGATGCCGGTACGACCGCCACCAACGCCGGCAGCGTAGGACAGTGCAACGTTCTTGGCGTTGCCCGACGCGTCCTGGTAGATCGCGATCAGGTCAGGGATACCGCCGCCTTTGACGAACTCGGAACGCACGGTGTGGCCCGGGGCTTTCGGCGCGATCATGATCACGTCGAGGTCAGCGCGTGGCACGACTTGGTTGTAGTGGATCGCGAAGCCGTGGGAGAAGGCCAGGGTGGCGCCCTTCTTGATGTTCGGCTCGATTTCGTTCTTGTACAGCGCGGACTGGAACTCATCCGGGGTCAGGATCATGACCAGGTCGGCAGCGGCAACGGCAGAAGCAACGTCAGTCACTTTCAGGCCGTGGGCTTCAGCCTTGGCAACAGTGGCCGAGCCTTTGCGCAGGCCAACAGTCACGTCAACGCCGGAATCTTTCAGGTTGCAAGCTTGCGCGTGGCCCTGGGAACCGTAGCCGATGATGGCGACTTTCTTGCCCTGGATGATCGACAGGTCACAATCTTTATCGTAATAAACTTTCATGAGGTTCCTCTATATATCCAGGCCTTAAGGCCATTCACTAATTTGGGTTAGATGCTGAGTACTTTGTCGCCACGGGCAATCCCGGTGACACCACTGCGTACGGTTTCCAGAATCGAGGCCGTCCCGATCGACTGGATGAAGCTGTCCAGCTTGTCGCTTGTACCGGTCAATTGCACGGTATAAACGCTGGCGCTCACATCGACGATCTGCCCGCGATAAATGTCGGTAGTACGCTTGATCTCGGCACGTTGGGCGCCCGTGGCCTTGACTTTAACCAGCATCAGCTCGCGCTCGATGTGGGCACTTTCCGACAGGTCGACCAGCTTGACCACTTCGATCAGCTTGTTGAGGTTTTTGGTGATCTGCTCGATCACCTCATCGTGGCCCACGGTGGTCAACGTCAGGCGCGACAGGGTCGGGTCTTCGGTCGGTGCCACGGTCAGGCTTTCGATGTTGTAGTTGCGTTGCGAAAACAAGCCGACAACACGAGACAGAGCGCCGGGTTCGTTCTCCAGAAGCAGGGAGATTATGTGCCGCATGATTAGGTACGCTCCGTCTTGTTCAGCCACATGTCACGCATAGAGCCGTCTTTGATCTGCATCGGGTAGACGTGCTCGCTGGTATCCACCTGAATATCGATGAACACCAGGCGATCCTTCATGGCGAACGCTTCTTCCATCTTCGGCTTCAGATCTTTCAGATCGTTGATGCGAATACCGACGTGGCCGTAAGCCTCGACCAATTTGACGAAGTCGGGCAGCGATTCCATGTAGGAATGGGAGTGACGACTACCGTAGCTCATGTCCTGCCATTGACGAACCATGCCCAACACGCCGTTGTTCAGGCACACGATCTTCACCGGAAGGCCGTACTGCAGGCACGTCGACAGCTCCTGGATGTTCATCTGGATGCTGCCTTCGCCGGTGACGCATGCAACGTCGCTGTCCGGGAAGCTCAGTTTGACGCCCATGGCCGCAGGGAAACCAAAGCCCATCGTGCCCAGGCCACCGGAGTTGATCCAGCGGTTAGGCTTGTCGAACTTGTAGTACTGCGCGGCGAACATCTGGTGCTGGCCCACGTCGGAGGTCACAAAGGCATCGCCCTTGGTCACTTCGCACAGGGTCTCGATCACGGTTTGTGGCTTGATGATGCTGCCGTCGCCCTTGTCATAAGGGAACAGACCGCGGTCACCGCGCCATTCGTCGATCTGCTTCCACCAACTGGCGACAGCTTCTTTGTTTGGCGTCTCGCCGATTTCCTTCAGCGCAGCGACCATTTCGGTCAACACGCTTTCCACCGGACCTACGATCGGCACGTCGGCCTTGATGGTCTTGGAGATGGACGCCGGGTCGATGTCGATATGGATGATCTTGGCATTCGGGCAGAACTTGCTCGCGCCGTTGATCACTCGGTCATCGAACCGCGCGCCCACGGCCAGGATCACGTCGGCGTGGTGCATGGTCAGGTTGGCGGTGTAGCTGCCGTGCATGCCGAGCATGCCGACGAACTGACGGTCCGTACCCGGGAATGCGCCGAGGCCCATCAGGGTGTTGGTCACTGGCAGGTTGAGCAGCTTGGCCAGTTCGGTCAATGGTGCGGAACCGCCGCCCAGAATCACGCCACCGCCCGAGTACAGCACCGGACGCTTGGCCGCCAGGAGCATTTCTGCCGCCTTGCGGATCTGCCCCGAGTGCCCACGAACGGCCGGGCTGTAGGAACGCAGCTTGGCTTTCTTCGGGAAGACGTATTCGAATTTCTCGGCCGGGTTGGTCATGTCTTTCGGGATATCGACCACTACAGGGCCCGGGCGACCGGACTGTGCGAGGTAGAACGCCTTTTTCATGACTTCCGGGATTTCCGAGGCATGCTTGATCATGAAACTGTGTTTCACGATCGGCCGGGAGATACCGATCATGTCGGTTTCCTGGAATGCATCGGTACCGACCATGGTGCTAGCGACCTGGCCGGAAATGATCACCATCGGGATGGAGTCCATATAAGCAGTCGCGATGCCGGTAATGGCATTGGTTGCGCCTGGACCGGACGTTACCAGTACCACGCCGGCTTTACCGGTGGCACGGGCATAACCGTCAGCCATATGGGTTGCAGCCTGTTCGTGGCGAACCAGGATGTGGGTAACAGCCGGTTCCTTGAACAGTGCGTCATAGACGTGCAGCAGAGCACCACCAGGGTACCCGTAGATATAGTCAACGCCTTCGTCACGCAAAAAGCGGACGAGCATCTCACCGCCAGATAAAAGCTCCACGTTGTTCACCTCTAAAACGCCAGAATACCGTCCGTTAAAAACCGACGGGTCTTAATAGGTTTACTTCTCAACAGAGCATGAGCGACGGTGGTCGCCGACTACGTCAGCACTGACTGAGCAAGTATTGGGATCGTCCCAAGTGTTGCGGGCTCTTCCCACCCAGCGCGAGGTAACGCGTTGCGGGTGTAACAGGTCGGCGCGGATGTGCGCCTCATGATCTGCTGAGCGGGCCTGCTTCTGGCAGTCCCGATACAGCGGACTTTGGATTCTTCTGTTTCAGGCCCTTCAAGTCAAGCAATAATTGCGCTTTTTTCCAACTAAGCGCATGAGAACGTAGAAGAAAGGGCTTTGAGGAGGGATAAAACTCGCCTGAATGTCGTCAAGCGGTAGAAATGTGCGCAAGACTGCCGGAAAAACCGGCAGCCAGGCAATTAACGAGCGTCGACGATCAATTGGTCGAACTTTTTCAGCGCATTGCGCAAACCCTGGCTTTCCAGCGGCCGGTCGGTGTAGACCATCTCGGCCATCTCCATGATCCCGGAAGCATTTGGCAACGGCAGGTTCTGTTCGAGGATCTGCTTCATTCGCACCAGGAAGATCCACTGCAGCCACTGGTGGAAGTCCAGGGTGTCGACCGAAAAGGGCTCGACGCTGCTGAGCGCCTCGGCGCTGGGGGACACCTCGTCCCACCAGCCCTGCAGGCGCAATTCGCGCTCAATCAGCAACAGCTGTTCGGCAATCGCTGGAAAACGCGCATCCATCAGAGGCTGACCTTGGCTTTCTGCCGAGCCTGGGCGGCACCGGCAGCGTCGCCTTGTGCGGCACGCGCATCACCGATCAAGGCCCACAGGCTGGCCTGCAGGTCAGGACGGCCGCTGGCCAGGGTCAGGCCACGACGGGCAAACTGTTCGGCTTGCGGCGCATCGCCCTGGGCCATCCGCACCTGGGCCAGGCGATACAGCACCTGCGGTTCACGCGGCGCAACGCGCTGGGCGCGCTCGAGGCTCGACGATGCACCGTTCAAGTCGCCACCAGCCTGCTGTTGCTGGGCAGTGGTGAGCAAGGCCAGTACCGGGCCGTCCAGTTGCTCGTCAGCCGACAGGCCGCCCGCGCTGGAGGACGACGGAATGCCGCTTGGCGTCGACGGCATGGTGTAGGTGTTCTGGTTGATCGGCGCGGCCTGGACCGGCGTGGAGTCAATCGGCCCCGACGTGCTTGGCCCTGGCGTCCACGGCTCGGCGCTGATCGGCGCCGATGTCGCGGCACCGGCGCCCGGCACCATCACCACCACACCCGAATCCTGCGGCACGGCGCGGGTCGCGGCCTGGGCAGGACGCTTGGTCACGGTCTGACGGAAACCGCCATTGGCCGAGATCCGATCGTTATTGGAGACGGTTGTGCTCGAGTCCACCACGGGAATGGAGCCGCGCTGAACGCTGGAGCAACCGCCGAGCAAAGCCAGAGCTGTAATAGCTGGAATCCACCACTTGTTCACTTGAAACCCTCTTTGCTTAATTCATCCAGCCCTTGACCCAATCCATCACCGATTCCGCGCTTGCAGGGGCGCTGCCACCGCACGCGGCACCGGGAGGTGGTTCGCTGCCGCGAATATACGGCATCTGCACCGCGCCCGGACAGTTGGCATCGGAGCCCTGGCCGGTGTGCGGATCAATCCAGGCCTGCACGATGTTGTCCGGCTGCGGCATGCTCAGCGGCAACGGATCGGCCTTGCGCATGAAACTGGTCCAGACCTGCAACGCACCGGTCGCGCCGGTGAACGGCGTCTTGCCGTTGTCATCACGCCCCAGCCAGACCACGGCCAGCACATCCTGACCGAAGCCGGCGAACCAACTGTCACGCGAATCGTTACTGGTACCGGTCTTGCCCGCCAGTGTCAGGTTGGAAGGCAGGACCTTGTACACCGAGCTACCGGTACCTTCACGCATCACACGCTGCATGGCGTTCTGGATCAGGTAGATGGAGCCCGCGTCGAAACGCTGCTGAATCTGGAACGGATAGCGCTTGAGCGGCTCGCCTTCGGCCGTCAGCACGCTGCGAATGCCGCGCATCGGCGTGTTGAAACCGCCGTTGGCGAGGGTCTGGTACATGGTCGCCACTTCCATCGGCGTCATGGCACCGGCGCCCAGAAGCATCGATGGGAAGGCCGGGAATTCGCGGGTGATGCCCAGGCGCGCGAGGGTCTTGAGGACGTTCGGCACGCCCACTTCGAGCCCCAGGCGCGAGGTCGAGATGTTGTAGGAATGCGCCAGCCCCTGGTACAGGAACACCGTACCGTGAGAACGACGATCGAAGTTCTGCGGGGTCCAGACTTGGCCGTCAGCACCTTTGACCGACAGCGGGTCGTCCGACAGCCAACTGGTCAGGGTGTATTTGCTCGGTTTTTCCAACGCCGTCAGGTACACCGCCGGCTTGACCAGCGAGCCGATCGGCCGCACCGCATCCAGCGCACGGTTGAAGCCGGCGAAACTGGCCTGGCGGCTGCCGATCATGGCCTGGACTTCACCGGTTTCCGGGTTGGTCACCACCATGGCTGCTTCGACTTCGTCGGAGCCTTTACGCCCCGCCAGACGCTTGAAGGTGTCGTTGACCGACGCTTCGGCTTTCATCTGCAGGATCGGGTCGAAACTGGTGAAGATGCGCAGGCCTTCCTCGGTCAAGTCTTCGTCGCGGTAGTCTTCACGCAACTGGCGTTTGACCAGGTCGATAAAGCCCGGGAAGGAGCTGTCCGCCAGCTTGCCGCGGGTGGTCACGCCCAGTGGCATTTTCTTCGCCGCAGCAACCTGTTCCGCCGTGGCCACGCCCTGCTGCTCCAGCACGTCGAGCACCAGGTTACGCCGCTCAAGCGCGCGTTCAGGATTGCGCCGCGGGTTGTAGTAGGACGGCCCCTTGACCATGCCCACCAGCAACGCGACCTGATGCAACTTCAGCTCGGACAGCGGCTGGCCGAAGAAGAACTGGCTGGCCAGCCCGAAACCGTGGACCGCGCGCTGGCCGTCCTGGCCGACGAACACCTCGTTGAGGTAGGCCTCAAGGATTTCCTGCTTGCTGTAATGCAGCTCCAGCAGCATCGCCATCATGGCTTCGGTGAGTTTACGGGTCAGGCTGCGCTCGTTGGTGAGGTAGAAGTTCTTCACCAATTGCTGGGTCAGCGTACTGCCGCCCTGGGTCATTTTGCCGCCGGAGGTGTTGACCCAGATCGCACGGGCAATGGACTTCGGCGACACGCCCCAGTGGCTGTAGAAATCGCGGTCTTCCACGGCAACCAGGGTTTCAAGCAGATACGGCGGCACCTGATCGAGCTTGATCAGGATGCGATCTTCCAGGTTCTTCGGGTAAATCCCGCCGATCATCAACGGTTCCAGGCGCACCACGGGCAGCTTCGAGCCATTCAGCGACGATAGCTCGGCCACGTAGTCGCCGGAGAAGCGCACGCGCACCGGCTGGGGTTTTTCCAGGCCTTCATAGAACTGGAAGCCGCGGGTGTTCAAGTCCACGGTATTGCCGCTGACGGCCGCAGCGCCGGGGCCGTTGCTCACAGGTTCGCGGCGGTAGCCCAAGGCGTCGAGTTCGGTGAGGAAGTCATCCTTGCTCAGCTTCTGGCCGGTGAACAGCTCCAGCGGACGGGCGTACACCTTGGCCGGAATGGTCCAGCGCTTGCCGGAGAATTTTTCCTGGACCACGGCATCGAGGTACACCGCAAAGCCAGCGAGCACCACAAGACCCACCAGGCTGAGCTTGAGCGCCCAGCCCAGCCACGGGCGCAGGCCGCGGGAAGGAGGTTTTTTACGGGAACGGGGAGATCGGGTTCGAGTCATGGCGGCGGATTATACGCACTTTATCGATGATCAACATGAGCCGGACAGCGGTTTGCACAGCAGGCGTCAGCAGCCATAATGCCCGCCATGATTTCCCCTGACTTTGAAGGATCGCCCGTGAGCCAGCCCCTGATTGCCGCCCTGCAGAACCCGGCTTTATACCCCCATCCGGTTGAAGCGTTCCAAGTCATCGAGACCCATATTTCCTGGGTCATACTGACCGGCCCTTACGCTTATAAACTGAAGAAACCGGTGAACTTCGGCTTCCTGGACTTCACCAAACTGGAAGATCGCGGGCATTTCTGCAACGAAGAGCTGCGCCTGAACCAGCGCCTGACCAAAGATTTGTATCTTGAAGTGTTGCCGATCACCGGCACGGCCGAAGCGCCGCAATTGGGCGGTGACGGCCCGGTCATCGAATACGCGCTGAAAATGCGTCAATTCCCGCAAAGCCAGTTGCTCAGCACCTTGCAAGCCAACGGTGAGCTGACCAGCGCGCACATCGACGAGATGGCCAAACAGATCGCGCACTTCCACCTCACCGCACCGAAAGTGCCGCAAGAGCACCCGGCCGGCACCCCCGACGAAGTGATGGCACCGGTACGCCAGAACTTCGATCAGATCCGCCCGTTCCTCAGCGACAAAGCCGACCTGCTGCAACTCGAAGCCCTGCAAGCCTGGGCCGAAAGCAGCTTCGAACGCCTCAAGCCGCTACTGGCACAGCGCAAGCACGATGGTTTCACCCGCGAGTGCCACGGCGATATCCACCTGGGCAATGCCACCTTGATCGATGGCCACGTGGTGATCTTCGACTGCATCGAGTTCAACGAACCGTTTCGCTTCACCGACGTGTACGCCGACACCGGCTTCCTGGCCATGGACCTGGAAGACCGCGGCCTCAAATCCCTGGCACGCCGGTTCATCAGCCAGTACCTCGAACTGACCGGCGACTACCAGGGCCTGGAAGTGCTGAACTTCTATAAAGCCTACCGCGCACTGGTCAGGGCCAAAGTCGCGCTGTTCAGCATGCCCAGCGAAGCGAGCCCGGTGCAGCGCGCCACCACCCTGCGCCAGTACCGCAACTACGCCAACCTGGCGGAGAGCTACAGCATTATTCCGTCGCGCTTCCTGGCGATTACCCACGGCGTTTCCGCTGTAGGCAAAAGCCACGTGGCCATGCGCCTGGTGGAAGCCTTGGGCGCCGTTCGCCTGCGTTCGGACGTGGAGCGCAAGCGCCTGTTTGGTGAACAACAGGTGGAAAACACGCCCCAGGCCGGCATCTATGCTGCCGACGCCAGCGCGAAAACCTACGCCCGCCTGAACGAGATCGCCGAGACCGTGCTGCGCGCCGGGTTCCCGGTGGTACTGGATGCGACCTTCCTGAAACGCGCACAACGCGATGCCGCCGCCAAAGTCGCCGAAGCGACGGGCGCGCCGTTCCTGATCCTGGACTGCAATGCGCCGCAGGCCGTTATCGCCAGTTGGCTGGCACAACGTCAGGCAGACAAGAACGATCCGTCTGACGCTACATTGACGATCATTGAAGAGCAGCAGGCCCAACGCGAACCGCTGACAGCCGAAGAGCTGTTGCTGAGCAAGCGCGTCGAGACCAATCAAAGCGGAACCCTCGATGCACTGGTCGAGCAAATTCGCCAGCGCATGCCTGGTCTGTAAGAAAAACTTCTTGGTCGCGTCGTCACCTTAGGCGAGCGGCCAAGCAATAGTGGCACTATAATGGCGCCATAAATCCAACAGGTGTCGCTATCATGAGTCAGCCCAAGCTTCTTGATACCCCGCTCTATTCGCTTCTGCATAAAGACGATATCCGCGGTTTCAACCAGGAACGCCCCAAAGACGGCGTCATCGACATGCGCGGTGGCGACTTCCGCGGGCTGGATCTGCGCGATCTGAACGCCAGCGGCGTGGACTTCACCGATGCGTACTTCCGTTCCGCCGATTTGCGCGGGCTGGACTTGCGCGACTGCTCACTGGAAGGCGCGAGCCTGGCCCATGCGCAGATATCGGGCACCTACTTCCCGCCGGAACTGACGGCCGACGAGATCCTCATGTCGGTCAATTTCGGCACGCGCCTGCGCTACCGCACCAAGTAACACGCCCTCCCAAGCCCCCGGTCTCGTGCAATACGGACCGGGGACTTCGCGCCTGCCCGCAATAAAACGTCGACGCCATCCTTATAAGCTTTTGCGCCATTCCTGACCAAAGAACTACGCTTTTCCTACTGAGCGCTACACTCCTTTTCAGGCTTGCCTGGTCACGACACCCACCGCACCATTCGGCCGTCGCAAGGAGGCTCGATGAACGATGAGCTGCAACACCTGAGAAACCTTGGCAAGACCTCGGCGCAATGGCTGCATGCGGCGGGTATCCACAGTGCGTCAGACCTGCGGCGCCTGGGCGCGGTCGATGCTTATCGAGCCGTTCGCACGCGTGGCTTCCGTGCCTCGAAAGTCTTGCTGTATGCAATCGAAGGGGCATTGATGGATGTGCATTGGAACGACATCCCAGCCGAACGCAAGGAGGCGCTGAACCGCCAATTGGATGCTATCTCGGCGCGCCAGAAGAATTAGATCGACGACCCCACCCGCCGCGGACAAAGATTCCGGACAAGGGCCTGTGAAAACAAATCTTGACTCTCAAATGAGAATCGTTATGATTATCACAACTGATCGCGAGATCAGCCGATAACTGAAAGACCATTGGTTCGGACTCTCAGATTATCTCCTCATCAGGCTAATCACGGTTATTTGACCCGGCTCTTGCCGGGTCTTTTTTTGCCGGTAAAAAGCCTCAGCGCGCAATGATCAACGGATGCCCGCGCTCCGGATGCGGCTGCACCAGCACATCCAGCCCGAAGACCGCTTTGAGCGGCTCAGGCCGCAGAACCTGTGCCGGGGTATCCAGCGCATGGGGGCGGCCCGCGTCGAGCAACAGAATCCGGTCGCAGTAACGCGCCGCCAGGTTCAGGTCGTGCAGAATCACCAGCACTGCTGCGCCACGGTCAGCAAAGCGGCGTATCGCCTGCAAGGTCGTGTGTTGATGCAAAGGGTCAAGCATCGAGGTCGGCTCATCCAGCAGCAACGTCTGCCCCGCCTGCCCGGGCCATAACTGCGCCAGCACCCGCGCCAGGTGAACGCGCTGCCGCTCGCCACCCGACAAGGCCAGGTAACTGCGACCGCTCAAGTGCCCGACATCCGCGGCCTGCAACGCGGCATCGATAATCTCGTCATCCCGCACGCGCCCGGTCTGATGGGGCAAGCGGCCCATGCCGACCACCTCTTCGACACGAAAGGCGAAATCCAGGGTTGAAGCCTGCGGCAACACGGCCAGGCGTTGCGCGCGTTGCGACCCGCTCCAGTCTTTCAGTTCGTGCTGATCCAGCCACACCTGACCTTGATCCGGGTGCAGTTCCCCGCACAACGCGCCCAGCAACGTGCTCTTGCCCGCGCCATTCGGGCCCAGCACGCCAAGCACCTGGCCGGGCAACAGGTCCAACGTGACATCCGCCAGTACGGTTTTGCGACCGCGACGAATCCTCAGCCCTTCCACTCGCAGCATCAGGCGCGCCCTCGCAACAACAGGTAAAGAAAAAATGGTGCACCAATCAACGCGGTGACGATACCGATCGGCAACTCCGCCGGCGCCAAGGCCAGGCGCGCGACCAGATCCGCCAACAGCAGCAAGCTCGCCCCCGCCAGCACCGAGGCGGGTAACAGCACGCGATGATCCGGCCCGGCCAACAATCGCACCAGGTGCGGCACCACCAGGCCGACGAAGCCGATCATCCCCGCTGCCGCCACCGCCGCGCCCACGCCCAATGCGGTGCAGAACACCAATTCGCGCTTGAGCCGCTCAACATCGACCCCGAGATGAGCGGCCTCGGATTCGCCGAGCAACAGTGCATTCAATGCCTTCGCCCGCCGCGGCAGCCACAGCGCCACGCCAGCGCTCACCAGCAGCAACGGCCACAGGCGCGAATAGCTGGCGCCATTGAGGCTGCCCAGGTTCCAGAACGTCAGTGTGCGCAGGGTGGCGTCATCGGCCAGGTAGGTAAACAAGCCCACCGCCGAGCTGGCGAGCGCCGTGAGGGCGATGCCGGCGAGCAGCATGGTCGCGACATGGGTCTGGCCGTTGCGCCGCCCCAGCCGGTAGACCAGCGCCGTCACCCCCAACCCACCGAGAAACGCGCACAACGACAACAGATACGGGCCGAACACCTCCGGCAACCCACCCAGAAACGAGCCACCGACAATGGCGAAGGCCGCACCGAGTGCCGCGCCGCTGGATACCCCGACCAACCCCGGATCAGCCAGCGGGTTGCGAAACAACCCCTGCATCGCTACGCCCGACAAGGCCAATACACCGCCCACCGCCAGCCCCAGCAAGGTCCGCGGCAAACGGATCTGCCCGAGAATCAGCTCCGCCTGCTCCAGGCCACTGGCCTCGATCGGCACGCCCATCAGGCGCAAGGCCGCCCTGAGCGTATCCAGCAACGGCAGGCTGACCGGCCCCAGCGCCAATGAAAGCCAGATCGCCAGCACACACAACAGCGTCAGGCTGATAAACAGCGTTCGGGGTTTCACCAGCGTACTCATGGGGCAGACGTGGCCTGGGACGGATAGAAGTCGGCCGACAACTGCACCAGGCTTTGCGGCAGACGCGGCCCGAGCCCGCCGACCAGCAGCGTCGGGTCCACCTCAAACACCCGTGCCTGTTTAGCCGCCGGCGTGGACGCCAGGATCGGGTTCTCCTTGAACAAGGCCGCACGCGCCGCCTCGCCGCTCAGCGCACGGTCGGCAAACACCAGCACCTCGGGGCTCAACCCGGCCAACGACTCCATGGAAAACGGCTTATAACCGCTGTGGGTCGCCAGGTTGCGCCCGCCCGCCTGCCGCAGCATCCAGTCAGCCGCCGTGTCTTTGCCAGCGATCAGCGGCTTGCCGCCGGCATTGCCGAGCAGCATCAACACCCCCGGGGCCTTGTGTGTGGCCTGGGCTGTGGTAACCCAACGTTTCTGCCGGTCAAGCGCCTGTTCATACGCGGTAAACAATGCATGGGCCTTGGCCTCACTGCCCAACAACCTCCCCAGGTGTTCGAGGTTGCCTTTCAACGTCGGCAAATCCGGCTGCGCCGAGAACATTTCCACCTGCACCCCGGCGTTGCGAATCTGCGCCAGCACTGGCGGCGGCCCCATTTCCTCGGTGCCCACCAGGACCTGCGGGCGCAGACTGAGAATGCCCTCGGCCGACAACTGCCGCTGATAACCGACGCTCGGCAATGCCTTGAGCGAAGCCGGATGCTGGCTGGTGGTGTCGACGCCCACCAACTTCGACTCACCGCCCAGGGCCGTCACCCACTCCGATAACGCGCCGCCAGCACTCACCCAGCGTTGCGGCAGTTCCGAGGCGTGCGCCCCAGGGTTGAGCATCAGTCCGACAACAAGCGCGATAGCGCTGGCACTCAAGCGCATAACAGGGTTTCCTTCCAGGGGCGGGGCTGCTGAAACACTCATGGATGTGACAGATACCTCTTGCCGGGCATCGTACTGAGCGCCCAGTCAGCTAACGGGCGAAGCCTGCATTTGATAATTGTTTGCATTTGAACGTCAAGGCACTTAAGGATTGGAATGAAGTTTCTCTGCCCCTCCGACACCCTCGCCCCCAACAGCAGCCGTGGTTTTGATATCGACGGGCACAAACTGTTGGCCGTGCGCCGGGATGGCATCGCCTACTTCTATCGCAATCGCTGCCCCCATCGCGGCGTCCCCCTGGAATGGCAGCCCGATCACTTCCTCGACGCCAGCGCCAGCCTGATCCAATGCGCCACCCACGGCGCGTTGTTCCTGATCGAGAGCGGCGAATGCATCGCCGGCCCCTGCGCGGGTCAAAGCCTCACTGCCCTGCCCGGCCGCGAAGACGAACAGGGCCTGTGGGTAGAACTCTAGTCGCCGAGCAGCACGTCCAAGCGGCGTTCGACGTAAATTTCCTCGGCCGTGACACGCACACCATACGCCAGCACTTCCACGCCCGCGGCCTTGGCCTCGCGCAGGGCGGCAGCGTAGGCCGCGTCGATTTCCACGGCCGGGCGCACGGCCTCGATCCCGGACAGGTTGACGCAATACAGCTGCACCGCCCGCACACCATCCCGGGCCAGGTGCGCCAGCTCGCGTAGATGCTTGGCACCGCGCTGGGTCACGGCGTCCGGAAACGCCGCAATCGAGGTGCCATCGAACCCCAGCGTCACACTTTTGACTTCGACATAGGCCGCCCCCTCGGGGTAATCCAGGCGAAAATCAATGCGGCTGTTCTCCTGACCGTAAGGCACTTCACGCTTCAACGCGCTAAAGCCGTTGAGTTCGGTGATGACCCCGGCATGCAACGCCTCCTCAACCAGTTGATTGGCACGCGCCGTATTGACGCACGCGAGGCGGCCTTGAGGGGTCTCGGCAATTTCCCAGGTGCCGGGCAACTTGCGCTTGGGGTCAGTGGAGCGACTGAACCAGACCTGCCCGCCCTCGACCATGCAATTGAGCATCGAGCCGGTATTGGGGCAGTGAATGGTCAACAACTCGCCGGTAACGGTTTCGATATCGGTGAGAAAACGCTTGTAGCGGCGAATCAGCCGCGCCTCTTCGAGGGGAGGATGGAAGCGCATCAGCCCTGCCAGCTCCGCAGCCCACGGGCGATGCGCTCTACCGCCTCTTGCAGCCGATCAAGGTTTTGCGTGTAGGCAAAGCGCACATGGTGGCCGGCTTGATAACGACCGAAATCCAGCCCGGGGGTGAACGCCACATGTTCGGTCTCAAGGAAATGACGGCAAAACGCGAAGGCATCACCGCCGAACGCGCTGATATCGGCGTACAAATAGAACGCCCCTTCCGGTTCGACGGCAATACCGAAGCCCAACTCGCGCAGGGCCGGCAGCAGGAAGTCGCGACGGCGCCCGAACTCGGCACGACGCGCTTCCAGGATGCTCAGGGTTTGCGGGGTGAAGCAGGCCAACGCCGCGTACTGCGCCATGCTCGGAGCGCTGATGTAGAGGTTTTGCGCGAGCTTCTCCAACTCACCGACCGCATCGGGCGGTGCCACCAGCCAACCCAGGCGCCAGCCGGTCATGCCGAAATACTTCGAAAAACTATTCAGGACAAACGCATCATCGTCGACTTCCAGCACGCTGGCCGCCTCGGTGCCGTAAGTGAGGCAGTGGTAGATCTCGTCCACCACCAAATGGCCGTTACGCGCCTTGATGGCACTCGACAACCCGGCCAGTTCGTCCCGCGTCAGGATGGTGCCGGTGGGGTTGGCCGGCGATGCGACCAGCGCGCCCACGCTGTCCTGGTTCCAGTGCTTGGCCACCAGGTCGGCGGTCAATTGATAACGCACGTCCGGACCCACGGGCACCAACTGCGCCGCGCCTTCCACCAGGCGCAGGAAGTGGCGGTTACACGGGTAACCCGGGTCGGCCAACAGCCAGTGTTTACCAGGGTCCACCAGCAGGCTGCTGGCCAACAGCAACGCGCCGGAGCCGCCCGGGGTGATCAGGATGCGCTCGGGGTCCACGCTCAGGCCGTAGCGTTGCTGGTAGAAACCGCTGATGGCATGGCGCAGTTCCGGCAGGCCGCGGGCTGCGGTATAGCGGGTCTTGCCATTGGCCAGCGCGGCCTGGCCGGCCTGGATGATCGGCTCGGCGGTGGTGAAATCCGGTTCGCCGATTTCCAGATGGATGACATCATGGCCTGCCGCTTGCAGCTCATTGGCTCGCGCCAGCAACGCCATGACATGAAAAGGTTCGATGGCGCGACTGCGCGCACTGTAGGGCTGAGCCATTAGCCTTCCTTAACGGTGAGGACAAAAACAGCGATTCTACCGAACCCTCGCGGTAAAACATGCTCTATTGCCTGCCAGGCCGTCCACGATGAACCCGGCAAGCGCTTGCAAAACGACTAAAATCAACCTTCGAGACGATTCATACCCAGCCACAGCGGGTTGCTGCTGTTTGCAACCCCTGCGTGATGGGCCTCGACAACCGGGAGTGGCGCACCCTGAATCTATCTGGTAAGTTCGCCCGCTTGCAGCCGCAGGGCCGGCAGGTGTCGGTGACGTTGCAATCCTGCGCAATGGATTAGAAGAGTGAGAGGCGGTCTATTCATGTCCACCCAAGCAAAGCAACAGCAATCCCCAGGCCTCAGCGGCTTCGAACCTTACGTCACGAAGGAAGGTGAGGAGTACATGGGCGAGCCCATGCGCGAGCACTTCACCAAGATCCTTAACAAGTGGAAACAAGACTTGATGCAGGAGGTCGACCGCACCGTTGACCATATGAAGGACGAAGCAGCCAACTTCCCTGATCCGGCCGACCGTGCGAGCCAGGAAGAAGAGTTCGCCCTTGAACTGCGTGCCCGTGATCGCGAACGCAAGCTGATCAAGAAGATCGACAAGACACTGCAGTTGATCAAGGACGAAGAATACGGCTGGTGCGAATGCTGCGGCATCGAAATCGGTATTCGCCGCCTGGAAGCACGTCCTACCGCCGACATGTGCGTGGACTGCAAGAACCTGGCAGAAATCAAGGAAAAACAGGTCGGCAAGTAACCCCTGCCGAGCTGAACGAATGGGGCGTACAAACGCCCCATTTTTGTTTCTGGCGTTTAGCGATTTTCCAGTAGTATCCGGCCCATGACAGCCTCTCCCTATATCGGGCGTTTCGCCCCCACGCCCAGCGGCCACCTGCACTTCGGCTCGCTGGTCGCCGCCCTCGCCTCTTACCTTGACGCCCGCGCCAACCATGGCCGCTGGCTGATGCGTATGGAAGACCTCGACCCTCCCCGCGAAGAACCCGGCGCCCAGGCGGCAATCCTGCATGCCCTGGAAAGCTATGGCTTCGAATGGGACGGTGAACTGGTCCGACAAAGCGACCGGCACGATGCCTACGCCAAGGTGCTGAACGACCTGTTCAACCACGGCCTGGCCTACGCCTGTACCTGCTCGCGCAAACAGCTGGAGCCCTACCACGGGATCTACCCTGGCTTGTGCCGTAATGCCGGTCATGAGCAGCACGATGCGGCCATCCGCCTGCGCGTCCCGGAGCTGGAGTACCACTTTACCGACCGCGTACAAGGCGAATTCCGACAACACCTGGGCCGCGAAGTGGGTGACTTCATCATCCGTCGCCGTGACGGCCTCTACGCCTACCAACTGGCCGTGGTGCTCGATGACGCCTGGCAAGGTGTTACCGACATCGTGCGCGGCGCCGACCTGCTCGACTCCACGCCGCGCCAGCTGTACCTGCAAGAATTATTGGGGCTGCGCCAACCTCGTTACCTGCACGTGCCGCTGATCGTCCAGCCGGACGGTAACAAGTTGGGCAAATCCTATCGTTCCCCGCCCTTGACCACGGACCAGGCCACGCCTTTGCTGTTGAGAGCCCTGCGCGCCCTCGGCCAGCAACCCGGCGACGAACTGCTGCACGCCAGCCCACGGGAACTGCTGGATTGGGGCATTGCCCACTGGGATGCGCAGCTGATCCCGCGCACACTCACGCTGGCCGAAGCGCAGTTGCGCTGAAGGCGCTTGCAGCCGGCCAGGCATCCGTTACCATCGCCGCAGTTATTCAATCAGAGGCCAACATGTACATCTATCGCTTGGTCCTGCTGCTGGTCGTCGGGATCTACCTGTTTTCCCCCGCCATCATGGATTGGTGGATCGACGCCACGGGCGCCTGGTATCGCCCCTATCTGCTGTGGCTGATCCTGATCGTCGTGACTTTCATCCTGCAGAGCCAAAAAGATGCCGATGAGCTTTAGCCTCACCCAGATGCTGCTGATCAGCGCCGCCTACCTGGCCGCGCTGTTCGGTGTCGCCTGGATCAGTGAGCGCGGAATGATTCCGCGGGCGATCATTCGCCATCCGTTGACCTACACCTTGTCCTTGGGCGTCTACGCCAGCGCCTGGGCGTTCTATGGCACGGTGGGCCTGGCCTATCAGTATGGGTATGGCTTTCTGTCCAGTTACCTCGGGGTGTCCGGGGCCTTCTTGCTGGCGCCGGTGCTGCTGTACCCGATCCTGAAGATCACCCGCACCTATCAGTTGTCGTCCCTGGCCGACTTGTTCGCCTTCCGCTTTCGCAGCACCTGGGCCGGCGCGCTGACCACGATTTTCATGCTGATCGGCGTGCTGCCCTTGCTGGCCCTGCAGATCCAGGCAGTGGCCGACTCCATCAGCATCCTGACCCGTGAGCCGGTGCAGTATCGCGTGGCCCTGGCCTTCTGCGCGCTGATCAGCCTGTTCACGATTTTCTTCGGCTCACGCCACATCGCCACCCGTGAGAAACACGAAGGCCTGGTCTTCGCGATTGCTTTCGAGTCGGTGATCAAGCTGATCGCCATCGGTGGCGTCGGCCTGTATGCGCTCTACGGCGTATTCGACGGCCCGCAACAGCTGGAGTTGTGGCTGCTGCAAAACCAGACCGCCCTCGCCGCGCTGCACACCCCGCTGCAGGAAGGCCCGTGGCGCACGTTGCTGCTGGTGTTCTTCGCCTCGGCCATCGTGATGCCGCACATGTACCACATGACGTTCACCGAGAACCTCAACCCGCGCTCGCTGGTCAGCGCCAGTTGGGGCTTGCCGCTGTTCCTGCTGTTGATGAGTCTGGCGGTGCCGCTGATCCTGTGGGCCGGCCTGAAGTTGGGCGCCACCACCAACCCCGAATATTTCACCCTCGGCGTCGGCATCGCCGCCAACAGCCCGGCCCTGGCGCTGCTGGCCTATGTCGGCGGGTTGTCGGCGGCCAGTGGCCTGATCATCGTCACCACGCTGGCGCTCTCGGGCATGGCGCTCAATCACCTGGTGCTGCCGCTGTACCAGCCGCCGGCCGAAGGCAATATCTACCGCTGGCTGAAATGGACCCGCCGCGCGCTGATCGTCGCGATCATCATGGCCGGCTACGGTTTCTACCTGCTGCTGGGCGCCGGGCAAGACCTGGCCAACCTGGGGATCGTCGCGTTTGTCGCCACCTTGCAGTTCCTGCCGGGGGTGTTGTCGGTGCTGTACTGGCCGACGGCCAATCGACGCGGCTTTATCGCCGGGTTGCTCGCCGGGATTCTGGTGTGGCTGGTGACCATGTTGCTGCCGTTGGTCGGCAACCTGCAGGGTTTCTACATCCCGCTACTGAACATGATCTACGTGCTCGACGACACCAGCTGGCACATGGCGGCGATCGCCTCGCTGGCCGCCAACGTGCTGATGTTCACCCTGATCTCGCTGTTCACCAACGCCAGCCCGGAAGAAACCAGCGCCGCCGAAGCCTGCGCGGTGGACAACGTGCGCCGCCCGCAACGCCGTGAACTGCATGCCGCCTCGCCCCAAGAGTTCGCCACGCAACTGGCCAAGCCCCTGGGCGCCAAGGCCGCGCAAAAGGAAGTCGAACAAGCGCTGCGCGACCTCTATCTGCCGTTCGACGAGCGCCGCCCCTACGCCCTGCGCCGCCTGCGCGACCGAATCGAAGCCAACCTGTCCGGGCTGATGGGCCCCAGCGTGTCGCAGGACATGGTGGAAACGTTCCTGCCCTACAAGGCGAGCGGCGAAAACTACGTCACTGAAGACATCCACTTCATCGAAAGCCGGCTCGAGGATTATCACTCACGCCTCACTGGCCTGGCCGCCGAACTCGATGCCCTGCGCCGCTACCACCGCCAGACCTTGCAGGAACTGCCGATGGGGGTCTGCTCCCTGGCCAAGGACCAGGAGATTCTGATGTGGAACAAGGCCATGGAAGAACTCACCGGCATTGCCGCGCAACGGGTCGTGGGCTCGCGCCTCAATACCCTGGGCGACCCGTGGAAGGAACTGCTGCAAGGCTTTATCAACCTGCCCGACGAACACTTGCACAAGCAGCACCTGGCCCTCGACGGCCAGACCCGCTGGCTCAACCTGCACAAGGCGGCGATCGACGAGCCCCTGGCCCCCGGTAACAGCGGCCTGGTGTTGCTCGTCGAAGACCTGACCGAAACCCAGATGCTCGAAGACAAGCTGGTGCATTCCGAGCGCCTGGCCAGTATCGGTCGCCTGGCGGCCGGCGTGGCCCATGAAATCGGCAACCCGATCACCGGTATCGCCTGCCTGGCGCAGAACCTGCGCGAAGAGCGCGAGGAAGACGGCGAAATCACCGAGATCAGCGGGCAGATCCTCGAACAGACCAAGCGCGTGTCGCGCATCGTGCAGTCGCTGATGAGCTTCGCCCACGCCGGCGCCCATCAGAACCACGACGAAGCGGTGTGCCTGGCCGAAGTGGCACAGGATGCCATTGGGCTGCTGGCCTTGAATCGGCGCAATTTCGAAGTACAGTTCTTCAACCTATGCGATCCGGACCACTGGGTCGACGGTGACTCCCAGCGCTTGGCGCAGGTGTTGATCAACCTGCTGTCGAACGCCCGCGACGCGTCCCCGGCCGGCAGTGCGGTACGCGTCAAGAGCGAGGCTTTCGAGCACACGGTCGACCTGATCGTGGAGGACGAAGGCAGCGGCATTCCACAGAACATCAAGGACCGCTTGTTCGAACCCTTCTTCACCACCAAGGACCCCGGTGAAGGCACCGGTCTGGGCCTTGCACTGGTCTATTCCATCGTTGAAGAGCATTATGGACAAATCACCATCGACAGCCCGGCTGACACAGAAAGCCAACGCGGCACCCGTATTCGGGTGACCTTGCCGCGTCATGTCGAAGCGACGTCCGCTGTGAACTGAGACCGTCGAGAGAATTGAATCAATGCCGCACATTTTGATCGTCGAAGACGAAACCATTATCCGCTCTGCCTTGCGTCGCCTGCTTGAACGTAATCAGTACCAGGTCAGCGAAGCCGGCTCGGTGCAGGAAGCCCAAGAGCGGTTCAGTATTCCCACGTTCGACCTGATTGTCAGCGACCTGCGCCTGCCCGGCGCGCCGGGCACCGAGTTGATCAAGCTCGGCCAGGGCACCCCGGTGCTGATCATGACCAGCTACGCCAGCCTGCGCTCGGCGGTGGACTCCATGAAGATGGGCGCGGTGGACTACATCGCCAAGCCGTTCGACCACGATGAGATGCTCCAGGCCGTGGCCCGCATCCTGCGTGACCGCCAGTCGGCCAGCAGCGCTACGGCCGAACAGCGTCCCGCTGGCAAGGCGGCCAACGGCGCCGACAAGCCGGGCGTCGACAACAGCAATGGCGAGATCGGCATCATCGGCTCCTGCCCACCGATGCAGGACCTGTACAGCAAGATCCGCAAAGTGGCGCCGACGGACTCGAATGTGCTGATCCAGGGCGAATCGGGGACCGGTAAGGAACTGGTGGCCCGCGCCCTGCACAACCTGTCCAAGCGCGCCAAGGCACCGATGATCTCGGTGAACTGCGCGGCAATCCCCGAATCCCTGATCGAGTCCGAACTGTTCGGCCACGAGAAAGGCGCGTTTACCGGCGCCAGCGCCGGGCGTGCGGGCCTGGTGGAAGCGGCGGACGGCGGCACGCTGTTCCTCGACGAAATCGGCGAACTGCCCCTGGAAGCCCAGGCGCGCCTGCTGCGTGTACTGCAAGAAGGCGAAATCCGCCGGGTGGGCTCGGTGCAATCGCAGAAGGTCGATGTGCGCCTGATCGCGGCCACTCACCGCGACCTCAAGAGCCTGGCCAAGATCGGCCAGTTCCGTGAAGACTTGTATTACCGCCTGCATGTGATCGCACTCAAGCTGCCGGCCCTGCGGGAACGGGGTGCCGACGTCAACGAGATCGCCAATGCGTTCCTGTTGCGCCAGAGCGCGCGCATCAACCGTACCGACCTGCGGTTCGCCGCAGACGCCGAGCAGGCGATTCGGCACTACTCGTGGCCGGGTAACGTGCGGGAGTTGGAGAACGCGGTCGAGCGTGCGGTGATTCTGTCGGAGAGTCCGGAAATTTCCGCCGAACTGCTGGGTATCGATATAGAGCTCAGTGACCTGGAAGACGACGACTTCATCGGCCTGGCCCCGCAACAGGGCGCCGCCGGCAATACCAGCCATGAACCGACGGAAGATTTGTCACTGGAAGACTACTTCCAGCATTTCGTCCTCGAGCACCAGGACCACATGACCGAGACCGAACTGGCGCGCAAGCTGGGCGTAAGCCGCAAGTGCCTGTGGGAACGGCGCCAACGCCTGGGCATTCCACGGCGCAAGACCGGAGTGGCCAGCGAAAGCTGAGGGCGCGCGCCCACAGGTAACACCCGCCAATGTGAAAAAACTGTTACCGCGGATATTTCGCGTAACAAAAGCCGGGGCTTACGGTAACGAAGCCCCGGCTTTTTTTTCGCCGCCAAACAGCCAAAACCCCCTCAACCCCCTGGTTTTGCTGGTCGGCGCAAAAGTTGGCACGCACCCTGCTATATGCTTAGTACAAAAACAATAACAAGCTTTGTACAAGACAATAAAAATAAGACGAATCGACTCACGCACAATAAAAACAACACGGCGGAGGCGCAGCTAACTGATTCTTTTGGAGAGGCGTTGCATTTGGGGCTTGCCCCGCAACCAGGCCGAGAACAACAAAAACTGCCCTAAGGCAGAGCCTGAACTGGTTGGATCGTAGATCAGCAACACAGCGACCAAAGCAATCCGTTTGCTCTTGACTCCCGATTGGGAGTGTCATGAAGGTCACACTTCATGGCGAGGGCGATCAACAAAAACAAAAAGCCCGAAACCAATAATAAAAATAGAGCACGCAACTACTTCTGGGGGAGCTTCGGCTCCCCTTGTAGTTTCCGGTATTTGACGTTTTTAGGCTTATGGCGCAAGGCCTGTAGCTTGTTCCTACACCATCCCCCGACTAAATGCTAGAATCCCGGCCCATCATGCGGTCATTCTTCGTTATGGCCGAACATTCCTTCAAACAGTGCATCCCATGCTGAAGAAGTTGTTCCAGTCATTCCGTTCTCCCTTGCGTCGAACGCAACACAAACGCAGCACGCCTGAAGTGCTCAACAGCAGCCAACATTCGCTGCAACGCGCTCAGTTCAGCCGTTATGCAGTGAACATCGTCGAACGTTTGCAGAACGCCGGTTACCAGGCTTATCTGGTGGGCGGCTGTGTACGCGACATGTTGCTCAATATCACACCCAAGGACTTCGACGTCGCCACCAGCGCCACGCCCGAGCAAGTGCGCGCCGAGTTTCGCAATGCGCGCATCATCGGCCGCCGCTTCAAGCTGGTGCATATTCACTTTGGCCGCGAAATCATCGAGGTCGCGACCTTCCGTGCCGGTCATCCGCAAAACGATGAGGAAGAAGACACCAATCAGTCTTCCCGCAACGAAAGCGGACGCATCCTGCGCGACAACGTCTACGGCACCCTGGAAGAAGACGCGCAGCGCCGCGACTTCACCATCAACGCCTTGTATTACGACCCGGTCAGCGAGCGCATCCTCGATTACGCCAACGGCGTACACGATATTCGCAACAACCTGATCCGCCTGATCGGCGACCCGACGCAGCGCTACCAGGAAGACCCGGTACGCATGCTGCGGGCGGTGCGTTTCGCCGCGAAGCTGAACTTCGGTATCGAGCGCCACACGGCTGCACCGATTCGCGAACTGGCGCCGATGCTGCGGGAAATCCCCTCGGCGCGCCTGTTCGAAGAAGTGCTCAAGCTGTTCCTCTCGGGCTACGCCGCCGATACCTTCGAAATGCTCGTCGACCTGCAGTTGTTCGATCCCTTGTTCCCGGCGAGCGCCGAAGCACTGGAATACAACCCGACGTATACCCACACCCTGATCAGCGAAGCGTTGATCAACACCGACCTGCGCATCAAACAGAACAAACCGGTCACCCCGGCGTTCCTGTTTGCCGCCCTGTTGTGGCCGGCCTTGCCCAAACGCGTACTGCGCCTGCAAGACCGTGGCATGCCGCCGATCCCGGCCATGCAGGAAGCCGCCCACGAGTTGATCGCCGAACAGTGCCAGCGCATCGCCATCCCGAAACGCTTCACCCTGCCGATCCGCGAGATCTGGGACATGCAGGAACGCCTGCCGCGTCGCAGCGGCAAGCGCGCCGACCTGTTGCTGGAGAACCCGCGCTTCCGTGCCGGCTACGACTTCCTGCTGCTGCGTGAAAGCGCCGGCGAGCAGACCGACGACCTGGGCGAATGGTGGACCGACTACCAGGACGCCAATGACAGCGAGCGCCGCGAGATGATTCGTGAACTCGGCAGCAAAGGCGATGGCGTCGGCGAAGGGCCCAAGAAGCGCCGTCGCAGCGGGAGCAAACGCAAGCGCAGCGCCGCCGATGCCTCGGGCGCCGCAGGCGAATAAACGTGGAACGCATCTACATCGGCATGGGCAGCAACCTGGCGGCCCCGGAGCAACAATTGCGCAATGCTATCGAGGCGTTGGCGCAATTGCCGGGCACTACCGTCGCAGGGGTGTCGGCCTTCTATCAAAGCGACTCCCTGCTCCCCGGCCAACCGCGCTACACCAATGCGGTCGCGGCCCTGGACAGCTGCCTGGCGCCACTGGAACTGCTTGATGCGCTGCAAGCCATCGAGAACGACCAAGGCCGCGAGCGCCTTGAGCGTTGGGGCCCACGCACGCTCGACCTGGATATCCTGCTGTTCGGCGACCGCCTGATCGACGAACCACGCCTGCAAGTGCCGCACTATCAGATGCACCTGCGCGCCTTCGTGCTGTACCCGCTGGCCGAACTGGCCCCAGCCACCCTGCAATTGCCCGATGGCCGGCGCCTCAGCGACCTGCTCGCAGCCTGCCCGTTTGTCGGCCTGGAACGCATGCCTGCGCTCAGCACCCAGCGTTGATCAGTCACTGCTGAATCGCATCAGTAACAGCGGTAACACCACCGTCGTAACAATGCGGTAACACATGCAATTGACTTCCCGTGTCCTCCTCACGACTATAGGCGTCCCGCTGCCGCCAACCGGCGCTAAAGGGCGCAATCCAGGCCTTATAAGCACTGCTCTCAAGAAAGTGCGCCTGTATAAACGAAGACTCACGCGCGTTACTCGCTGTTTCCATGCGCCTGAACGAGGACCCTTTTCATGCCAGACGTTACCCTGACCACCTTGCAGAGCCTCAAGCTCAAAGGTGAAAAAATCACGATGCTGACCTGCTATGACGCCACCTTCGCCCACGCCTGCTGCCAAGCCGGTGTCGAGGTGTTACTGGTGGGCGACTCCCTCGGCATGGTGCTTCAAGGGCATGACAGCACCCTGCCCGTCACCACGGATGAACTTGCGTACCACACCGCCAGCGTCAAGCGCGGTAACGACGGCGCCTTTATCATCGCCGACCTGCCGTTCATGGGTTACGCCACCGTCGAACAGACCTTCCACAACGCCGGCAAATTGATGCAAGCCGGCGCGCACATGGTCAAGCTCGAAGGGGCCGCCTGGCTCGCCGACTCGATCCGCATGCTGGCTGAACGCGGCGTGCCGGTGTGCGCGCACATGGGCCTGACACCGCAGTCCGTGAACATCCTCGGCGGCTATAAAGTCCAGGGCCGCAACGAAGCCCAGGCGCGCCAGATGCGTGCCGATGCCATCGCCCTGGAACAAGCGGGCGCCGCGATGATCGTGCTCGAATGCGTGCCCAGCGAACTGGCCGCGGAGATCACCCATGCGGTCAAAGTGCCGGTGATCGGCATTGGTGCCGGGTCGGCCACCGACGGCCAGGTCCTGGTGCTGCACGACATGCTCGGCCTGTCGATGACCGGCCGGGTACCGAAGTTCGTGAAAAACTTCATGACCGGCCAGGACAGCATCCACGCCGCGTTGAGCGCATACGTCGCCGAAGTCAAAGGCGTGACCTTCCCAGGCGCCGAACACGGATTCTCTGCATGAACACCGTAAAAACCCTACGTGAACTGCGGGCCGCCGTTACCCATGCCCGCAGCGCCGGCAAACGTATCGGCTTTGTGCCCACCATGGGCAACCTGCACAGCGGCCACGCGGCCCTCGTGGCCAAAGCGGCCCAACAGGCGGATTTCGTGGTCGCGAGCATCTTCGTCAACCCGCTGCAATTTGGCGCCGGCGAAGACCTGGACAAGTACCCGCGTACCCTCGCCGCCGACCAGGAAAAACTCCTGCAAGCCGGCTGCAACCTGTTGTTCGCGCCAAGCGTCGAGGAAATGTACCCCAGCGGCATGACCGGCCAGACCCGCGTCAGCGTGCCGCAATTGTCCGAAGGCCTGTGCGGCGCCAGCCGTCCCGGGCACTTTGAAGGTGTGGCCACGGTGGTCAACAAGCTGTTCAACATGGTCCAGCCGGATATGGCCGTGTTTGGCCAGAAGGACTACCAGCAACTGGCCGTGATTCGCGCCATGGTCCATGACCTGAACATGCCGATCCAGATCATCGGTGAACCGACCGTGCGCGCCGAGGATGGCCTCGCGCTGTCATCGCGCAACGGTTACCTCACCGCCGAGCAGCGGGCCGTCGCGCCGACGTTGTACCGCAGCCTGAGTCAGATTGCCGCCGCCATCAAAGGCGGCGACCGCGACTTCGCCAAACTGCGTGCCGAACAGGTCCAGCAGATCGAAGCCGCCGGCATGCGCGTGGATTACCTCGAAGTGCGCCAAGGCGTCCACCTGCGCCCGGCTATGGCCGAGGATCGCGATGTAGTGATCCTGGTCGCGGCCTACCTGGGCGCGACGCGTCTGATCGACAACCTGCATCTGACCCTCGACTGACCCCCTGCCCGTTGCCCAGCCTGATGCGCCGGTATAAAAAAGTACCGGCCACAGCGCAGACAAAGCCAAGACATATCGACACGCTAGGTTTAATGTATTCGCCCTGCGCTATGGTTAGCGCTGTCCGGAACCCATTGCTTGATGAAAGACTGGATGTTTCGGGCTTTGAAGTGTCCTAAAGGCAGTCCCCGTAATAAAAGGAAACCCGCAGCGATGGCGTACTACCGCACCCCTCATGACGTTACCGCTCTGCCCGCCTGGCGAGCGCTCAATCAACATCGCCAAGCCATGCAGGATTTCAGCATGCGCGACGCGTTCAATGCCGATCCTCAGCGTTTTTCCCAATTCACCTTGAGCAGCTGCGGGCTTTTCCTCGATTACTCGAAAAACCTGATCACCAGCGAAACCCGCAACCTGCTCGTGGACCTGGCCAAGGAAGTCGACCTTAAAGCCGCGATCGACGCGCTGTATGCCGGCGAGCCGGTGAACTCGTCCGAGGGTCGCCCTGCCCTGCACACCGCCCTGCGCCGCCCAGTGGGCGACAAGTTGTCGGTCAACGGCGTGAACATCATGCCGGACGTACACAAGGTGTTGAACCAGATCACCGACCTCGTGGGCCGCATCCACGACGGCCTGTGGCGCGGCTACACCGAGAAGCCGATCACCGACGTGGTGAACATCGGCATCGGTGGCTCGTTCCTCGGCCCGGAGCTGGTCTCCGAAGCGTTGCTGTCCTACGCCCACAAAGGCGTGCGCTGCCACTACCTGGCGAACATCGACGGCAGCGAGTTCCACGAGCTGACCATGAAGCTGCGCGCCGAGACCACGCTGTTCATCGTCTCGTCGAAATCCTTCAACACCCTCGAAACCCTGAAAAACGCCCAGGCCGCCCGCGCCTGGTACCTGGCCCAGGGCGGCTCGGAAGCCGAGCTGTATCGCCACTTCATCGCCGTATCGAGCAACAACGCGGCCGCCGTGGCCTTCGGTATCCGCGAAGAAAACATCTTCCCGATGTGGGACTGGGTCGGCGGCCGTTACTCGCTGTGGTCGGCCATCGGCCTGCCCATCGCCCTGGCCATCGGCATGTCGAACTTCAAGGAGCTGCTGTCCGGTGCCTACACCATGGACCAGCATTTCCAGAACGCGCCGTTCGAACAGAACATGCCGGTGCTGCTCGGCCTGCTGGGTGTGTGGTATGGCAACTTCTGGGGCGCGCAGAGCCATGCGATCCTGCCCTACGACCACTACCTGCGTAACATCACCAAACACTTGCAACAGCTGGACATGGAATCCAACGGCAAGAGCGTGCGCCAGGACGGTACGCCGGTGTCCACCGATACCGGCCCGGTGATCTGGGGCGGCGTGGGCTGCAACGGTCAGCACGCGTACCACCAGTTGCTGCACCAGGGCACCCAACTGATCCCGGCCGACTTTATCGTGCCGATCGTCAGCTTCAACCCGGTCTCCGACCACCATCAGTGGCTGTACGCCAACTGCCTGTCCCAGAGCCAGGCGCTGATGCTCGGCAAGACCCGCAGCGAAGCCGAAGCCGAGCTGCGCGACAAGGGCCTGCCGGAAGCCGACGTGCAGAAGCTGGCCCCGCACAAGGTGATCCCGGGCAACCGTCCGAGCAACACCCTGGTGGTCGAGCGCATCAGCCCGCGGCGCTTGGGCGCACTGGTCGCGATGTATGAACACAAAGTGTTCGTGCAAAGCGTGATCTGGGGCATCAACGCCTTCGACCAATGGGGCGTGGAGCTGGGCAAGGAACTGGGCAAGGGCGTCTACAACCGCCTGACCGGCGCCGAAGAAAGCCTGGCCGACGATGCGTCGACCCAGGGCCTGATCAACTACTTCCGCGGTCGTCACCGCGGCTGATGTCGGTCACACAGGGCCGGCGTCCATTCGGACGTCGGCCTTGAACCCGCCCCCGACTGGGTGCATCTTTATGACTTGTCGCAAAAACAAGAATAAGGATCGCTCATGTTCGATATCAGCATGTTTCCCATCGCCGATGCCGTCCGCCGGGCTGCGCAACTGAGTCAAGAGGACTATCAGCGCCTCTATCGCCAATCCATCGAACAGCCGGACACGTTCTGGGCCGAACAGGCCAGGCGCTTTCTCGACTGGACCACGCCCTGGCACACCGTCAATACCTCGGACATCCAGACCGGCGCCACCCAATGGTTTGCCGGCGGCCAATTGAACGTCAGCTACAACTGCATCGACCGCCACCTGGCGCAACGCGCCGAGCAACCGGCCTTCATCTGGGAGGGCGATGATCCGACAGCGTCTTCCACCATCACCTACCGCCAACTGCATCAAAACGTCAGCCGCCTGGCCAATGTGCTGAAAAGCCGTGGCGTGAAAAAAGGCGACCGGGTGTGCATCTACATGCCGATGATTCCGCAAGCGGCCTACGCCATGCTCGCCTGTACGCGGATTGGGGCGGTGCATTCGGTGGTGTTTGGCGGTTTTTCACCCGACGCCCTGCGCGACCGCATTCTCGACGCCGACTGCCGCACGGTGATCACCGCCGATGAAGGCGTGCGCGGCGGCAAGCCGGTGGCGTTGAAACAAAATGTCGACAAGGCCCTGGCCAGTTGCCCGAACGTCAGCACCGTGCTGGTGGTAGCGCGCACCGGGGCCGCCGTGAACTGGAGCGAAGGCCGCGACCTCAACTATCAACAGGCCGTGGATGCCGCCAGCGATGACTGCCCACCCGAGCCGATGGACGCCGAAGACCCGCTGTTTATCCTCTACACCTCCGGCAGCACCGGCAAACCCAAGGGCGTGCTGCACACCACCGGCGGCTACCTGCTGCAAGCCGCGATGACCTTCAAGTACGTGCTCGACTACCGCGACGGCGAAGTGTTCTGGTGTACCGCCGATGTGGGTTGGGTCACCGGCCACAGCTACATCGTGTACGGCCCGCTGGCCAATGGCGCCACCTCGCTGATGTTCGAAGGCGTGCCCAGCTACCCGAGCAGCTCGCGCTTCTGGCAGGTCATCGACAAGCATCAGGTCAATATCTTCTACACCGCGCCGACGGCCCTGCGCGCATTGATGCGCGAGGGCCACGCTCCGTTGGAGAACACCTCCCGCGCCAGCCTGCGCCTGCTCGGCAGCGTCGGCGAGCCGATCAATCCGGAAGCCTGGGACTGGTACTTCAACGCCGTCGGCGAACAACGCTGCCCGATTGTCGATACCTGGTGGCAGACCGAAACCGGCGGCATCATGCTCAGCCCGCTGGTCAGCGCCCAGCGCATCAAGCCCGGCTGCGCGACCCAACCGATGTTCGGCGTGCTGCCGGTGCTGCTCGATGAGCACGGCAAGGAAATCAACGGCCCGGGCAGCGGCGTGCTGGCGATCAAATCCAGCTGGCCGGGGCAGATCCGCAGTGTCTATGGCGACCCGCAGCGCATGATCGACACCTATTTCAAACCCTACCCCGGTTATTACTTCACCGGCGATGGCGCGCGGCGTGACGAAGACGGCGACTACTGGATCACCGGGCGCATCGACGATGTGATCAACGTCTCCGGCCACCGTATCGGCACCGCCGAGGTGGAAAGTGCCCTGGTGTTGCATGACTGGGTCGCCGAGGCTGCGGTGGTGGGCTATCCCCATGACGTCAAAGGCCAAGGCATCTATGCGTTCGTCACCCCGATGAATGGCGTGGAGCCCAGCGAGACACTGAAGAAACATCTGCTCGAACTGGTCAGCAAGGAAATCGGCAGCTTTGCCAAACCGGAACTGATCCAATGGGCCCCGGCCTTGCCGAAAACCCGCTCGGGTAAGATCATGCGACGCATTTTGCGCAAAATAGCCTGCAACGAGTTGGACAGCCTCGGAGATACCTCCACCCTGGCCGACCCCAGCGTGGTCGCCGGCCTGATCGACAAACGCCTGAACCGATAGGAACCCGCGCGTCGCCATGGAATTTATCCGCAGCCGTATCGAAACCCAGTTGATGAGCCTCACCGGCTTGTCGCTGGGCCAGTTGGACCTGGAAAACCCCAAGGGCGACCCCGGCCTGTTCGGCCCGGACTCGGTCAGTTGGCAAGTGCATGGCGATTTCAGCAGCATGCTCATCGGCGGCATCAGCGCCTTGATGCTGCAAGCCTTGCACCCATTGGCGCTGGCTGGCGTGTGGGACCATTCGAACTTTCGCCAGGACATGCTCGGGCGTCTGCGCCGCACGTCGCAGTTCATTTCCGGCACCACCTTCGGTTCACGCAAAGACGCCGATTGGCTGATCGAGAAAGTACGCACCATTCACCTGCAGGTTGTCGGCCATGCGCCCGACGGCCGCGCCTACGCGGCCAGCGACCCGCAGTTGCTGACCTGGGTGCATGTGGCGGAGGTCAGCAGCTTCCTCGCCGCGCACGTGCGTTATCGCAACCCGCAGCTCTCGGGGCGCGATCAGGATCGTTACTACAACGAAATCGCCCTGGTCGCCGAACGCCTGGGCGCGCGGAATGTGCCGCGCTCACGCGAGGAAATTGCGGATTATCTGGCGCGTATCCGTCCACAATTGTTGTGCGACGCGCGCAGCCGCGAAGTGCTGCGCCTGCTGCTCGAAGCCCCGGCGCCCAGCACCCTGGCCAAACCCTTTGGCGCCCTGATGATGCAGGCCGGGATCGACCTGCTGCCGGCCTGGGCCGCCGACATGCTGGGGCAACACCCGAGCCCGCTGCAACGCCAGCTGGTGCGTGCCGGGGTCAAGCGTAGCGCGCCGGTGCTGCGTTGGGCGATGCGCAATGGCTCGGTGCAGCGCGCGCATCGGCGGATGGGGTTGATGTAGGCGACGCTCCATAACTGCTAAACTCCGCGCCCACATTTACCCAGCAAGGCGCGCTCCATGTCTCCCCTGAACCAGGCGCTGCGCGCCGCCCTCGATCATCGTCAAGGCCTGATCAGCGAGTTGCATGCCCAAGGCACCGACTGTTACCGGCTGTTCCACGGCAGCCAGGAAGGCGCCGGAGGCCTGACCATCGACCGCTATGGCCCGCAATTGCTGGTGCAGAGCTTCCACCAACCGCTGGAAAGCGCAGACTTGCTGGACCTGCATCAACTGATCAGCCAGTACATGGGCCTGGAATTGCTGCTGGTGTACAACGACCGTTCCCGTGGCAACTCGCGGATCGACCGCGAAGACACGGTCTACCGCGCCACACCGCAAGCGCTGCAGGACCTGGTCGGCCACGAATGGGGCCTCAATTACCGCGTGCGCGGGCGCCATGCCGGGCAAGACCCGTTGCTGTTCCTCGACCTGCGCAACACCCGCGGCTGGGTCAAGACACACAGTGCCGGCAAAAGCGTACTGAACCTGTTCGCCTACACCTGTGGCGTGGGCCTGAGCGCCGCGGCCGGCGGTGCCCGTGACGTGTGCAACCTGGATTTTGCCGAAGGCAACCTGGCGGTCGGCCGCGAAAACGGCCTGCTCAACCCGCAACTGGCACCCATGACGTTCGTGCAATCCGATTATTTCCCGGCGATTCGCCAGCTGGCCGGCCTGCCGATCACCCAGCGGCGCGGGCAGAAACTGCCGAGCTATCCGCGCCTGGAACCGCGTCAATATGACCTGGTGTTGCTTGACCCGCCGGCCTGGGCCAAGAGCGCCTTCGGCACCGTCGACCTGTTGCGCGACTATCAAAGCCTGCTCAAGCCGGCGCTGTTGGCAACCGCCGATGACGGCGTGCTGATCTGCTGCAACAACCTGGCAAAAGTGAGCATGGACGATTGGCGTGAGCAGGTTCTACGTTGCGCCGAGAAAGCCGGGCGTCCGGTGCGCGACTGGCAAATCATGCCTCCTGGCGCCGACTTTCCGTCGCAAGACCAGCAACCTCCGTTGAAGACTCTGATCCTGCAGTTATAGGAATTTTCTGAAAGAGGGTGGCTCTTCGGAACCGAAAACCCGTGCCATACTCCAAGGCACTCCTGTTCGACATAGATGGCGCCGCCCCATGCCCAAAGGATTGATTCGCGCCACTGGCGCCTTGTTGACTGCCGTTGCCCTGTACAGCTTGCTGGGCTTTTTGATTTTGCCCGGCATTGCCCTTCGCATAGCCAACCAACAGTTGGCCAACTACGCCACGGTGCCGGCCCGCATCGAGCGTATCGAGCTCAACCCATTCAGCCTGGAAGTGACGCTGTGGGGCCTCAAGATCGGCGATCCCGGCAAGGAACAAGTGGGTTTCGAGCGGCTCTACGCCAACCTGCAGCTCGACAGCCTGTGGACCCGCGCCCTGCACCTGGCCGATGTGCAACTCGACAAACCCAAGACCGAGTTGCTGTTCGACAAGTCCGGCCAGTTGAACCTGGCGCAGTTGTTCAAACTGCCACCCAGCGAACCGACACCGGCAGACCCCAACGCCAAGCCGTTCCCGTTGCGGATCGAGCGGATCAAGCTGGCGGGCGGTTATCTGCACTTTGAAGACCTGCGCCCCAGCGAGCCGATCGAGTTCCTTTACGACAAACTCGACTTCGAGCTGAAAAACCTCAGCACCCTGCCGGAAGACAATGCCGACATGACCCTGGTCGCCGCCGGCCCGGAAGGCGGGCAGATCGACTGGAAGGGTAACGTCAGCCTGGTGCCGATCACGTCCAAAGGCACCCTGAAAATCACCGATGGCAAGATGAAAGCCTGGTGGCCCTATGTGCGCGACGCCCTGCCCCTGGTCCTCGAAAACGGCGTGCTCAACTTCAGCACGGACTACACGTTCAGCCTGGCCAAAGAAACCGAACTGAACCTGACCAACACCGCCGCCAGCATCGCGCCGTTCGCCATCAAGGCGCCGGATGGCCGGCCGCTGGTGCGCCTGGAACGCCTGGACGTCAGCGAAACCACGATCGACCTGGCCAAGCAGCAGGTAGTAGTCGGCAAGATCCGCAGCAACAAGCTGGAAACCTGGGCCGCCCGCGAAGCCGATGGCCAACTGGACTGGCAGAAACTGTTCGCCAGCCAGCCGGGCAAGCCAGCCAAGGCGCCGGAAGCCGCCAGCGCGCCAGCAGCTGCCGACTCGCCCAAAGCCGCGCCCGCAGCGCCGAGCAAGCCTTGGCAAGTGCTGCTCAAGGATGTGCAACTGCGCAACTATCAGGTGCACCTGGCCGACCGCCAGGCCCAACCTGCGGTCGCGCTGGAACTCGGCCCGCTGAACGTCGATGTGCAGAACTTCGACAGCCTCAACGGCAGCCCCTTCACCCTCAAGGTCGACACCGGCCTGGGCAAGCAAGGCAAGATCCAGGCAACCGGCGAGGTCAACCTCAACCCGGTCAGCGCCAAGCTGAAAGTGAATACCCAGGACATCGATCTGCGGGTCGCGCAGTCCTATATCAGCCCGTTCATCCGCCTGGAACTGCGTAGCGGCATGCTCGGCAGCAACCTCGATGTGAACCTCAAAAGCACCGAGCCGCTGGCCCTACAGATCACCGGCCGGGCGCAGGTCGATCAGTTGCATACCCTCGACACCCTCAAGACCCGCGACTTCCTCAAATGGCAGCGCCTGGTGCTGGAAGGGCTGAACTACCAGCATGGCGACAGCCTGTCGATCGACAAGGTCAACCTGCAACAGCCCTATGTGCGCTTCATGATCAACGATGATCGCACCACCAACGTCGACGACCTGTTGATTCCCCAGCCGGCCGACAGCGGCGCCAAGCCAGCGGCCAAGCCGGCCGCAAGCAAAGAAAAACCGCTGGGCATTCATATCGGGCAGATCGCGATCAACGACGGTTCGGCCAACTTCGCCGACTTCAGCCTCACGCCCAACTTCGCCACCGCGATCCAACAGCTCAACGGGCAGATCGGCACCATTGACAGCCGCCAGGCCAAACCGGCAGCTGTCGACATCAAGGGCAAGGTGGATCGCTATGCACCGGTGACCATCAAAGGCAGCGTGAACCCGTTTGATCCGATGGCGGCACTGGATATCGCCACCAGCTTCAAACGTGTCGAGCTGACGACCCTGACGCCCTACTCGGGTAAGTTCGCCGGTTTCCGGATTCGCAAGGGCCGCCTCAACCTCGACCTGCATTACGTGATCACCAAAGGCCAGCTGAAGGCCGAGAACAAAGTGGTGGTCGAGCAACTGCAACTGGGTGAGAAAGTCGACAGTGCCGATGCGGTAGACCTGCCGATTCGCCTGGCGATCGCCCTGCTCAAGGACTCTGACGGCAAGATCTCGATTGAACTGCCCATCAGCGGCGACTTGAACAACCCGCAATTCAGCGTGATGCCGATCGTCTGGCAGACCCTGCGCAACCTGGTGGTGCGCGCGGCAACGGCGCCGTTCAAGTTTATCGGTGGGCTGGTGAGCGGCGGCGGTTCGGAAGACCTCGGCAATGTCTCGTTCGCCGCAGGCTCCAGCGAACTGAACAAAGACGCCGAGGGCGCCCTGAACACCTTGGCCAAGGCCCTCAAAGAACGCCCTACCCTGCGCCTGGAAATCGAAGGCACGGCAGCGGCCGACAGTGACGGCAAGTTCCTCGCCGAGCAGCGTCTGGAGCGCGAATACCAATATAACTATTACAAGATCCTGCAGCGCCGTGGCGACAAGGTTCCGGCCCAGGCGTCCTTGCTGCAAGTACCGGAAAAGGAAAAAGCCCCCTTGCTCGAAGGTATCTACCGCACCCGCCTGAAACAACAACCGCCGGCGGAGTGGAAAAACCTGAGCGACGATGAACGCACGGCCAAACTCAAGGGCGGCGTGATCACGTTCTGGAGCAGCAGCGACGTGCTGTTGCGCCAGCTCGGTCAGGACCGCGCAAGCACCATCAAGGACTACCTGGTCGACAAAGGGCAGCTGGAAGATGACCGGGTGTACTTCGTCGACGCCAAACTGGGCCAGGCCGAGAAGGATGGCCGGGTGGTAACGCAGATGCATCTGGACGCCGAATGACCCCACGCGCCAGCGCAAGCTGGCGCCCACTTCGAAAGCATTCCTGGCCGGAATAGAACAGGCCCCGACACATGTGTGCCGGGGCCTGTAATGACCACATCCCTATGGTCGGTCGCATGAACCCGTGAGGTGCATTGAGTGGATATCTAACTCACTCGTTGCCGCCGCCGCCTAGTTCAGCGATTGGTTGGGCGTTACTCTGCTTTCAGGCCATCGGCCGATACAGCTTTCACGCCTTTGATTTTCTTGGTGATGTTCACCGCGGTAGTTTTCTGCGCTTCGGTCACTGCGACGGAAGAAGACAGGGAAACTACACCCTTGTTGGTTTCGACTTTGATGTCGGTACCCGGAATGCCTTTCTCGGTAACCAGGTCAGCCTTCACCTTGGTAGTGATCCAAGTGTCCGAAGTGGCCTCTTTGGATTTGTCGATGTTGTCGGCTTTTACCGCACCGCCAGCCAGCAGGCCGTCAGCGGATACAGCGGTCACACCTTTGATACGCTTGGTGATGGCGACAGCGGTAGCTTTCTGCGAGTCAGAGATGGCAACGGTCGAAGACAGGGAAACCACACCTTTGTTGGTCTCAACCTTGATGTCCGAACCTGGAATGCCCTTTTCGGTCAGCAGGTCAGCTTTGACTTTGGTGGTGATCCAAGTGTCCGAGGTGGACTCTTTGGCTTTGGTCATTTCGCCAGCTGCCAGCGTCATCGGCGCCTGCGCGGTTTGAGCGAAGGCAACGTTGGCCATGGCCAGGGTCAGGGCGGTAGCAGTTGCGGTAGCGAGAGCGAACTTCTTCATACGAGTAACTCCTGTTTTATTAAAAGTCTGCAGTGTGTGAACCTTGATGCTGCAGCATTAACAGGACTATTGCAGGCACTGTGCCAAGTCGAACTCTTCAAATAAACCATTTAAAAACAATGAGTTATAGATTGAGCGAATTTTCGGATTCGTGCAATTTGCATGAAGCAGAGCGTGCCTGCATGCAAGTTGCGGCTTTTGGCTGTGATTAAGCGTCTGATTTTTCGGCATTTTCCTGCACGCATAAAAAAAGGACTCCGAAGAGTCCTTTTTTCAGCGTGAAGCCTGCGGGTATTTAAGCGCCCGAAGCCTTGGCTGCTGCCACGTCTTTGATGGACAGCTTGATACGGCCGCGGTTGTCCACGTCCAGTACCAGCACTTCCACTTCCTGGCCTTCTTTCAGAATGTCGGTCACTTTCTCAACACGAGCGTCGCTCAGCATGGAGATGTGAACCAGACCGTCTTTGCCCGGCAGGATGTTGACGAATGCGCCGAAGTCGACGATGCGCTCAACTTTACCGACGTAGATCTTGCCGATCTCGGCTTCGGCAGTGATGCCCAGAACGCGCTGACGCGCCGCTTCTGCAGCTTCCTTGGTTTCGCCGAAGATCTTGATCGAGCCGTCGTCTTCGATATCGATCGAAGCCTTGGTCTCTTCACAGATCGCACGAATGGTCGCGCCGCCTTTACCGATGACATCACGGATTTTGTCGGTGTCGATTTTCATCGCGATCATGGTCGGAGCATTTTCCGACAGTTCGGTGCGGGACTGACCAATGATCTGGTTCATCTGACCGAGGATGTTCAGGCGCGCTTCCAGGGCTTGGCCCAGAGCGATTTCCATGATCTCTTCGGTGATGCCTTTGATCTTGATGTCCATCTGCAGCGCGGTAACACCTTTAGCGGTACCGGCTACTTTGAAGTCCATGTCGCCCAGGTGGTCTTCGTCACCCAGGATGTCGGTCAGGACGGCGAACTTCTCGCCTTCTTTGACCAGGCCCATGGCGATACCGGCAACCGGCGCCTTCATCGGCACACCAGCGTCCATCAGTGCCAGGGAAGCACCGCAGACCGAAGCCATGGAGCTGGAACCGTTGGACTCGGTGATTTCCGACACTACACGGATGGTGTACGGGAACACGTCGGCGGCTGGCAGCATGGCCTGAACCGAACGACGGGCCAGACGGCCGTGACCGATTTCGCGGCGACCGGCGCCACCCATGCGACCACATTCGCCCACCGAGAACGGCGGGAAGTTGTAGTGCAGCATGAACGGGTCTTTTTTCTCGCCTTCCAGGGTGTCCAGCAGCTGTGCGTCGCGGGCAGTACCCAGGGTCGCAACGACCAGGGCCTGGGTTTCGCCACGGGTGAACAGCGCGGAACCGTGAGTCTTCGGCAGAACGCCGACTTCGATGTTCAGCGGACGCACGGTGCGGGTGTCGCGACCGTCGATACGTGGCTTGCCGTTAACGATGTTTTCGCGAACGGTGCGGTATTCGATTTCGCCGAATGCTGCTTTGACGTCGCTGGCAGAAGGCTGGCCTTCTTCACCGGACAACTTGGCAACGACCTGATCCTTCAGCTCGCCCAGGCGAGCGTAACGGTCGGCCTTGACGGTGATGGTGTAGGCCTGGGAGATCGCTTCGCCGAACTCGGCACGGATCGCGCCCAGCAGTTCGGTGGCTTCGGCTTGCGGAGCCCAGGCCCAGGTTGGCTTGGCGGCTTCGGCAGCGAGTTCTTTAACGGCGTTGATCACAACCTGGAACTCGTCGTGAGCGAACAGTACCGCGCCCAGCATCTGGTCTTCGGTCAGCTCTTTGGCTTCCGATTCAACCATCAGTACGGCTTCCGAGGTACCGGCAACGACCATGTCCAGGCTCGAGGCTTTCAGTTGCTCGTAAGTCGGGTTCAGCAGGTAGCCGGTGCTTTCGTGGAAAGCCACGCGCGCGGCGCCGATCGGGCCATCGAAAGGAATGCCGGAGATAGCCAGGGCAGCCGAGGTACCGATCATCGCAGCGATGTCCGGATCGGTCTTTTTGCTGGTGGAGACGACGGTGCAGACAACCTGCACTTCGTTCATGAAGCCTTCTGGGAACAGCGGACGGATCGGACGGTCGATCAGTCGGGAAGTCAGGGTTTCTTTCTCGGAAGGACGGCCTTCGCGCTTGAAGAAACCGCCAGGGATCTTACCGGCAGCGTAAGTCTTTTCCTGGTAGTGAACAGACAGAGGGAAGAAGCCCTTGCTTGGGTCTGCAGTCTTGGCGCCTACAACGGTCACCAGTACGGTAACGTCGTCGTCAACGGTAACCAGCACTGCGCCGGAGGCTTGACGGGCGATACGGCCTGTCTCGAGGGTAACGGTCGACTGACCGAACTGAAATTTTTTGATAACCGGGTTCACGGTGTCCTACCTTCTTTGTGGCTCTTGGGGAACTTGTCTTCTTGCGAAATTCTTGGGCAATGTCGGGAATCGGCCCAACCCTTGTCCAGGGGTAAAACGTGTATCCAGATAAAACTTGAGGCTGGAAGCCTGCCATGGGCCAGCGGGAATCCCACTGACACACGGCAAACAACCAACCTCTAGCGCAATCGCTTATTAGCGACGCAGACCCAGGCGACCGATCAGAGCCTGATAACGACCCAGATCCTTGCCTTTCAGGTAGTCCAGCAGCTTACGGCGCTGGTTTACCATGCGGATCAGACCACGACGGGAGTGGTGATCTTTACCGTTGGCCTTGAAGTGACCTTGCAGTTTGTTGATGTTGTGGGTCAGCAGTGCAACTTGCACTTCTGGCGAACCAGTGTCACCAACAGCTTGCTGATAGTCAGCTACGATTTGTGCTTTTTCTTGAACGTCGAGAGCCATGAGGCAATCCTTTTTTCAGGAAACCACCCAAAGGGCAGTTTCAACAGGCCAGGGACAAATCCCTGTATCTAAAAATGAGTAGTGACCGTGCCTGTTAACAGCCACCCTCGTTCCAGTTTGCGTAAAGGCTGATACGCTTTTACCACAAACTGGTTTCGGTCATTCTGACCGAATCAGTCGACGCGGCGCGATGCGCCCGTCTTCGCTCACTTCACCGATACCGATAAAGCGACCGTTATGATCCTGTACCCGCACCATGCCGAATTTCGGCGCGTCCGGGGCACGTACCGGCTGGCCGTTGAGCCAGTAGAACGCGCTGTGCTCCGAGAAGTGCAGCAATGGCCAATCGAGCAAACCGCTGTCCGATGGCATCAAGAAGCGATCGACCGCTTCATTGCCGCCTTCGGCGTGTACCGCTTCCAACTCTTCCAGCGTCACCGTCTGGGCCAGGCTGAAAGGGCCGGCCTGGGTGCGTCGCAGTTCTGCGACATACGCGCCGCAACCGAGCTTTTCACCAATATCTTCCACCAGGGTACGGATATAGGTGCCTTTGCTGCAGTCCACGGCCAGGCGTGCGGTGTCGCCTTCACAGGCGAGCAATTCCAAGCGCGCAATAGTAACAGAACGCGGTTCGCGCTCCACTACTTCACCCGCACGAGCCAGCTTGTAAAGTGGTTGCCCATCGCGCTTGAGCGCCGAGTACATCGGCGGTATCTGACTGATTTGCCCACGAAAAGCGGGTAAAGCAGCCTCGATATCAGCACGACCAACGGTCACGTCGCGAACCTGCAAAACATCACCCTCGGCATCGGCCGTGGTGGTGGTCTTGCCCAGTTGCATCAGGGTTTCGTAACCCTTGTCGGAATCGAGCAGGTATTGCGAGAACTTGGTGGCCTCGCCAAAGCACAACGGCAACACACCGGTGGCCAGGGGGTCGAGGCTGCCGGTGTGCCCGGCTTTCTCGGCATTGAGCAGCCAGCGGACCTTCTGCAAGGCGGCATTGGAGGTAAAGCCAATGGGCTTGTCGAGCAGAATGATGCCGCTGACGTTGCGACGGATACGTTTGACCTGAGCCACCGCTTACTCCTTGGCGTCTTCAGGTGTGGACGGATGCTGATTATCCTCAGCCACGGCGCGCTCGATCAGTGCCGACAGGTGCGCGCCACGCACGACGCTTTCGTCGTAGTGGAAGTGCAACTGAGGCACGCTGCGCAGCTTCATTTCGCGGGCCAACTGCATGCGCAGGAAACCTGCGGCCGAGTTGAGCACCTTGATGCTTTGCGCGATTTCTTCGCTGCTGTCCTCACCCATCACGGTGATGAAGATTTTTGCGTGACCTACGTCACGGCTCACTTCAACGGCGGTGATGGTGACCAGGCCAACACGAGGATCTTTGACTTCGCGACGGATCAGTTGGGCCAGCTCGCGCTGCATCTGATCGCCGATACGTTGGGTACGGCTGTATTCTTTTGCCATGTCTTGTTACCTGTTACTGCCACACGGTGAAACCCGTGGGGTCTGAAAGCGGCAAACGCCCGGCCTGACAAAAGCCAGACCGGGCGTTGCGTTTAGAGTCCGGACGTTGCGCGGGGCATTTGCATGCCCACACGCGGCGTGGCTCCTGAAGTGCGCGAGTTAGAGGCTGCGAGCAACCTGAACCTTCTCGAAGACTTCGATCTTGTCGCCAACCTTGACGTCGTTGTAGCTCTTGACGCCGATACCGCATTCCATGCCGGCACGTACTTCGGAAGCGTCATCCTTGAAGCGGCGCAGGGATTCCAGCTCGCCTTCGAAGATAACGATGTCTTCACGCAGTACACGGATAGGACGGTTACGGTGAACGGTGCCTTCGATAACCATGCAGCCGGCGATCGCGCCGAATTTCGGCGAGCGGAACACGTCACGCACCTCGGCGATACCCAGGATGTTCTCCCGGACGTCGCTGCCAAGCATGCCGGTGAGGGCTTTCTTGACGTCTTCGATGATGTCGTAGATGACGTTGTAGTAACGCATGTCCAGGCCTTCCTGCTCGACGATCTTGCGAGCGCCAGCATCGGCACGCACGTTGAAGCCGAACAGTACAGCGTTGGAAGCCAGTGCCAGGTTGGCGTCGGACTCGGTGATACCACCGACACCGCCACCGACGACACGCACTTGCACTTCGTCGTTACCCAGGCCGTTCAAGGCGCCGTTCAACGCTTCGAGGGAACCACGGACGTCAGATTTGAGGACGATGTTAAGCGTCTTCTTCTCTTCCTGGCCCATGTTCTCGAAGATGTTTTCCAGCTTGCCGGCGTGAGCACGGGCCAACTTGACTTCGCGGAACTTGCCTTGACGGAACAGAGCCACTTCACGGGCTTTCTTCTCGTCGGCAACCACGCTCATCTCGTCGCCAGCGTCCGGGGTACCGTCCAGGCCGAGAATCTCGACAGGGATGGACGGACCGGCTTCCTTGATGGACTTGCCGTTCTCGTCGAGCATGGCACGTACACGGCCATAGTTCGAACCGACCAGCACCATGTCGCCTTGGCGCAGGGTACCGTCTTGAACCAGAACGGTCGCCACCGGGCCACGGCCCTTGTCGAGGCGGGACTCAACCACAACACCACGGCCAGGAGCCGATGGCGTAGCGGTCAGTTCCAGGACTTCGGCTTGCAACAGAACAGCTTCGAGCAGCTCGTCAACGCCAGTACCGACTTTCGCCGAAACCGGTACGAATGGAGTGTCGCCACCCCATTCTTCGGAAGTCACGCCGTGAACCGACAGTTCGCTACGGATGCGATCGAGATCGGCGCCCGGCTTGTCGATTTTGTTCACCGCAACCACCAACGGTACGCCAGCTGCCTTGGCATGCTGAACGGCTTCGATGGTTTGTGGCATCACGCCGTCGTCTGCCGCAACGACCAGGATCACGATGTCGGTCGCCTTGGCACCACGGGCACGCATCGCGGTAAACGCGGCGTGACCAGGGGTGTCGAGGAACGTCACCATGCCGCGATCGGTTTCAACGTGGTAGGCGCCGATGTGCTGGGTAATACCGCCAGCCTCGCCTGCCGCAACCTTGGCACGACGGATGTAGTCGAGCAGGGAAGTCTTACCGTGGTCAACGTGGCCCATTACGGTCACGACCGGCGCACGGGAAACGGCTTCACCTTCGAACTTCAGGGACTCGGCCAGGGAATCTTCCAGGGCGGTGTCGCTGACCAGGGTCACTTTGTGGCCCAGCTCTTCGGCAACCAGTTGGGCAGTTTCCTGATCCAGTACCTGGTTGATGGTGGCCGGAGTGCCCAGCTTGAACATGAACTTGATGATTTCAGCTGCCTTGACCGACATCTGCTGGGCGAGATCGCCCACAGTGATGGTCTCGCCGATCTTCACTTCACGCACGACAGGGCCGGTTGGGCTCTGGAAACCGTGGGCGTTGCGTTTTTTCAGCTTGGCCTTGCCGCGACCACCACGACGGAAGCTGTCGCTTTCTTCGTCGGTGGTACGTGGGGCAACGCGTGGCGCAGGCGCTTTCTCTTTGACCGAAGCACGATGCGGAGCGTTTTTGCGCTCACCATCACCGCCGCCACCGCGACGACTGTTATCGTCGGCACGTGGTTTGTCCGGACGACGAGGTTCGTCGCGTTTACGCGCATCAGCAGCAGGTGCTGGTGCAGCGGCCACCGGAGCGGCCTCACGCACAGCTTCTACAGGCGCGGCAGCAGGAGCAGCGACCGCATCAGTGGCAGCAGGTTGCGCAGCAGCAGGCTGGCGACGCGCTTCTTCTTCGGCGCGACGCTTGGCTTCTTCTTCAGCCTTCTGACGAGCAGCATTTTCTACTGCGCGACGTTCTTCCAGTTCGCGTTTGCGCTCGGCTTCGATTTCTTCCGGGCTGCGCTGTACGAAGACTTTCTTCTTGCGTACTTCAACGCTGATGCTCTTGCTACCAGCAACACGCAGGGTGCTGGTGGTTTTGCGCTGCAATGTAATCTTGCGCGGTTCTTCCACTTTCGCCTTGTGGCTGCTCTTCAAGTGAGTCAGCAAAGACTGCTTCTCACTATCGCTCACACCTTCATCGGCGGCGGTGTGCGGCAGACCTGCCTCACGCATCTGCTGCAACAGGCGCTCTACCGGTGTTTTGACCTCATCGGCCAGTTGTTTCACCGTGACTTGCGTCATGCACTTCTCTCCTCAGGCCGCGCCTAATTACTCGAACCAATGGGCTCGGGCGGCCATGATCAACTTGCCGGCACGATCATCGTCAATGCCGTCGATGTCGAGCAGATCGTCAATAGACTGCTCGGCCAGGTCTTCGCGGGTAATTACGCCGCGCACCGCCAGTTCCATCGCCAAATCCTTGTCCATACCCTCAAGCGAGAGCAGGTCTTCGGCCGGATGGGCGTCTGCCAGCTTTTCCTCAGTAGCGATGGCTTTAGTCAACAAACGATCCTTGGCCCGAGCGCGAAGCTCGTTGACGGTGTCTTCGTCAAAGCCATCGATGTTGAGCATTTCTTCCAACGGTACGTAGGCAATCTCTTCCAGGCTGGTGAAGCCTTCATCTACCAGCACCTGCGCCAGGTCTTCGTCGACTTCCAGCTCGTCGATGAAGTTGCGCAGGATGTCACCGGTTTCAGCTTGCTGCTTAGCCTGGATGTCCGATTCGGTCATCACGTTCAGGGTCCAGCCGGTCAGTTGGCTGGCCAGACGCACGTTCTGACCACCACGACCAATGGCCTGAGCCAGATTGTCTGCGCCAACGGCGATGTCCATGGCATGGGCATCTTCGTCAACGATAATTGCCGCCACTTCAGCCGGCGACATGGCGTTGATCACGAACTGCGCCGGGTTATCGTCCCACAGGACGATATCCACACGCTCACCGCCCAACTCGCCCGACACTGCCTGGACGCGCGAACCGCGCATACCAATGCAAGCGCCCTGCGGGTCGATGCGTTTGTCCTTGGAACGGACCGCGATCTTGGCGCGCGAACCCGGGTCGCGGGACGCAGCCATGACTTCGATCAGGCCTTCGGCGATTTCCGGCACTTCGATGCGGAACAGTTCGATCAGCATTTCCGGCGCGGTACGCGACAGGATCAACTGAGGACCGCGGTTCTCGGTGCGGATTTCCTTGAGCAGCGCACGCAGACGCACGCCGACACGGAAGGTTTCGCGAGAAATGATGTCTTCGCGGGCCAGCAACGCTTCGGCGTTGTTGCCCAGGTCGACGATCACGTTGTCGCGGGTAACTTTTTTCACGGTGCCGGAGATGATTTCACCCAGGCGCTCGCGATAGGCGTCAACGACTTGAGCGCGCTCGGCCTCGCGAACCTTCTGCACAATGACCTGCTTGGCAGTTTGTGCAGCAATACGGCCGAACTCGATCGATTCGATCTTTTCTTCGACAACATCACCGACCTTGGCGCCAGGGTGCGTTTCAGCGACCTTGCTCGGCCAGGTTTCGATGGCCGGATCATCAAGATCGGCTTCTTCAACGACCGTCCAGCGACGGAAAGTTTCATAGGCACCGGTGTGGCGGTTGATTTCCACACGCAGATCAACTTCGTCTTCAAAACGCTTTTTGGTCGCAGTGGCCAGGGCCAGCTCCAGCGCTTCAAAAATCACGTTTGCCGGTACGCCCTTTTCATTGGATACCGACTCAACAACCAGCAGTACTTCTTTGCTCATCGTACGCCTCGCCTTTCGCAAGCCATTGGATCCGCGGGATCCGCGTCTCAGTCAAAACTGGGAATAATGTTGGCCTTGTCGATCATATCGATCGGCAACAGGAACTCATGGTCTTCTACTTGCACCACGACATCCTGCTCTTCTACACCGCGCAGAAGGCCCTGAAAATTGCGTCGCCCTTCAAAGGGAGATCGCAGCTTGATTTTCACTTGTCCACCGGCAAATTTTGCAAACTGCTCGAGAGTGAACAGTGGGCGTTCCATGCCAGGCGAGGAAACTTCGAGGGTGTACTCAACGGCGATTGGATCTTCAACATCCAGGACACCACTGATCTGACGGCTGACAATGGCACAATCGTCCACCAGCACGCCGCCCTCTTTATCAATATAAACGCGCAACATTGAGTGGCGACCTTGAGCCGAAAACTCAATACCCCAGCATTCATAGCCCAGGGCCACGACCACCGGGGCCAGCAAGGCCTGCAACTCTTCTAGCTTGCTCGACACCTGAACCCCCTCGTGCATGTATGTGCATGCTGTGCAAAATAAAAAAATGGGCGAAACGCCCATCCTTGAAACGCCGTCGAATAGCGGCGTTGAAAGTGTCCAGCTAACAAAAAGCCCCTTAATAAGGGGCTCCGCTAAAACTGGTTGCGGGGGCCGGATTTGAACCGACGACCTTCGGGTTATGAGCCCGACGAGCTACCAGACTGCTCCACCCCGCGACAAAGCTGGGGCGGAAGTATACGACCGATCCCTTACAGGGTCAATGTAACCTTCCACCTACAAGAAAGCCCGCAACAGCGGGCTCTCCTGATAATTGGTACCGAGAAGGGGACTCGAACCCCTACACCCTATGGGCACAACCACCTCAAGGTTGCGTGTCTACCAATTCCACCACCTCGGCAATACAGCGTTTACAACCCTTCTTACTTCTGCTCTTGAGCTGGAGGCACGTCAGTCGCTGGAGTAGCCGACTTTTGCTCTTGAAGCACCGGGACATCATCAGAAGCCGGTTTTGCTTTTGGTACTTCCAACACTGCTGGGTTTGGCAAACCTACTTGAGTCAGCACATGAGCTTTCTCTTTAGCAAAGTAACCTAACCCTAAGCTGGTTATGAAGAAACCTGCGGCAAGTATAGCAGTAAACTTACTAAGAAAGGTAGAGGAACCTTGGCTTCCGAACACAGTATTTGAAGCACCTGCACCGAAAGACGCACCAGCATCCGCACCTTTACCCTGTTGCAACAAAACCAGGGCAACTACGCCCAGGGCAGCCAACAGATGAAAAACGACTACGACTGTTTCCAGCATTTTTTCAGTTTCCCGCGGCGCGACAAATCGCACCGAACTCATCTGCATTCAGGGAAGCTCCACCAATGAGCCCCCCATCGATATCCGGCATGCCGAACAGTTCGACCGCATTGGCCGCCTTCACGCTGCCGCCGTATAGAAGCCGCACACCTTGTGCGACCTCAGAATTCTCTGCCGCCAACTGCGCGCGGATAGCTGCATGCACATCCTGCGCCTGTTGCGGTGTTGCAGTCAGCCCGGTGCCAATGGCCCAGACCGGCTCGTAAGCGATGACTGCCTTCGCAAACGCACCAACACCCAGCTCCTCGATGATGCTGCCCAGCTGACGCGAGACAACTTCAAGAGTCTTGCCCGATTCGCGCTGTTCAAGGGTCTCCCCTATGCACAACACCGGAATCAAGCCACAAGCCTGTGCCGCTGCGAACTTGCGATTGAGTGTCCCATCCCGCTCGCCCATCAACTGACGGCGCTCGGAGTGCCCGACAAGCACGTAGGAACAACCCGCATCAACCAACTGACTTGGCGAAATCTCACCTGTCAGCGCACCTTGCATGGGTTCCATTGCGCAATTCTGCGCGCCGACCTGAATCGACTTACCTTTCAAGCCATCAACCACTTGGTTGATATGCAAGCAAGATGGAAAAACCGCGACATCAACACCGCTCGGCAAGGCCAAGTGACGAAGGCCATTGATCAGCTCAGCGACACTGGCGCGGGTACCGTGCATCTTCCAGTTACCAGCTACCATAGTGCGACGCATGCTGTACCTCGTCGGTCAAAGTGGGCGCAGATGTTACCCAACCACACCATCACTGGCAAGCCGAATTCAGGAGCAAACTTCAGTTACTAGTTTTGCCAGGTCTTCGGCATGCCCGCGAACCAGGGTTTCGTCCTCACCTTCGACCATGACGCGCACCAGCGGCTCTGTGCCGGACTTGCGCAGCAACACGCGCCCACGCCCCGCCATTGCCAGGGTCACGCGCTCGCAGGCCGCTTTGACAGCCGGGTGTTCGATCGGGTTGTCGCCACCGGCAAAGCGCACATTGAGCAGCACTTGCGGGCACTTACGCAGGGCTTGACGCGCCTGGGCCAGGCTTTCCTGGCGACGGCGCAACGCCAACAGCACCTGCAGCGCGGCGATGATCGCGTCGCCCGTGGTGGTGTGCTGGAAGCACACGACATGCCCGGAGTTCTCGCCACCGATCTGCCAATTGCGCTCCAGCAGTTCCGCAATCACATAACGATCCCCGACATTGGCACGCACAAAAGGAATGCCCAGCTCGCCCAGTGCCAACTCCAGCCCGAGATTGCTCATCAGCGTACCGACGACACCACCCTGCAAGCGGTTACGCTCATGCAGGTCGCGGGCAATGATGAACATCAAGTCATCGCCATCAACCACGGCGCCGGTGTGATCCACCATCAGCACGCGGTCGCCGTCGCCATCAAAGGCAATACCCAGGTCGGCATGCTCGGCCAGGACGGCAGCCTGCAATTGCTCCATATGCGTGGAGCCGCAGTTTTCGTTGATGTTCAACCCGTTAGGCTGGGCCGACAGCACCGTCACTTCCGCACCCAGCTCCTTGAATACGCTCGGCGCCACTTTATAGGTCGCACCATGGGCACAGTCGACGACGATCTTCAGCCCGGCGAAATTGGTGCTGCTTGGCACACTGCTCTTACAGAATTCGATATAACGGCCAGAGGCGTCGTTGATCCGCGACACCTTGCCCAGCTTGCTGGACTCGACCACCGTCATCGGCGCATCCAGCAGCTCTTCGATCATCAGCTCGATCTCATCCGGCAGCTTGGTGCCCTGCCCCGAGAAGAACTTGATGCCGTTGTCATCATGAGGATTGTGCGAAGCACTGATCACAATGCCGGCTTCGGCATGGAAGGTACGCGTCAGGTAAGCGATCGCCGGGGTCGGCATCGGGCCCAGCAGCATTACATCGGCACCGGCGGCGGACAAACCGGCCTCCAGCGCAGACTCAAACATATAGCCTGAGATACGCGTGTCCTTGCCCACCAGGATGCGGCACGCGCCCATGCTGCGGAACGCCATGCCTGCCGCCCAACCCAGCTTGAGCATGAAATCGGGGGTAATCGGAAACTCGCCGACCCGACCACGGATACCGTCGGTGCCAAAGTATTTCTTTGTCATAAGTGCTCCATCATTCTTATTCGGCCGATTCTACTGCGGCAATCATGCGGACAACATCCACGGTCTCAGCGACATCATGCACACGCAAGATACGCGCACCCTTGGTCACAGCAAGTGCCGCCAGCGCCAACCCACCATAAAGCCGCTCGCCCACCGGGCGATTCAGCGCCAGACCTATCATGCTCTTGCGCGAAACGCCGACCAACAAAGGTCGACCCAGGGCATGCAAGGCTTCCATATGCTTGAACAGACTTAGATTGTGCTGCAGGGTCTTGGCGAAACCAAACCCCGGATCGAGGATGATCTTGTCGGCAGCGATCCCTACGGCGGCGCATTGAGCAATGCGATCAGCCAGGAACCCGCTCACTTCGCCAACCAGATCATCGTAGTGCGGATTGTCCTGCATGGTGCCGGGCTCGCCCAGCATATGCATCAGGCACACCGGCAGGCCGGTCGCTGCGGCGGCGTCCAGCGCGCCATCACGCTGCAACGAACGCACATCGTTGATCAGCCCCGCACCCAGGCGCGCCGTTTCGCGCATCACCGCCGGGGTCGATGTATCCACGGAAATGATCACATCCAGCTCGCGAGCGATGCGCTCGACGATCGGCGCCACCCGCTCCAGTTCCTCCACGGGAGAAACCACGCGAGCACCGGGCCGGGTCGACTCGCCGCCGACATCGATCAAGGTCGCACCCGCCGCCACCATCGCCTCGGCGTGACGCAACGCAGCATCGAGCTGATTGAAGCGACCACCATCGGAAAAGGAATCGGGGGTTACATTAAGAATGCCCATGACATGCGTATGGGCCAAATCAAGAACCCGGCTGCCGCAAGGCAACCGGGTGGAGGACGACGCAAAAGTCATTTCAAACCTTAGTGGTCAGCTGCAGGACCGCCGATCGGGTTTTCAGGGCGTTCGTTCTGAACCACTGGCGGCGTGCCAGAGGTGCCCGAACCACCTTCCCAATCGCGAGGTTCACGCGGTGTACGGCCCGCCATGATGTCGTCGATCTGATCGGCATCAATGGTTTCGTACTTCATCAGCGCATCCGCCATGGCATCCAGCTTGTCGCGGTTGTCGGTGAGGATCTGCTTGGCCGTGCCGTAGCACTGGTCAATGATGCTGCGCACTTCGGAGTCGATCAGCTTGGCTGTCTCACCTGAGAAGCTGGCACTTTGACCGCCACCACCACGTCCCAGGAACACTTCGCCTTCTTCCTCGGCGTACATCAAAGGACCGAGTTTTTCCGACAGGCCCCACTTGGTCACCATGTTCCGCGCAATCTGGCTGGCACGCATGATGTCGTTGGAAGCGCCGGTGGTGACACCGTCGAAGCCCAGGGTCATCTCTTCAGCAATCCGGCCGCCGTACAGCGAGCAGATCTGACTGATCAACGCACGCTTGGAGAGGCTGTAGCGATCCTCTTCCGGCAGGAACATGGTCACACCCAGCGCCCGACCACGAGGAATGATCGACACTTTGTAGACCGGGTCATGCTCAGGCACGACGCGCCCTACGATAGCGTGACCGGCTTCGTGATAAGCGGTGTTCTGCTTCTCTTTCTCGGACATGACCATGGATTTGCGCTCGGCGCCCATCATGATCTTGTCTTTGGCCAGTTCGAACTCTTTCATTTCCACGATGCGCTTGCCGGTGCGGGCCGCAAACAGCGAAGCCTCGTTCACCAGGTTGGCCAGGTCGGCACCGGAGAAGCCAGGCGTACCGCGGGCAATCACGGCCGGAGCCACGTCGTCGCCCATGGGTACTTTACGCATGTGGACTTTCAGGATCTGTTCACGACCACGGATATCCGGCAAGCCCACCACAACCTGACGGTCGAAACGGCCTGGACGCAGCAATGCAGGGTCCAACACATCCGGACGGTTGGTTGCGGCAATGACGATGATGCCGTCATTCATTTCAAAGCCGTCCATCTCCACCAGCAACTGGTTGAGGGTCTGCTCACGTTCATCGTGACCACCGCCCATGCCAGCACCACGATGGCGACCAACGGCGTCGATTTCATCGATGAAGATGATGCATGGCGCGTGCTTCTTGGCCTGCTCGAACATGTCGCGAACACGGCTGGCACCGACGCCGACAAACATTTCGACGAAGTCCGAACCGGAAATGGTGAAGAACGGCACCTTGGCTTCACCGGCAATCGCCTTGGCCAGCAAGGTTTTACCGGTGCCCGGCGGGCCGACCATCAGCACACCGCGTGGAATGCGGCCACCCAGGCGCTGGAACTTGCCCGGATCACGCAGGAACTCGACCAGCTCACCCACTTCTTCCTTGGCTTCGTCGCAACCGGCGACGTCAGCCAGGGTGGTCTTCACCTGATCTTCAGAGAGCAGGCGCGCCTTGCTCTTGCCGAAACTCATCGGCCCGCCCTTGCCTCCTGCACCACCTTGCATCTGGCGCATGAAGAACATGAACACGGCGATGATAACCAGGATCGGGAAGCTTGCCACCAGGAGTTGAGTCCAGATGCTCTGCTGCTCAGGCAGCTTGCCTTCGACAATCACGTGGTTATCCACCAGGTCGCCGATCAGACCGTTGTCCTGGATTGCCGGACGAATGGTCTTGAAGCCGTCGCCATCGTTGCGCTTGCCGGTAATCACGTAGCCATCAACCGCTACGCGCTCGACCTTGCCATCCTTAACTTGCTGGATGAAGTCGGAATAGTTGAGGGTCTGCGGCTCGTTAGGGCTGGAGAAGTTGTTCATCACCGTCACCAGGACAGCCGCGATGATCAACCACAGGATCAGATTCTTTGCCATATCGTTCAATTAACTACCCTCTGAAGCAAGCTCCGCTACTGGCGCGCGCTTCGCATGATATTCACCGGCCTAACTTACTACATTACCTACAACTCTGGCAGGCGCCGTCTGTAACCCTTTGTGAAACTTTGACTACACAATATTCGTAAAGCTTCGTGACGAAAGCGATATAAAAAAACCTATCGACTCCCCTCAAACCTTCAAAGGCGCTCATCACTCGCTGCACCTTCGATACCGCGGAACCCCCGCGCCAGCAGATATTGCTCGCGAGACCGGTCCCGTGAGGAGTCCGGTTTACGCATCTGCACCTTATCGAACAGCTTGCGGATGTTCTTGTGGTACTCGTCGAAACCTTCGCCCTGGAAGACCTTGACCAGGAAATCACCACCCGGACGCAATACCCGCCCCGCCAGATCCAGCGCCAACTCGCACAGGAACATGGCTCGCGGCATATCAACAGCCGGTAATCCACTCATATTGGGGGCCATGTCGGAAATCACAAGGTCCACCTGCGAATTTCCCACAGCCTGCAGGATCTCAGCTAACACCGCATCCTGGGTAAAGTCACCATGGACGAAGGTCACATCCGGGATGCTGTCCATCTCCAGGATGTCGGAAGCGATCAACCGGCCTTGCCCGCCAATCAGACGACTGGCCACCTGGGACCAGCCACCCGGGGCGGCGCCCAGGTCGATCACGCTCATGCCGGGACGGAACAGTTTGTCCTTGTCCTGAAGCTCCAGCAGCTTGTAGCTGGCCCGGGAACGGTAGCCGTCCTTTTGCGCCTTTTTGACGTAAGGGTCGTTGAAATGCTCTTGCAGCCACTTAAGGCTAGTTTTGGAACGGGCCACGGGCCACCTCGAAAATAAAACGGGTCGTGATTAACTGGGCGGTCCCGGACTCGCTCGGGTAAACTGGCCGCCGCTTTTTACAAGATCAGACGCAGGGGTCAGATTATGCCGCTCACTCAAGAGCAGAAGAAACAGTACAAATCCATTGGCCACCATCTGAAACCAGTTTTGATCGTGGCCGACAACGGTTTGACTGAAGGTGTGTTAGCCGAACTTGAACGCGCATTGGGCGATCACGAACTGATCAAGATCAAGGTCAACATCCTTGACCGCGAAGCGCGCCTGGCCGCCATTGCAGAACTGTGCAAGGTTGGCAAGGCAGACCTGGTTCAGGTCATCGGCAAGATGGCACTGCTGTATCGCAAGAACTTCAGCGTCAACAAGCAACTGTCGAACGTTCATCGCTTCAAATGACAACAAGGGTCACGGGCGTGCTTCGCGCGCCCCGCCACTCCACCCAGGCGCCGGTTGCATCACCAGCACCAGGCCGGAAAACCCTAGCACAAGATAGCTGAATAGCTGCCAGCGCAACGCTTCCGGCAGCCACACATGCACGATGCAATACATTGCACACGCATACAGCGCCATCAACAGCAGTTGGCCGCGAATATCCCGCCACAAACTCCCCAAGCCTTCGGCCTTGATCAGCACCAGCGCCTGAAGCGTCACGCACGCCGCCGCAAAACCCACCAGCAGCGCACTCAGTAATCCATCGATCTCATCGATCAACAACGGCGCCAGGCCAATCAGGCCCAACGCCGGTAACACGCCAATATGCAACAACCACAGGCCGCCCACCCACAGCATCTGGGCAAACTGCCAAAGCATGGCGCCCGCACGAAGCGGGCGCCGCCTTTCAGACATGGCGAACTTCAACAATCTCGTACTCGATCACGCCACCGGGCGTTTTCACAACCACCACATCACCCTCTTCCTTGGCAATCAAGGCACGGGCGAGTGGCGAACCGACGGAGATCTTGCCGAGTTTGAAGTCAGCTTCGTCTTCACCGACGATGTGGTACACCACGCTTTCGTCGGTTTCGACATTGGCGATTTCCACCGTGGTGCCGAAAATCACTTTGCCGGTGTGCGGGATGGTCGTGACGTCGATGATGACCGCATTCTGCATACGGCCTTCGATGTCACGGATCCGCGCCTCGACCATACCCTGCTGCTCGCGGGCAGCGTGGTATTCGGCGTTTTCCTTCAAGTCACCCAGCTCGCGGGCCGTACCGATGTCCTGGCTCAGCTTTGGACGTACGACCTTGGTCAGATGGGCGTGCTCCTCTTCCAGGGCCTTGGCGCCCCGAACGGTCATTGGGTATTTGATCATGCCTTCAATCCTGCGTGTAGATCCTGCAAGCGACGCACGGTCTTTTCCGGACCGAACTTGAGCGCTTCGCAGATAGCTTCGCCAGCAGCAATGGTCGTGGTGCAGTAGATCTTGTGCTGCAAGGCATTACGACGAATGGAGTAAGAATCCGCAATCGACTGACGACCCTCAGTGGTGTTGATGATCAGTGTGACTTCGTCATTCTTGATCATATCGACCACATGCGGACGGCCTTCCGTCACCTTGTTCACGCGACGCACTTTCAGACCCGCCGCCTCAATCAGCCTGGCGGTCCCGGCGGTGGCCACGATCTCGAAGCCCAAGTTGATCAGATCACGGGCCACGCCTGCAACCAGTGGCTTGTCATCGTCGCGCACGCTGATGAAAGCAGTACCGCCGGTCGGCAGCACTTCGCTGGCGCCCATCTGGGCCTTGGCGAACGCTTCACCGAAGGTATCGCCCACGCCCATCACTTCACCGGTGGACTTCATCTCTGGGCCCAGGATCGGGTCCACGCCAGGGAATTTGGCGAATGGGAACACCGCCTCTTTCACGCTGTAGAAGTTCGGAATGATTTCTTTGGTAAAGCCGATTTCCTTCAGGGTCTTACCGGCCATCACGCGGGCAGCGATCATGGCCAGGGACACACCGATGCACTTGGACACGAACGGCACGGTACGCGAGGCGCGCGGGTTGACTTCGATGACGTAGATGTCTTCGCCTTGCAGCGCCAACTGTACGTTCATCAGGCCGACCACACCCAGTTCCAGGGCCATTTTCTTGACCTGTTCGCGCATCTCGTCCTGGATGTGCAGCGGCAGCGAGTAAGGCGGCAGCGAGCACGCGGAGTCACCGGAGTGAACGCCCGCCTGTTCGATGTGCTGCATGATTGCGCCGATGACCACGTCAGTACCGTCGCAAACCGCATCCACGTCCATCTCGATGGCGCAGTTGAGGAAGTGGTCCAGCAGCACCGGGCTGTCGTTGGACACTTTCACCGCATCACGCAGGTAACGCTTGAGTTCTTCTTCTTCGTAGACGATTTCCATCGCCCGGCCGCCCAGTACGTAGGACGGACGCACCACCAGCGGGTAGCCGATCTTGCTGGCCGCACGCAGGGCTTCGTCTTCGCTGCGCACGGTAGCGTTCGGCGGCTGACGCAGGTTCAGGCGCTCGACCATTTGCTGGAAGCGCTCACGGTCTTCGGCACGGTCGATGGCGTCTGGGCTGGTGCCGATGATCGGCACGCCAGCGGCTTCCAGGGCACGGGCCAGTTTCAGCGGGGTTTGGCCGCCGTACTGGACGATCACGCCTTTAGGCTTCTCGACGCGCACGATTTCCAGCACGTCTTCCAGGGTGACCGGCTCGAAGTACAGGCGGTCGGAAGTGTCGTAGTCGGTGGAAACGGTTTCCGGGTTGCAGTTGACCATGATGGTCTCGTACCCGTCTTCGCGCAGGGCGAGGGCGGCGTGTACGCAGCAGTAGTCGAACTCGATGCCCTGGCCGATACGGTTCGGACCGCCCCCCAGGATCATGATCTTGTCGCGACCCGACGGTGCAGCTTCGCACTCTTCCTCGTAGGTGGAGTACAGGTAGGCGGTGTCGGTGGAAAACTCGGCGGCGCAGGTGTCAACGCGCTTGTAGACCGGGAAGATGTCCAACTTGTGGCGATGAGTGCGCAGGTTTTTCTCAGTCACACCCAGCAACTTGGCCAGGCGCTGGTCGGAGAAACCTTTGCGCTTGAGGCGGAACATGGTGTCGCGGTCGATGCTGGCCAGACCCAGGGTCTTGACCTTCTCTTCTTCCTTGATCAGATCTTCGATCTGCACCAGGAACCACGGATCGATCATGTTCATGCCGAAGATGTCTTCGACGGTCATGCCGGCGCGGAACGCGTCAGCAACGTACCAGATACGCTCGGCACCCGGCACGGTCAGCTCGCGCTTGAGCACGCTCATGCTTTCCGGATTGCTCAGGTCGAGCTTCTCGTCCAGGCCGCAAACGCCGACTTCGAGGCCGCGCAGGGCTTTCTGCAGGGATTCCTGGAAGGTCCGGCCAATGGCCATGACTTCGCCGACCGACTTCATCTGGGTGGTCAGGCGCGCGTCAGCCTTGGGGAACTTCTCGAAGGCGAAACGTGGCAGCTTGGTCACGACGTAGTCGATGGACGGCTCGAAGGACGCCGGGGTCTTGCCGCCGGTGATGTCGTTCGACAGTTCGTCCAGGGTGTAACCCACAGCCAGCTTGGCCGCGACCTTGGCTATCGGGAAACCGGTGGCTTTCGAGGCCAGGGCCGACGAACGGGACACACGCGGGTTCATCTCGATCACGACCATGCGGCCGGTGTTCGGGCAGATACCGAACTGCACGTTGGAACCGCCAGTCTCCACGCCGATCTCGCGCAGTACCGCCAGGGAGGCGTCACGCAGGATCTGGTATTCCTTGTCGGTCAGGGTCTGTGCCGGAGCAACGGTGATCGAGTCACCGGTGTGCACGCCCATCGGGTCGAAGTTCTCGATGGAGCAGACGATGATGCAGTTGTCCTTCTTATCGCGGACAACCTCCATCTCATATTCTTTCCAGCCGATCAGGGATTCGTCGATCAGCAGCTCTTTGGTCGGCGACAGGTCCAGGCCGCGGGCGCAGATTTCTTCGAACTCTTCACGGTTGTACGCAATACCGCCACCGGTACCGCCCATGGTGAAGGACGGACGGATGATGCACGGGAAGCCCAGGGTCTCGAGAACCGCATTGGCTTCTTCCATGCTGTGGGCGATACCGGAACGCGGGCACGCCAGGCCGATGGATTTCATCGCCTTGTCGAAGCGCGAACGGTCTTCGGCCTTGTCGATGGTGTCGGCGTTGGCACCGATCATCTCAACGCCGAATTTTTCCAGAATGCCTTCGCGCTCCAGGTCGAGGGCGCAGTTCAGGGCGGTCTGGCCGCCCATGGTCGGCAGCAGTGCGTCCGGACGCTCTTTCTCGATGATCTTGGCAACGGTCTGCCACTTGATCGGCTCGATGTAGGTGGCGTCGGCCATGGCCGGGTCGGTCATGATGGTGGCCGGGTTGGAGTTCACCAGGATGACGCGGTAACCCTCCTCGCGCAGGGCTTTACAGGCCTGGGCGCCGGAGTAGTCGAATTCGCAGGCCTGGCCGATCACGATCGGGCCAGCGCCGAGAATCAGGATGCTTTTTATGTCTGTACGTTTTGGCATGGGTTTGTCACTCAAATCCGCAGGTCAGTCGGCAAGCCGTCTTGAACAATCTTTGAAGAGCCTGCGGGGGCCACCGACAGTCGGGGCCGCCCGCAGGCCGCTCAGTCAGCGTCGCTTGGCCATCTCATTGATGAAACGGTCGAACAGCGGCGCTACGTCGTTCGGGCCCGGGCTGGCTTCAGGGTGGCCCTGGAAGCTGAACGCGCTCTTGTCGGTGCGCTCGATGCCTTGCAGGGAACCGTCGAACAGCGACTTGTGGGTCGCACGGACGTTGGCTGGCAAGGTCGTTTCATCCACCGCAAAACCGTGGTTCTGGCTGGTGATCATCACTACGCCGGTGTCCAGGTCCTGTACAGGGTGGTTCGCGCCGTGGTGGCCGTGCCCCATTTTCAGGGTCTTGGCGCCGGAGGCCAGAGCGAGCAGTTGGTGGCCCAGGCAGATACCGAACACCGGGATCTCGGTCTCCAGCACGTCCTTGATCGCCTTGATGGCGTAGTCGCATGGCTCAGGGTCACCCGGGCCGTTGGACAGGAACACGCCGTCCGGCTGCAACGCCAGGACGTCGCTGGCAGGGGTTTGCGCCGGCACCACGGTCACGCGGCAACCGCGCTCGACCAGCATGCGCAGGATGTTGTACTTGATGCCGTAGTCGTAAGCCACTACGTGGTAGGGCAGATCAGCGGCGTCGATGGTCTCGTGGCTGTCGGTCTTCAAGTCCCAGACAGTGGAGCGCCAATCGTACTGTTGCTGGGTGCTGACGACTTTCGCCAGGTCCATGCCCTTCAGGCCAGGGAAGCCTTGCGCCGCAGCAATTGCCGCAGCCTCGGAGATATTCTCACCGACCATGATGCAGCCGTTCTGCGAGCCTTTTTCACGCAGGATGCGTGTCAGGCGGCGCGTATCGATACCGGCGATCGCCACAACGTTGTTGGCTTTCAGGTAATCGGACAGCGACATCGTGCTACGCCAGTTGCTCGCAACCAGTGGCAGGTCACGAATCACCAGGCCCGCGGACCAGACGCGATTGGACTCGACGTCTTGCGGCGTAGTACCGGTGTTGCCGATGTGCGGATAAGTCAGGGTAACGATCTGTTGGGCGTAGGAAGGATCGGTAAGGATTTCCTGATAGCCGGTCATGGCAGTGTTAAACACCACCTCTCCAACGGTTTGACCGTCGGCTCCAATGGCTTCGCCGCGAAAAATGCTGCCATCAGCAAGGGCGAGTATGGCTGGCTTAGTCAAGAAGACCTCCCGTAAATAAAGCCTGAAAGGGCGATCGCAGGTTGTAAAAAAGCGGAGTGACGTATGGACACGTCACCCCGCTTCTTCACTGAATTATTCTGCGCGCTTTTAGTGGACACACTAAAGCTGTAGCTTACAGAAAAAGGCTGTTTTGGTCCACCGCTAATGAGCCTTAAAGGCAGGAGAATGCGACAGGACGTCGCTTAGCGGGTAAAAACGGGGCCTTAGGATAATCCCGAGGCCCCATTTTAGCTACTGATTAGTGCAGATCCAGCACATCGCGCATGTCATACAGACCCGGCGCACGCCCATCCAGCCACAGCGCGGCACGCACCGCCCCCTTGGCGAATGTCATGCGGCTGGAGGCTTTGTGCGTGATTTCCAGGCGCTCGCCTTCAGTGGCGAACAGCACGGTGTGATCACCGACGACGTCGCCACCACGAACGGTGGCAAAACCAATGGTGTCACGCGCACGCGCGCCGGTATGACCTTCACGCCCGTACACCGCCACCTTCGACAAGTCGCGACCCAGGGCATCGGCGATAGCCTCACCCATGCGCAACGCGGTTCCCGACGGCGCATCGATCTTGTGGCGATGATGGGTCTCGATGATTTCGATATCCGCCTCATCGCCCAGCACGCGCGCCGCCAGATCCAGCAGCTTGAGCGACAGGTTCACGCCCACGCTGAAGTTGGCGGCAAACACGATGGGAATATCCTTGCCCGCCTCGACCAGCAACTGTTTCTGCTCAGCACTCAAGCCGGTGGTGCCGATCACCATGGCCTTGCCCGCCTTGCGGCAGAACGCCAGGTTTTTCAGCATCACGTCCGGCAGCGTAAAGTCGATCAGCACGTCGAATTCGTCCGCCACCTGCTCCAGGTTGCCGGACAACGACACGCCGATACGCCCCAGCGAAGCCAGCTCACCGGCATCGGCGCCGATCAGCGTACTGCCTGGGCGAACGATCGCCGCGGTCAGGCCGGAGGCCGGCGAGCGCTGCTGTACCGCTTCGATCAGGGTTTTACCCATGCGCCCGGCAGCGCCCATTACGGCTATACGTCGCATACTCAATTCCTTACAAGTCGCCGAAGAAGCGCTTCACGCCATCGAAGAAGCCCGTGGTTTTCGGCGAGTGGGAGTCGTCACCCTCCAGCGAACTGCGGAACTCTTCGAGCAACTCGCGTTGGCGACGGCCCAGGTTGACCGGCGTTTCCACCGTGACACGGCACATCAGGTCGCCCGCACCGCCACCACGTACCGGCGCCACGCCTTTGCCACGGATACGGAACTGCTTGCCGGTCTGCGTCCCCTCAGGGATCTTGAGCTTGACCCGACCATCCAGAGTCGGAATCTCCAGCTCGCCGCCCAGGGCCGCATCGACGAAGCTGATCGGCACTTCGCAGAACAGGTGCTTGCCGTCGCGCTGGAAGATCGAGTGCTCGCGCACATTGATCACCACATACAGGTCACCCGTCGGGCCACCCTGAGCCCCCGCCTCGCCTTCGCCCGACAGGCGAATGCGGTCACCGGTATCCACGCCCGCCGGCACTTTGACCGACAGGGTTTTGTACTCTTCGACACGCCCTTCACCGTGGCAGGAATCGCACGGGTCAGAAATGATCTTGCCTTGGCCTTGGCACCGCGGGCAGGTTTGCTGCACCGAGAAGAAGCCCTGCTGCATGCGGACCTGACCGATACCACCGCAGGTCGGGCAAGTGATCGGCGAGGAGCCTTTCTTGGCCCCCGAACCGTCGCACGGCTTGCAGTTGACCAGCGTCGGCACGCGGATATTGACGCTGGTGCCGCGCACGGCTTCTTCCAGGTTCAGTTCCAGGGTATAGCGCAGGTCGCTGCCGCGCTGGGCACCGCCACGCTGACCACCGCGGCCACCGCCGAAGAAGTCGCTGAACACATCGCCGAAAATATCGGAGAAGTTCTGGCCGCCGAAGCCGGCACCGCCGCCACCCATGCTCGGGTCGACGCCGGCGTGACCGTACTGGTCGTAGGCCGCACGCTTGTTGGGATCACACAGGCATTCGTAGGCCTCGTTGGCCTCTTTGAACATTTCTTCGGATTCTTTGTTATCCGGATTACGGTCCGGGTGGTGCTTCATCGCCAGGCGACGGTAAGCCTTCTTCAGGTCCGCCTCGCTGGAACCGCGCTCCACACCCAATACTTCGTAATAGTCACGCTTTGCCATAAGTCTTTGCACTCTTAAGGACGTTCAGCCAGACCCTCCTGAGCCTTGCCGAACTCGTTGAGCCCCAATACAGGCCCGGACCCAACTCACGTCAATTCAACGATCCTGGTCATAACAGCTTTCAGCCAGGGACCCGGCCAAAAACGCGGTGACTGTCGCCGGAAAGCAGGAGCATTCCCGATCACACCGCCAGCATCCGAGCCTTGTCGCATGCTGTAAAAATTCGCATACCCCAGACACGCCAACGCGGGAGCAAGCTCCCGCGCGGCGACATCCTACCAGGCACCGCTTGATAGCGGTCAACCGGCCAAGCAGATTACTTCTGCTCTTTGACTTCTTCGAACTCGGCATCGACAACGTCATCGTGCTTGGCTTCAGGCTCTGCCTGATGCGCGGCACCGTCAGCTGGCTGACCTTGCTCGGCGTACATTTTCTGAGCAACCGGCGCGGAGACCTTCGACAGTTCCTCAACCTTGGCTTCGATGGCAGCCTTGTCGTCGCCTTTAACTGCGGCTTCCAGGGCAACCAAGGCCGCTTCGATTGCGGTCTTCTCTTCGGCAGTCACTTTGTCGCCAGCTTCAGCGATCATTTTGCGCGTCGAGTGAACCAGTGCGTCGCCCTGGTTACGGGCAGCAGCCAACTCTTCGAACTTCTTGTCAGCCTCGGCATTGGTTTCCGCATCACGAATCATCTGCTGAATTTCTTCATCAGACAGACCAGAGTTGGCCTTGATGGTGATCTTCTGCTCTTTGCCAGTAGCCTTGTCTTTGGCGCCTACGTGCAAGATGCCGTTGGCGTCGATGTCGAAGGTCACTTCGATTTGTGGCACGCCACGTGGTGCTGGTGGAATCTCGGCCAGGTCGAACTTGCCCAGGGACTTGTTCTGCGCCGCTTGCTTACGCTCACCTTGCAGCACGTGAATGGTCACGGCGCCCTGGTTGTCATCGGCCGTCGAGAACACTTGCGATTTCTTGGTAGGAATCGTGGTGTTTTTCTCGATCAGCGCAGTCATCACGCCACCCATGGTTTCGATACCCAGGGTCAGCGGGCTGACGTCCAGCAGCAATACGTCTTTCACGTCGCCGGCCAGTACCGCACCCTGGATGGCAGCACCCATGGCAACAGCTTCGTCCGGGTTCACGTCTTTACGTGCTTCTTTGCCGAAGAACTCGGTCACCAACTTCTGAACCAGTGGCATACGGGTCTGACCGCCGACCAGGATCACGTCGTTGATCGCACTCACTTCGATGCCGGAGTCTTTCAGCGCGATGCGGCAAGGCTCGATGGTGCGCTGAACCAGGTCTTCAACCAGCGCTTCCAGCTTGGCGCGCGAGATCTTCACGTTCAAGTGCTTAGGACCGGTAGCGTCTGCAGTGATGTACGGCAGGTTAACGTCGGTCGACTGAGCCGAAGACAGCTCGATCTTGGCTTTCTCGGCAGCTTCTTTCAGACGCTGCATGGCCAGCGGGTCACCCTTGAGGTTCATGCCGCTTTCTTTCTTGAACTCGTCAACGAGGTAGTCGATCAGACGGATGTCGAAGTCTTCACCACCCAGGAAGGTGTCGCCGTTGGTGGCCAACACTTCGAACTGGTGCTCGCCGTCAACTTCCGCGATTTCGATCACGGACACGTCGAAGGTACCGCCACCCAGGTCATAAACGATGACAGTGTGGTCGCCCTTGGCTTTGTCCATGCCGTAAGCCAGAGCGGCTGCGGTTGGTTCGTTGATGATACGTTTTACGTCCAGACCCGCGATGCGGCCGGCGTCTTTGGTCGCCTGGCGCTGGCTGTCGTTGAAGTAGGCCGGAACGGTGATCACCGCTTCAGTCACCGCTTCACCGAGGTAGTCTTCGGCGGTTTTCTTCATCTTTTTCAAGATTTCAGCCGAGATCTGTGGCGGCGACATTTTCTGGCCGTTCACTTCAACCCAGGCGTCACCGTTGTCAGCCTTGGCGATTTTGTAAGGGACCATCTTGATGTCTTTCTGTACGACTTCTTCCTCGAACTTACGCCCGATCAGACGCTTCACCGCGTACAGGGTGTTGTGCGGGTTGGTCACCGCCTGACGCTTGGCCGACTGACCGACGAGGATTTCGCCGTCGTTGGCGTAAGCAATGATCGACGGCGTAGTACGCGCGCCTTCGGCGTTTTCGATGACTTTTGCAACGCCGTTTTCCAGCACGGAGACGCAGGAGTTGGTGGTCCCCAGGTCGATACCGATAATTTTGCCCATGATTTACTCTCCCGAAACTTGAATTTGGATGCCGCAGCAGTGGTGGCTAACTGCGGTAGCACTTAAACGCTTGACTTATAAATGGGGGCCTTGCGGCGTATTTCAAGCCTGCTCATCAATCGAAGGTGAAACCGGTGCAGGCGCCTTGCTGACCACGACCATTGCTGGACGCAGCAGGCGACCGTTGAGCTGGTATCCCTTCTGGAATACTTTCAACACGCTGTTTGGCTCAAGGTCATGACTTTCCTGCATCGCCATGGCCTGGTGATGCTCGGCATTGAACGGCTCGCCGCCTTGCGGATCGACAGCCTCCAACTGATAACGCTTCAGGGTGTCCTGGAACATTTTCAGGGTCAGCTCGATACCTTCACGCATCGGGCGGATGTTTTCGTCATCCGGGTTGGACAACTCAAGGCCGCGCTCCAGGCTGTCGATGATCGGCAACAGATCACCGGCGAATTTTTCCAGCGCGAACTTGTGGGCCTTTTCTACATCCTGCTCGGCACGGCGGCGGACGTTCTGCAGATCGGCGGCAACACGCAAAGATTGATCCTGCGCAGCGGCCAATTGCTCTTCGAGCACTTGCACACGAGTCGCCAGCTCATCACCGGCAGCCGAATTGGCGTCTGGAGTTTGCGTATCCTGCGTCTGTTCGTCAGCCATAGATTTCTCCTTTCAAAATCATGCGCGAACTCAACTCGCGCTTCTGTTCCGGTATATGGGGCCACAATTTCCAGGTTCAAGGGTGCGGGCGTCACCAAAAGTCTTTCATCTGATCCAGATCAATTCCGACCCATTCATTCCTCTTCGCACTAAAAAAAACATCGAAGCAAGCAAATCGAGCTAAGCGCCAGGATTGTCAGCCCGGAACAAAACACTGTATAAATAACCAGACCTAAAGCCTGGGAGCGGCCGTCATGCTCGTGCACCTGTCCGTACATAACTACGCCATCGTTGAACATCTGGATCTCGAACTGGATCGCGGGATGAGCGTAATCACAGGCGAAACCGGCGCCGGCAAGTCGATCATGCTCGACGCCCTCGGCCTGACCCTGGGCGACCGCGCCGACAGTGGCGTGGTACGCCCCGGCGCAGACAAGGCCGACATCCTGGCGACCTTCGATCTGGCGGACATCCCCGAAGCCGAAGCCTGGCTTGCCGAGCGCGACCTTAATAATGAAGGGCCGTGCATCCTGCGCCGGGTCATCACCGCCGAAGGCCGCTCCCGTGGCTACATCAACGGCACGCCCTGCCCGCTGGGTGACTTGAAGGCCCTGGGCGAGCTGCTGATCGATATCCACAGCCAGCACGAACACCAATCCCTGCTCAAAACCGATACCCATCGCCGCCTGCTCGATGAATACGCCGGCGCCACCGACCTCGCCCGCCAGGTCCAGCTCGCCGCCCAACGTTGGCGCCAGACCCGCCTGGAACTGGAGCGCCTCTCCAATTCCGGCGACGAGCAACGCGCACGCCACCAATTGCTCAGCTATCAACTCGAAGAGCTCGAAAGCCTTGGCCTCGGCGAAAGCGAGCTGGAACAGCTTGAGCAGGAACACAAGAACCTCACCAACGCCGAAACCCTGCTGGGTATTTGCCGCCAGGTGGTGGAGCAATGCAGCGAGAGCGACTCGGGCAATGTGCTCAATGCACTGACCGTCAGCCTCAATCGGCTGTCCAGCGTGAACAATGCGTCCGGCTCGCTGAATGAAGCCACGACCTTGCTGACCAGTGCGCAAATCCAGGTAGAAGAAGCCGTAGGCGAACTGAACCGCTTCCTCGATCACTTCGACGCCGACCCGGCACGCCTGCAGGAAATAGAAGAACGCCTGGACACCATCTACACCCTGGCGCGCAAACATCGGATCCAGCCGACTGAAGTGGCAACGATGCAGCAGAAGCTGCTGGATGAAATCGAAACCCTGAACGCGAATGACGAGTCCATTGAGCGCCTGGGCGACGAACTGGCTTCTTTCGCCCGCCATTACCAAGAGAAGGCCCGCGAACTGAGCGATCTGCGCCATCAAGCCGCCACGAGCCTGGCCAGCGCGGTCGAGCAGGAAATCCAGCGCCTCGGCATGCCCGGCGGCCGCTTCACCATCGAACTGCACAGCAATACCAGCGCCGAACTGCAGCCCCACGGCCTGGAACAGGTAGAACTGCTGGTCAGCGCCAACCCAGGGCAGCCGCTCAAAGCGCTGGCAAAAGTCGCCTCCGGGGGCGAACTATCGCGGATCAGCCTGGCGATTCAGGTGATCACCGCCCAAACCTCACGGGTTCCGACGCTGGTCTTTGACGAGGTAGACGTTGGCATTGGTGGCCCGACCGCAGAAATTGTCGGCCAACTGCTGCGTCGCCTGGGGGATCGCGGCCAGGTGCTGACGGTTACCCACTTACCGCAAGTAGCCGCCCAAGGGCATCAGCATTTGTTTGTACACAAAGTACGCGGCAGCGATGCGACGCACACGGCGGTGTCCAAGCTGAACAAGTCGGAACGCGTGGAGGAAGTCGCGCGCATGCTCGGCGGCATCGACCTGACCAAGGAGTCCCTGGCCCACGCGAAGAAAATGGTGGTGGCAGCGAAGGCCTGACCGAACCGGCAATTTTCTCTCTTGTAGAAAGCACGAAGGCGACCCAGGGGTCGCCTTCAATCGTTCCGCAGAGCGAATCTGCGTCGATTTTTACTTTTTCTTACGTACGTAAAGAACCAAATTGTGGTCCGACAACTCGTAGCCATGCTCCTCGGCAATTGCCTTCTGCAACCGCTCGATTTCCGGGTTGGTGAATTCGATAACCTCACCAGTGTCCACGTCGACCATGTGGTCGTGATGACCACCATCAGCCAATTCGAACACTGCGTGACCGCCGTCGAAATTATGACGAACCACCAGCCCCGCGGCTTCAAACTGGGTCAGCACGCGGTAAACCGTGGCTAGGCCAACGTCCTCATTGGACTCCATCAGCGCCTTGTAAACATCCTCGGCACTCATGTGGCGCTGCTCAGCAGAATCGAGCATTTGTAGAATCTTGACGCGTGGCAGAGTCACTTTAAGACCGGCTTTGCGTAGTTCGCTATTTTCAACCATGGTTAGCTTTCTCGCGGATGCTGCTTCGCAGCTTCTCTTAATACGGGTATGATCGGCGTTTACGTTGTCCCAGCCAAGATAGTGGAAGTCGCCCACCGATGCAAAACACCAAGCTCTTGCTAACCAGTTTCACCTTTGTGGGACTGCTCGCACTCGCCGGTTGTTCATTCCCCGGGGTTTACAAAATCGACATCCAGCAGGGCAATGTCGTCACGCAGGACATGATAGACCAGTTACGCCCGGGAATGACCCGACGGCAAGTACGGTTTATTATGGGCAACCCCCTGCTGACTGACACTTTCCACGCCGATCGCTGGGATTATCTCTACAGCATCCAGCCTGGGGGCGGTGAACGCCAACAGGAACGCGTCAGCGTCATCTTTAATGGCAATGATCAACTGGTCAGTCTGTCCGGCGATTTCATGCCCGGCGTAAGCCGCGATGAAGCCTTGCTGGGCAAGGATAACGGCACCAACGTGACTGCGCCTGCGCAGGAAGCCGAGAAGCCGAAATCCGAAGTACCGGCCAAGCCTGGCTCATTGCTCGACAAGATCCAGAAAGACGTCGACCGCGTACAAACAGTTCCAGTCCCGACGCCACAGCCTCTGGACACCAGCCCGCAGTAAGTTTGCGACGTTCGATAAAAAGCCCGGCATGCCGGGCTTTTTGTTGCCTGCAGATTCGCCGGCCTATGAACGCAGTTGCTTGGCCAACGCCGCCTTGGCCGCACGCAGCCGCCGCACTTCTTTGGGGTCGGCCAGCAGCGGGCGGTAGATCTCGATACGATCACCTGACTGCACGGTGCAGGTATCGGGGTCGACCACTGCATTACCGAATACCCCCAACGGGCAATCAGCAAGGTTCACCTCAGGAAAGTGCGTAGCAATCCCCGACGCCTGCACCGCAGCCCGCAGGCTCGTCCCCGCTGGCACCGCGACCGCCACCAACACCTGGCGATCCACGCCGGCATACACCACTTCAATCTCAACCATGCAGTTGCTTGGCTCGCTGACAGAATGCGTCGACCAGGGTATTGGCCGCCTGATTGAACAAAGGCCCCAACGTCGCCCGCACAATGGGCCCCGCATAATCGAAGGACAGATCCAGGCTGATCTTGCAGGCTTTCTCGGTCAACGCCTTGAACACCCAGACACCATGCAATTGGGTAAACGGCCCTTCCTGCAGATTCATTTCAATGGACTTGCCCGGCACAAGGACATTGCGTGTCACAAAGTGCTGGCTGAGCCCCCCCTTGGCCACCCCGACACTGGCAACCATGTGCTCATCACTGCCTTCCAGCACCTCGGCGGTCGAGCACCAAGGCAGGAATTCCGGGTAACGCGCCACGTCGTTGACCAGGTCATAAAGCACCTGGGCCGGATAGGGCAGCAGGGCCGAACGTTGAATATGCGTCGTCATGTGAGCGTTATTTCCACAGCTGAGCGGCAAACATCGCGAAAGAACAACCCGATCCGCGAGAGAAAAAAACCAAAGAACTGCCGGTATTGTCCGGGATTCGTCCAACACGCTCAAGCACGCAGGTTGACCGTAGCCGACACGCTCGCAACGCCCTATAATGCCGCCCCTATGGCTAAACAAAAGAAACACCCCACAGGGACCATCGCGCAGAATAAAAAAGCGCGACACGATTACTTCATCGAACATCGGTTCGAGGCTGGTCTGGTCCTGGCCGGCTGGGAAGTAAAAAGTCTGCGTGCCAGCAAGCTGCAACTGGTCGACAGCTATGTGCTACTCAAGGATGGCGAGGCATGGCTGCTCGGCAGTCATATCACCCCGCTGACCACCGCGAGCACGCACGTGATTGCCGACCCGGTACGCACACGCAAGCTGCTGCTCAATGCCCGCGAACTGGACAAGCTCGCCGCCGCCGTACAGCAGAAAGGCTATGCCTGCGTCTGCCTGTCCTGGTATTGGAGCAAGCATCTGGTCAAGTGCGAGATCGCACTGGGCAAAGGCAAGAAGGAATACGACAAGCGTGACACCGAGCGCGAGCGCGATTCCGACCGTGAACTGCATCGCGCCGTGCGCAACAAGGGCAAGGAAGAATAATCCTTGTGCCGCTGTAGCCTAGGGCGCTTCGCCCCTGGCTACATGCCCTTGCGCCGCGCCGCCCGGGCCACGCGCTGAACTTCCTGACGTACCTCCTCCAACACCTCCTGCACATACAACAGGTGACGTGTTGAGACTTCCCGCGCTTGCTCGGCCCGCCCCTCGATGATTGCCAGGTACAAATCCCGGTGCTGACTGATCAGCATATCGCGGGTTTCCGTGCGCTGCTGGTACATGCCGCCAATGTTGGTCACCACGTTCCGCTTGAGCAGGTCGAACAACCCGCGGATGGTGTGCAACAGCACAGCATTGTGGCTGGCCTCGGCAATGGCCAAGTGAAACCGCGCATCCGCGGCCCCCTCTTCTGCGCGGCTGACCTTATCGTCGCGCGCGTAACAATCCTGTAGCGCTTCAAAGGCTGCCGTCAGCCGCTCACGGTCGACTTCGGTAGCGCGCAATGCCGCGTAATAGGCACAGGACGCTTCGAGGGTTTGGCGAAACTCCAGCAAATCACGCTGCGCCTCGGGATTGTTTTCCAGCAGGTGCAACAACGGATCGCTGAACGTCGAACCCAACGAATCAGACACATAATTGCCACCGCCCTGGCGACTGACCAGCAACCCCTTGGCCGCCAGTTTCTGGATCGCCTCACGCAGCGAGGGGCGCGAAACGCCGAACTTTTCAGCCAACGCGCGCTCGGCCGGCAAGCGCTCGCCCGATTTCAGCGTGCCCTCAAGGATCATGCCCTCAAGCTGCTCGACAATATCGTCAGACAAACGGCGCTGACGCACCTGATCAAACCCCATAACTCTCTCTCCACGATCCCGACCACTCGCCGGGGCCTCTATTCTGGCCTATCGCAACGCTTGCAGCACCCATCAGAACATCTTCGATTGATGCGATCAGAGCGCCCGCCCTCCCGCTTAAGACCAAAGTTTCGCAGGCGGCAAATTGACACATCCCTGCCTAGGCTTTTACTCTAGCCAACAGCGGCTGTAAATTGGTATTACCAATTATCCAAGCCGACTAAAATGTGCCTGACCAACAACAATTAGGGGCCACCCCATATGCAAACCTGGCAACAGCTCTACAGCCCGCTCGGCAGCCTCGGCCTGTCCGCACTGGCCGCCGTTATTCCAATCGTATTTTTCTTCCTGGCTCTGGCCGTGTTTCGCCTTAAAGGCCACGTCGCCGGCAGCATCACGCTGGCGCTGTCGATCCTGGTGGCGATCTTTGCCTTCCAGATGCCGGTGGACATGGCACTGGCCGCTGCCGGCTATGGCTTTGCCTACGGCCTGTGGCCCATCGCCTGGATCATCGTCGCTGCGGTATTTCTCTACAAACTGACGGTCAAGAGCGGCCAGTTCGAGATCATCCGCAGCTCGGTACTGTCGATCACCGACGACCAACGCCTGCAGGTCCTGCTGATCGGCTTCTGCTTCGGCGCCTTCCTGGAAGGTGCCGCCGGCTTTGGTGCTCCCGTGGCGATTACCGCCGCGCTGCTGGTCGGCCTGGGCTTCAACCCGCTGTACGCCGCCGGCCTGTGCCTGATCGCCAACACCGCGCCCGTCGCCTTCGGTGCCCTCGGGATTCCGATCATCGTCGCCGGGCAAGTGACCGGCATCGACGCGTTCAAGATCGGCGCCATGACTGGTCGCCAATTGCCACTGCTGTCGCTGTTCGTTCCGTTCTGGCTGGTGTTCATGATGGACGGCCTGCGCGGCGTGCGCGAAACCTGGCCGGCCGCCTTGGTGGCAGGCTTGAGCTTTGCCATCACCCAATACTTCACCTCCAACTTCATCGGCCCGGAACTGCCGGACATCACCTCGGCCCTGGCCAGCCTGGTTTCCTTGACTCTGTTCCTGAAAATCTGGCAACCCAAGCGCACCGCCGGCGCGCAGATTGCCGGTGCGACCTCCAGCGCAACGGTCACCGCCAGCGCCGGCGGCTTCGGCCTGCCACGCAGCACTGTCGCTTCGCCCTACAGCCTGGGGCGAATCTTCAAAGCCTGGTCGCCGTTCCTGATCCTGACCGTGCTGGTGACCATCTGGACCCTCAAGCCCTTCAAGGCGATGTTCGCCGCAGGCGGCTCGATGTACAGCTGGGTGTTCAACTTTGCGATCCCGCACCTGGACCAACTGGTGGTCAAGGTTGCGCCTATCGTGACCAACCCGACGGCCATCCCCGCGGTATTCAAACTGGACCCGATTTCAGCGACCGGCACTGCGATTTTCTTTTCCGCGCTGATCTCGATGCTGGTATTGAAGATCGACATCAAAACTGGTCTTACCACTTTAAAAGAGACCTTCTACGAACTGCGCTGGCCGATCCTGTCCATCGGCATGGTGCTGGCGTTCGCGTTCGTCACCAACTACTCGGGCATGTCCTCGACCATGGCATTGGTCCTGGCCGGCACCGGCGCAGCCTTCCCGTTCTTCTCGCCGTTCCTCGGCTGGCTGGGGGTTTTCCTGACAGGCTCCGACACCTCGTCCAACGCCCTGTTCAGCTCGTTGCAAGCCACCACCGCCCACCAGATCGGTGTCAACGACGTCCTGCTGGTCGCGGCAAACACCAGCGGCGGCGTGACCGGCAAGATGATTTCGCCGCAATCGATCGCTGTGGCCTGCGCCGCTACCGGCCTGGTCGGCAAGGAATCCGACCTGTTCCGCTTCACCCTCAAGCACAGCCTGTTTTTCGCCACCATCGTCGGGCTGATCACACTGGCCCAGGCCTACTGGTTCACCGGCATGCTGGTGCATTGAGACCACAGGTAATCACGCAATAACCGACGCCGAACCGCGATTTCGGCGTCAGCTCTCCACAACCCCTCTGCCGGGCCGCTGAACACGCTGCGGCCCTGACGGACGGACAACCGGGACCACCCGGAGAACGCGCCTGATGAGCGAGCTTTTTTACAACGCCGTGCCGAATGCCACCCGTGTCGCGCCGCCTCTGGCCGAGCCACGCGAATACCCCCACGAAAAACCGCAGAAGGTCTACCTGTTCGGCACCTGCGTGGTCGATCTGTTTTATCCCGAAGCCGGCATGGACGCGATCCACCTGCTGGAACGCGAAGGGATCTGCGTGGATTATCCCCAAGGGCAAAGCTGCTGCGGGCAACCGGCCTACACCTCGGGCTATACCGACCAGGCCCGACAAGTGGCACGCGCGCAACTGGCGCTGTTCGCCGGTGACTACCCGGTGGTGGTGCCATCCGGCTCCTGTGCCGGCATGTTACGTGAGCACTACGCCGACCTCTTCAAGGACGAACCCGACACCCTCAAACAAGTGCAGGCCCTCGCGGCCCGGACTTATGAGTTGGCGGAGTTCCTGTTGTTCGTGTGCAAGGTGCAACTCAACGACAGCGGGGAGCCGGTCAAGGTCGCCCTGCACACGTCGTGCTCCGCGCGTCGGGAAATGAACACCCACCTTCACGGCCGCGAACTGCTGGCCCAATTGCGCAATGTCGAACGCGTCGACCACAGCCACGAAAGCGAATGCTGTGGCTTTGGTGGGACGTTCAGCGTGCGTATGCCAGACATTTCCGGCGCAATGGTGGCCGACAAGACCCGAGCCTTGCAGGACTCCGGCGCCCATCAAGTACTGAGTGCTGATTGCGGTTGCCTGATGAACATCAATGGCGCCCTGGAGAAACAACAGGCGGCCTTACGCGGGCAACACCTGGCCAGCTTTCTCTGGCAACGCACCGGGGGTGAACGATGAACGCCGCGCTGATTCCCACCGTCGAGGTGTCGGAAGACTTCCGCACCCGCGCCCACCAGGCACTGGGCGACGCGCAACTGCGAAACAACTTTCGCAATGCGATGGATTCCCTGATGAGCAAACGGGCGGCGTCTTTCAGCGACGCCCACGAACGCGAACACCTGCGCGCCCTCGGTAACGCGGTGCGCGCCCGCGCCCTGTCGAAGCTGCCCGACCTGCTCGAACAACTGGAAGCCAACCTGACCCGAAACGGCGTGACCGTGCATTGGGCAGAAACGGTTGAAGAGGCCAATGCGATCGTGCTGTCGATCATCCGCCGGCGCGAAGCCACGCAGGTGATCAAAGGCAAATCCATGGTCAGCGAAGAGATGGAGATGAACCACGTACTCGCCGCCCAAGGCATCGAATGCCTTGAGTCGGACATGGGTGAGTTTATTGTTCAACTCGACCATGAGAAGCCGTCCCACATCATCATGCCGGCGATCCACAAGAACGCCAGCCAGGTCGCGTCGCTGTTCCATGAAAAACTCGGCGTGGAGTACACCAAGGATGTCGACCAGTTGATTCAGATTGGTCGCCGCGTGCTGCGGGAAAAGTTCTTCGAAGCGGATATCGGCGTCTCCGGCGTCAACTTCGCCGTGGCCGAAACCGGCACGCTGCTGCTGGTGGAAAACGAAGGCAACGGGCGTATGTCGACCACAGTGCCACCCGTGCATATCGCCGTGACCGGCATCGAGAAGGTCGTGGAAAACCTGCGCGACGTGGTGCCGTTGCTGTCGCTGCTGACCCGCTCCGCGCTCGGCCAGCCGATCACCACCTACGTCAATATGATCTCCGGCCCGCGCAAGGCCGATGAGCTCGACGGCCCCGAAGAAGTCCACCTGGTGCTGCTGGACAACGGACGCAGCCAGGCGTTTGCCGACAGCGAATTGCGTCAGACGCTCAACTGCATTCGCTGCGGCGCATGTATGAATCATTGCCCGGTGTATACCCGAATCGGTGGCCACACCTACGGCGAGGTCTACCCCGGCCCTATCGGAAAAATCATCACACCGCATATGGTCGGCCTGGCAAAAGTACCGGACCATCCCAGTGCGTCTTCGTTGTGCGGTGCTTGTGGAGAAGTGTGTCCGGTAAAAATTCCGATCCCGGCCTTGCTACGCCGTCTGCGGGAAGAGAACGTAAAAGCGCCGGATAGCCCACACCCCGTGATGCGTGGCCAAGGCAGCAAGTATTCGCGCCAGGAGCGGTTCATCTGGAACGCCTGGGCCAAGCTCCACAGCTCACCGACGCTGTACCGCCTGTTCACATTCGCCGCCACGCGCCTGCGCGCCCTCGTACCGAACAACGTCGGGCCATGGACGCAAAACCATAGCGCGCCTAAACCCGCCGCCCGTTCGCTGCATGACCTGGCACGCGAGCATTTGGCCAAACAGGGAGCGCGTTGATGAGCGCCAAGCAAAATATCCTCGGCAAATTGCGCCACAGCCTGACGGGCACAACACCAGTGCCCGACAACTTCGATGAGGCCCTGGTCACACAGATCTACACCTACCCGCCAGAGCAGCGCATCGCACAATTGCGCAAGCTGATGGAGGCGGTGCATACCGAGATCCACCTGACCCGCGGCGCCGAATGGCCAGCTTTACTCGCGCAGCTGCTGCAAAAACGCGAGCTGCCCAGCCTGCTCATCGCGCCGACAACCGAGCATGGGCGGCGCATCACCGAGCACTGGTCGAACCATCCGCAATTGCCGCAGCTCAAAGCCTACGACCGCCCTGTGGAAGAATGGAAAGCCGAGCTGTTTAATGACACACCGGCCAGCCTGACCACGACCCTCGGCGCCATCGCCGCCACCGGTAGCCTGATTCTGTGGCCCACGCGGGAAGAACCGCGACTGATGAGCCTGGTGCCGCCGGTACACTTTGCACTGCTCAAGGCCAGCGAGATTTACGACAACTTTTATCAGGTCCAGCAGCAATTCGCCTGGGCCCAAGGCATGCCCACCAATGCCCTGCTGGTGTCCGGCCCGTCGAAGACCGCTGACATCGAACAAGTTCTGGCTTATGGCGCCCACGGTCCGAAGGACCTGGTGGTGCTGATCCTGGAGGACCAATGAGTCTGCCTGCCGCTTTCCTTGCTGACGTCGCACAGCTGATCCCGAAAATTCGTCGCTTCGACGACCCACTTTCCACCTTGGCATTTGGCACAGACGCCAGTTTTTACCGACTGATCCCACAGCTGGTGATTCGCGTCGAGTCGGAAGACGAAGTCGTGGCGCTGCTGAAACTGGCCCAGCGCGATCATGTTCCGGTGACCTTCCGCGCAGCGGGCACCAGCTTGTCCGGGCAGGCCATCAGCGATTCGGTACTGATCGTACTGGGGGACAACTGGAACGGCCGCGAAATTCGTGGGCAAGGTACGCAGATCCGCCTGCAACCCGGCGTGATCGGTGCCCAGGCCAACGCCTGGCTGGCGCCATTCGGGCGCAAGATCGGGCCGGATCCGGCGTCGATCAACGCCTGCAAAATCGGCGGCATCGTCGCCAACAATGCCAGCGGCATGTGCTGCGGTACGGCGCAAAACACCTACCATACCCTGGCCGGGATTCGCCTGGTGCTGGCCGACGGCAGCCGCCTGGACACCGAAGATGCCGCCAGCGTCGCGGCATTTCGTCAGCAGCACGGCGCGCTGCTTGAACGCCTGGCCACACTCGGGCGGGAGACACGGGCAAACGCTGAACTGGCCGCCAAAATCCGCCACAAATACCGTCTGAAAAATACCACCGGCCTGTCACTCAACGCCCTGGTGGATTTCGATGAGCCGCTGGATATCCTCAGCCACCTGCTGGTGGGTTCCGAAGGCACCCTGGGCTTTATCAGCGCAGTGACTTACGACACCGTCATCGACCACCCGAACAAAGCCTCGGCGCTGATCGTATTCCCCGATGTCGAGACCTGCTGCAATGCGGTGACCGTCCTGAAAACCCAACCGGTCTCAGCGGTTGAGCTGCTCGACCGACGCAGCATGCGTTCGGTGCAGGACAAACCCGGCATGCCCGCCTTCGTACAACATCTATCAGAAAATGCCTGCGCACTGTTGATCGAATCCCGTGCGGCATCGCCCTCTTTGCTTCAGGAGCAACTGGCGCTGATCATGGCGTCCCTGGCGGCGTTTCCGGTGGAAAAACAGGTCGACTTCACCGAAGACCCGGTGGAAAACGCCCGCCTGTGGGCGATCCGCAAAGACACCTTCCCCGCCGTCGGCGCCGTGCGCAAAACCGGCACTACGGTGATCATCGAAGACGTGACGTTCCCGGTCGAGCAGTTGGCCATCGGCGTTAACCGTTTGATCGAGCTGTTCGACAAACACCACTACGACGAAGCCATCCTTTTCGGACACGCTCTGGAAGGCAATCTGCACTTTGTGTTCACCCAAGGCTTCAACAGCAGCGAAGAAGTCGCACGCTACCAAGCGTTCATGGACGACGTCGCCCAACTGGTGGCCGTAGAGTTTGGCGGCTCACTGAAAGCCGAGCATGGCACCGGCCGCAACATGGCGCCGTTCGTCGAGCTGGAATGGGGCAGCGACGCCTATCAACTGATGTGGCAACTCAAGCGCCTGCTCGACCCCAACGGTATTCTCAACCCGGACGTGGTGCTCAGCGAAGATCCGCAGATCCACCTTAAACACCTCAAGCCGCTGCCTGCCGCCGACGAGCTTGTGGATAAGTGTATCGAGTGCGGTTTCTGCGAGCCGGTATGCCCGTCGAAAGGCCTGACCTTGAGCCCGCGCCAGCGCATCGTGATCTGGCGCGATATTCAGGCGAAGAAACGCGCCGGCATCGACACCACTGAACTGGAAACCGCCTACCACTACCAGGGCATCGACACCTGCGCCGCCACCGGGTTATGCGCCCAGCGCTGCCCTGTGGGAATCAACACCGGCGACTTGGTGAAAAAACTCCGGGCCCGCGACGCCGACCATACGAAAACCGCCGAATGGTTGGCCACCCACTTCGCCACCGCGCTGCAAGGCGCGCGCTTTACCCTGCACGTCGCCAACGGCGCACGCATGCTGTTGGGAGCGCCGCGCCTGGCCAAGTTGTCGGCCACAGTGAGCAAGTTGTCCAAGGGACAAATCCCACAATGGACCAACGCCACGCCGCAACCGGAAAAAGCCATTCGCTTCAGCCCGGCAGTGACCGATGAGCGGCCACGCGTGGTCTACCTCGCGGCATGCGTCTCACGCGCCATGGGCCCGGCGGCTGGCGATAAAGAGCAAACGTCGCTGTACGACAAAACCCGCGGCCTGCTGGAAAAAGCCGGCTACCAAGTCGTCTTCCCCGACAACCAGGACAACCTGTGCTGCGGCCAGCCTTTCGCCTCCAAGGGCTATGCCGAACAGGCCGAACACAAGCGCCAGGAACTGATCGGCGCCTTGCTCCACGCCAGCCGCGGCGGCCTCGACCCGATCTACTGCGACACCAGCCCCTGCACCCTGCGCCTGGTGCAAGACCTGGGCGAAACACGCCTGGACCTGTACGACCCGGTACGATTTATCCGCACGCACCTGATGGACCGCCTCGACTTCATACCGCAGGAAGCACCGATCGCCGTACACGTCACTTGCAGCACCCAGCACCTCGGGGAAAGCCAGGCCCTGATCGACCTGGCCCGCCGCTGCGCGAAAACCGTGGTGATCCCGGAAGGCATCCACTGCTGTGGTTTTGCCGGCGACAAAGGCTTCACCACCCCGGAACTCAACGCCCACTCCCTGCGCTCGCTGAAAGACGCCGTGCAATATTGCAGCGAAGGCATCTCCACCAGCCGCACCTGCGAGATCGGCCTGAGCCAGCATGGCGGCATCGATTACCACGGGCTGGTCTACCTCGTGGACCGCGTAACCCGACCGAGGGCGCACTAATCCTGCACAAAAACAGAACCCCTGCGCGGCGACGTAGTCATCTGCATAGGCCTCGGCGATCGAGGCTCATCAGTGATGTCGCTGGCAGCCCTTGAACGCCAGCAACGTCGAGCCCTTTTTCGCAAGGAGATACCCTTATGAAGCATTCCGCTCTTGCTGGCGTGTTCATTACCGCTGCGATGCTGGCCTCACCGGCGTTTGCCGCCGGAAAAACCGACCAGCTTTGTCAGATTAATCTCGACAAAATCAACAACGGCAAAGCCCTGCTCGCCACCGACACCACTGGCAAAAGCGGCGAAATCGACACCGCCGTGTCTCAAGCCAAAGCCGCCCAAGCAGCAGGTGATGACAAGAGGTGCATAGAGATCACGTCCAAAGCCCTGCAAGACCTACAGAACAGCGACAAAGGCGCCAATCAGTAACACCCCGACGCTCATGGCCAACCTTCGGGTTGGCCTTCTGTGACCGTTTGGCGTACACTGCACAGGCTTGTCACTCACTAAGAAACAACGAGTTACAAGCACGGGGCCGTTTAGGATTCGACGCCGGTCGCGAAACTTTAGGTGCATGCCGAGTTGGTAACAGAACTCGTAAATCCACTGTTGCAACTTTCTATAGTTGCCAATGACGAAACCTACGGGGAATACGCTCTCGCTGCGTAAGCAGCCTTAGCCCTTCCCTCCTGGTACCTTCGGGTCCAGCAATCATCAGGGGATGTCTGTAAACCCAAAATGATTGTCATATAGAACAGAATCGCCGTGCAGTACGTTGTGGACGAAGCGGCTAAAACTTACACAACTCGCCCAAAGCACCCTGCCCGTCGGGTCGCTGAGGGTTAACTTAATAGACACGGCTACGCATGTAGTACCGACAGCGGAGTACTGGCGGACGGGGGTTCAAATCCCCCCGGCTCCACCAACTTTACATCTAAAGACGTCCATGGACGTCTTTTTTTGTGCCTTAAATCTAGTAAATACAAGGCTTTAGCGTCTATTGGGGTCCACAGACGTCCGACAGAATCCACATCACCTGGTATTCCACATGGTATTCCAAGCCCTTCAGTGGTAATTTTTGGAATACCGAATGATGTCATGGAATACCTCATGTGCGCCCAAGCCACCCGCCTCTCTGATCGCCAGCTCAAAGCTGTAAAACCGAAAGACAAGGACTACGTCCTCAGTGATGGGGATGGTCTACAGCTGCGCGTGAGAATCAATGGCTCTACGCTATGGAACTTCAACTATCGGCGGCCGGTTACCAAGAACCGTATCAACATGGGCCTCGGCACCTACCCAGAACTTTCGCTCGCGCAAGCCAGGAAGAAAACGGTTGAAGCCAGAGAGCTTCTCGCGCAGGGCATCGACCCGAAAGAACATCGTAGTGCGCTGGAGCAGACAAAAAGACAGGCAACCGAGCACACATTCGAGAACGTGGCGTCCGCTTGGTTTGAACTGAAAAAAGATTCCGTCACCCAGGCTTATGCCGAAGACATCTGGCGTTCACTCATACTGCATGTTTTTCCAACGCTAGGAACAACACCTATCTCGCAGATCAATGCACCGACGGTCATCGAACTGCTGCGCCCTCTTGAAACCAAAGGCAGCCTGGAGACAGTGAAGCGATTGACCCAACGGCTCAACGAGATCATGACCTACGGTGTGAACTCGGGAATGATCTTTGCCAACCCGCTAAGCGGCATTCGGGCTGTGTTCAAAAAGCCGAAAAAGCAAAACATGGCTGCCCTCCGCCCCGAAGAGCTGCCAGAGCTAATGGTCGCCATCGCCAATGCGAGCATAAAAAGAACTACACGCTGCCTGATCGAATGGCAGCTCCACACCATGACCCGTCCTGCGGAAGCCGCCACGACCTCCTGGGCTGACATCGATCTCGACAAGAAAACCTGGACGATCCCAGCGGAGCGGATGAAGAAGCGACGTGCTCACGTCATACCACTCACCGAACACGCACTGGCTCTACTTGAGACGATCAAACCCTATAGCGGCCACAGAGAGTATGTGTTCCCCGCCGATAGAGACCCGCGGACTCACTGCAACAGTCAGACAGCAAACATGGCCCTGAAGCGAATGGGCTTTGAAGGGCGCTTAGTGAGCCACGGTATGCGCTCGATGGCTAGTACTATCCTGAACGAACAAGGATGGGATCCGGAGCTGATCGAGGTCGCACTTGCACACGTGGACAAAGACGAGGTGCGTAGTGCCTACAATCGTGCGGATTACATTGAGCGAAGACGTCCCATGATGATCTGGTGGAGTGAACATATTCAGCGAGCGGGTATGGGTAGCCTGTCTGTGTCAGCCATCCAGGAAGGTACGCGGTTAAAAGCAGTGTCCATGCGATAGCTGGCGCTGAATCTCACCACCAAAACTTTGACCCACGGGATTCATGACGGCACAGATCCAGAGCAGTTTGCGACCTCCAACTCAATCCACCAATATCATAGGTTTAGCCTCCGCACGTCTTTTCTGCGGCACGCAGGCTTCGATCTTTTCAATTCTTAGGGCAAGTAATCTCAGCACAGCATTGGCTGGCGGAAGAACAGATCGGGGAAAGGATATGATCTTGGATCAAAAAGGACTAAATCAGGCAATCGATGCGTACGAGACTACGACTCGCAAAGCGGTGGACGCCGCGCGTAAGCTCGTAGTGCCTCTTCCGACCTGCATTCGGTTCTCTACCGGCGCGCTAAATGCCTCCACAATCGAAGAGCTCAGCGCGAAGGCTCCGAAGCTCGCGCAAGGTGAAGGCAAGCAAAAAAAGCGAGGCTTCCTCTACATCTACCAGTTGCAAGACGAATGCGAGGTCGAACCCCTCCTAGTGACAGCCGCGCTGCTGGAAGCAAAAACAAATGATGTCATTGTAGGAAAGCTGCCTGCCGTCAATTTAATGCACTCTGGTCGAGTGCTTTATGTTGGCCGTTCCTGGAACGTCCAGTCGCGTACCCGGGAACACCTGAAAGCAGATTGCTCCAAGAAGACATACGCCTTGCGCTTCGCAGCATGGGCCGAGGAGTTCGACCTGAGCGTTGAACTGCTCATTTGGGAGTTTCCTGGAATTACAGATCTTACGCTTCAGGTAGTCGAGGATGGACTATGGGATCGTCTGCGACCTCTCTTCGGGCGACGCGGAGCCAAGTAGGTAAACCCGGCCCGATCAACGTTTAACTATCTGAAAAAGCTAGTGCATTGTCGGAGCTATTTTAGGGTCGCGAAGTGGCATGGCCCACTCGACCAACCCCGAAATACATTGGACTACGTGACGCTTACAGGCTTGTGCCGTTGAGAGGGAAACGAAACGTGAATGTGCTGGAGGGTTGCGGAACTGTTCAACTGCAGACTGCTCAATAAACTTGGCGATAGCACCGCTTTTGAATGCAACTTGACCCGCGTGATTTAGATGAGAAGTCAGCCTGGAGGCAAAAAACAGTTTGAGTTCTAGGTCTTCGCCGGATGTTGAGCGACTCTTCTCCAGGAGAATATGCAACGGACCTAGTTCCAGACCAGTTCTTCCTCCATCCAGCACCGGCCTCAAGCGCTCAATCATTTGGGACCACATCATATGCGCTTTTTTTCGCTTAGTAGCACTCGCTTTGGATTGGGTTGCATCTTCGGTTGCTAGAAGTTTACCCAAGCGACTCCACAGCTCCTCCAACTCCGCGGCCGCTGAATCAGAGTTCCTAAACGGTTTGATAAGCAGATCGTTAAGCTCATGCTCAAGTATGCGGAAGAAGCCCAAAGCGATCATGCCCGCATCCCCGTGAAACACTTCAGCTTTCTCGGCCTCCTCTAGCGCCGCTTCCGCCCAAATGTAGGACAACTTCCCCATAGGACTCAACACATCAACTATCTTACCTCGCTGAACTTGATCGGCCAGCGATGCATTGCAATCAATACCTGATCTAAGCAAAGCCTCAGCCATTTCGTTCTCGACTGAGAGTTTACGCGACGCTGCTTCCACATAGGCGGCCTGCACCAGCCCTATAAGCGCTTTCGGCACTGGTTGATCGCCGAGGCCTTTTAGAAGGCGAACTACGTTATCAACGAAGATATCAATAGCGCCTAATCTCAATTGAGTTTCAAGTGCCTGTGCGTAGTCAACTGATTGCTTCTCTTGAGACCCATTGAGCAGGCGTTTCACGATGGGGACAAATGCTTGTCCTACCGAGGCCTCCATGACAGCCTCAGCTAATAACGGGTCGAAGACTTGCAACGCAATTACAGAGCGGTAGTTCGTATCCAAACGCTCTGCGGCATTCTGAAACTCATTAGGCTTCAACCCTTCTGAAACTCCATAAGAACTCAACCACTCGGCAAGCCTCAATGCCAAGGAGCAGGAGTGACGGTTGAACTCTAAAAAAAATGGGTCTTGATCTAGGGATATTGAACGCTCCGTACAAGACGAGTCCTCAGCAACCTTACTGAGATTAGCGACCGCTTGCAAAGGATCCCGTGCATTTAAGACAAGTAACTGACCCAGATAAAGTATAAACGTGGGTGAGAGCTTTGATGGCCTGAGCGAGTTTAGGAGATTCAATAATTCTTTCTCCCTCCCAAGATAAGCCAAGCACTCGAGGTGCAGGGCTTTTGCACCAGAAAAATCAATATGATCTTTTGTGACGCGGGACGCGTAGAGAATACAACCTTCCAAGTCGTCAGAGTGGAAATATGCCATTGCCTCTAGAAAGGCGAGCTCCCCTTCATCATGGGACTCCTCCTTGAGGCGTCCAATTATTTTGAATGCTATTCGCCACTCTTTACGATCAGTCGCCGCAAATAAACGCACCCTTAGATCCGCTTGAGTGCATGAAGACAAATCCTTTTCCAGATCTATAGGAACTTCCTTGCTGCGAGCTTCTGAAACCTCAACAGCACGGACAGACCCTCTCGAAAATGACATAAGAAGTTTGAGTTTACCAAGAACATTAAGTTCTTCAGCCCCAGCCTCCCCTCCCTTGCGCCCCTCAAGAAGCTGCCTATACTTATTTTTTAGAGCATACATCTCCTCAAGCACGCCGAGAGTGTTTGAAGTTGACTCAACTAGGCTTGAAGTGCGCCTGTACACCAGCGTCCTTGCCGGATCAGCCTCTACCAGCTTAGCTATCCAGTCTGCAAACCCGCTGTAGTCTGGAATATTCATATCCACCAGATCATCGCTCAGGGCGAACGCCTCCAACGCCTGCTCAAGTGCAGTTTTTTGTTCGTCCTGCCTTTTCCCTGGGACAAGCCTATTAAGCATACCTTGCAAAGGTGGCGACTTAGTTTGCACGTGTGGCAAGCTCACCCTTTTCTGGGAAAAACGCTTTGAACTTCGGTTTTTCTTCATCTAGTTACGATCTCGTGCAAAAGTCAGGATATATGCTTCGCAAAACAAGTAGCTGGAGTTAATGTAAAAATTAAATTCTCGCAACCTATTGCGCTTGGGCAATCAATGAATCTCACTCGCGCTAAATAAAACTGGAGAGCTTAGCCAATTCAAAAACTTCTGCCCAACGGCGAAAAGCAAGGCGCTCCGTCCTTCAATTCAGTCAACACTTCCTCATACTCCAAGTCCCCCTCCGCCTCCCGAGCAGGAATCACTTCTCCATGTAACTGAGCACGCAGGTCATCCCAACGTTCCAACAGGACCTTCCAGTTATGCTCGTCGTAAGTCCCTCGAAAGATCACCGGATGCACATCAATGCGCGGCAGCTCTGACGCTGGACTCCCCCGCTGCAGCGCCTCACCCAACCGGCGACTCCAATGACTGCCCACCCGATCGACTCGGCCGATCTGTTGTTCGACTACCCCTGGGTTCCACTCCGGGTGCATGAGGATGACTGTCTTGCATGCCTGATGCAGGTTGAGGCCCTCGCGGCCGACAGTGGATTGGGCCACGAGAACACGGGGAAAGCTGTTCGGGCGGTTGAAGGCCAGTTGCAACAAGCGGCGGGTAGATTGTTCAGTGCCGCCGTACATCAGGCGAGCGAAACCACCCTCCTGGTGGGCAAACTCAGGCTGCAGACGGGCGAGTAGCAGTTCCCATTGCAACGCAATTTCGCCGGTATCCGGTGTGTGGGAATTGTCGTCCGTGTGCTGCTCGGCGGCAGCGCTCAGCAGTTGGCAAAAGGCGGTGCACGCTTGCTCAGGCGTCAGATGTTCGACGTCCCCGCCAGTGAAGTCGAGGATCGCCCGGGTAAACAGCGCCACGGGATGTTTCTCGGCGGTGCCCACCAGATCCTTGTTGAGCTCGGCCTCCTGAAGGTGTTTGAACATCGCGCGGGGTACCTGCTCATGTTTGGGCAGTCCCGCATCCAGCCAGCCGAGCAGACGCCGGCGTAGCTGCTCCCGACGTGTGCTGTGGGTGCTGTATTGATTGGCCAGCAGCTCAGAGATGGAGTTGAGTTTCAGCCGGCAATTCAGCTGACGGTGCGCAATCTCCACTGCTGCCCATTCCGAATGGTCATCGGGCTCGTCGGCGCGAGCCTGGATTACGCTCTGCGGCCAGTAACGGCCGACCTCAAGGCTACGTAGCATTTCACGTGCGTTCAGCAGCCGGACCAAGGCCCGCATGGGTGCGGTGAAACGGCCGAACACCAGCACCTTTTCTTCTTGCTCGTGTGCGGCTTCGATGGCCGTGATGGTGGCCAGGATTGCCGGGTGCTCAAACAAGTGGTGGGGATTCTGAAACGCCTGCGCAGCCGTCTTCAACCACCACTGCACGCGTTGCTGGCGCTTGTCATCGACCGCGCTGGATTGTCCGTCATCCGGCAGGGCAGACGGCTCCGCTGGTTCATTAATTTGCGCCATTAGGTCAGCGATGCCATGCCCATTGGCCAGGGTCAATCGCAAGCGTTTGGCCGTTGAGTTTTCGTCCAGTCGCGAGGCCACGGACAGCGCCTCGGTTGCGCACACGGCCTGTCGCCAAGGTAACTTCAGCGTGCGTACATCCACACTGACGGGCTTTTGGGTGTTGCGATAGCTTTCCCCCTGAGTTTCTTGGGAGAAGCGTGAAACGTCGGCGTCTTCACGTTTATCCCGGCGCAGCAGATAGGGGCTCAACGTCGATTGAAAGGCACTGGCTGCAGCCTGATATTGTTGACGGGCCGTGTCGCTGGAACGCCAATGAACGCGTAGATGACGGATGGCCTGCGCAAAGTCGTTGATCACAGGCTGAAGTTGATCGCGCACTTTTTCGTCGAGACCAAGCCGTTCGAAGGTTTGCCGCCATTGCTCGACATCCAGCTCCACAGGAGTCGCTGTCATGCACAAGCGACGGCTGTGCTGAGTTCCCTGCACCAGGTTACCGAGCAACCGGCTCAGGCCGCTGTCGGTGCCGCGACTTTTGTGGGCTTCGTCGATTACCAGCAGGTCGAAGGAGCCCAGGCCAAACCCGACCACCTGTTCAAGCCAATTCCGATGAGAAGTACCGCGGCGGTAATTGGTGTAAGTATCAGGGTTTGGCCAGGCATGCCCGGTCGTGACGTCAGTCAACCAGGTGTAAGCGGGGTGCGCGGCGTCTTCGCTGATACGCGCCACAATACTGGCAGCGGCTCGCTTGACCCTTTCATCATAAGAGCCTGACAGGTGGTAGCCATTTGGATACCTGAAACCTGCCTCCTTGCGCCAGCGTGCGAAGACTTCCGGCACCAACTCTCTGCGCCAGCGCGTTGCATTCTCGCCCATACGCCAGTTGGCAAAGGTATGGGACAGCACCAGGATTGGCTCCTGAAACCATGGCTTTTTATCAAGGACCTCTTCGGCACTTCTGGCTTCAAAGTAGCCGAGCAGACCACGCAACATAGCGGGAGTTGTAACGCCTCCCAGTTTCAACTCGGCCTGCCACTGATAGCCCAGCCCTGGCGGGGCGATGACGGCGGCTCGACCGCCAGCGTCCTTGACTGCGCGAATCAACTCGACAGCGATACGGGTCTTGCCCATACCCACTTCGTCGGCCAGCACTACCCCGTGTTCGCCAATTCGATCGGCCAACGCATGCAGGCTAGCTCGCTGGCCTGGATTCAAATGCGCAGCCGCCTCACCTGCGTCATCTGCAAATTGTTGCTGTTGCATCGCCCGCTCACGCAGTGAAGCCGCAACGGCTGCCCAACTGAAGGCGATCCGTTTCATGGCAGGACTCCCAGGGGGTGTGAGGTGTCGAGTTTCCAATGGGCCTCGATATTGCTCAGTGCGTTTTCGTAGCGCAGCCCTTCCGGATGGTCCACTGTCTCGGCAAAACGAGGCCTGAACGCAGGTTGACGCAAGGCATGGATGGGGTTGATTTCGAGTGTCAGAAACTGCTGCAACAACCCGCAACCGGCGGCCTGAATGAGCGACTGCTCCAGTCGGGCACACCACACCGGCCAATCCCGAGGCTCCAGCGCAGTTTGTTTCGCGGCGATGCCTTCGATCAGTTCCATCATTTGCCGGATCGGGTAACGCGCCGCTTCTTTTCCTGGCGCAATGGTTCCCTGTTTGTCGGCAGAGCGCTTGCTATCGTCGAACGCGTCGGGCAGTTCTTCTTCACTGGGCGACTGTGGAAAACTGTCGAGTTGCATCCACGCATCCTCCAGGCTGATTTCTGGCAGCTCGGTGGCCGCCAATCGGCCAAACCCATCCAGCACTGGCACCGTCATGACATGCGTTGCACCCGCCTCTTGCCAACTGACAACCACCTGCCGCGGTCGTGGTCCGCACCAGGCGAAGCCTTGACCCTCAACATATGCACAAGGCTGTCGCGACGTATCCAGCACTGAGTAATCGCCCCGCGAGCGATCATCGACGCTCAACCAGCCTTGCTCTGGTGTATCCGTGTCCCGCCACTTCAAGTAAGCCACGGGCGCTGCGCTGAACACCTCGCTCCCCACCTCAAGATCCTTGCCTTGCTGCAGCGTCTCAGGGACGCATTCCTGCTCCCACTGAATCGGCAGGTAATAGCCAATCGATTCGGGATCAGCTCCCCCCGATTTTGCCGGGTACCAGTTCAAAGGCGTCGGAGCGAATACCACCCCGGCCTCAAGGTTGCCCGTCGATCGCCCCATCTTCAGGGTGAAGCCTTGCCGGGTAAGATTGCCCGAGCCAAGGTACAGCCATGGGCTGGCTGTTTTTTCCGAATGCCCGGTCTCGCTGGCGCTGAAAATGAACTTGGCATGCAAGGTGCGTTTTTGCACGTCAGGAAAGTAGGCCGGCTGAGCCGCAGGTCGTACGCTGACGCTGGCAGCCGTCAAGTTCGCGGCTGCCGTTGCAATGCCCTGGCAGCTCGCCTCGTTGACAAACAGATCTACAGTGCTGGTCGCCGTCAGCAGACGCGGCTCTCCTTCTTCACCGCGCAAGCGCCTGATGATGCTCAACGGGACCGATGCATGCTCAACGGGCATTGAAGACTCATAAAAACCCGAGCCCATGGCCAAGTAGTTACGCGCCGTTTCTCGACCCGAGGCATAAACGACTCTGGCTGGCAGTTGGGCGAGCAGCGACGCTTTTCGGTTATCGAAGAAACGCGCGTTCAATCCGGAAGCTTTCGGCTTGACCTGTTTGAGCAGGATCGCATCCATATCCGCCACGGCCTTGGCTGTCAGCGGGTTGGCGAGCAGCGCACGGTCGTCGTAATGCTCACGTAGCCACAGCAGTAAACTCCAGGCGCTGCAGATATCTGTCCGGACCTGCTGCGTTGCCTCGGTGGGTACTACCAGTTCGTCGCTGCACAGGTCCAGGCGCCAGATCAGGTCAAGGCTCTGCTCTAATGTCTGCCGGGTCCAGTTGCCGGTGGACACAAGCAAACGCAAACACCAGGCGTCGCTCTTGTCAGTGCTGCGGTAACCCAGCACTGCGACCTTGGCGTGCATCAGGTTGAATGGCAATTCAGCTTCCGCCCAGGGTAAATGCAAAAGGCCCGGCACTTCGATCGGGGTAATCTGGATCGCGCGCGGGTCCAGCATCAGTGCCAATAGCGTTTCCCCGGCATAGGCACGCTGATTGGCTTGCCGGTGGCTGAAACGCTCAAGCGCATCGTTGAGAAACCTGTCGTCAGCCGAGAAGCCGCACAGCCAACCGAAGTGGCCAGTAAAACCGTCCGGCGTTTCGAAGTGTTGGGCCAGAGAGGCTGGAGCATGACTCATAGACTTACCTCTTCAATGGCTACTGCTGGAGCCGGGGTGAGCCAGGCGCTCAATCGGCCCTGGAGATCAAGGTCCAGTCGATGCAAGCGACCTACGCGATGGGAAATCCAGGCTGGCAGAGCGGCTTGGGCCTCGATAACAGCTTGGCCAGTATCGACCTCCAAAACCTGATGCTGGAACGCACCGCCAGGCAGAATGTCCTTGCCTTGCAGGCGCAGAACCCGACCGTCGCGGCTCACCAGACTGGCCAACAGGCTCGAACTATCAGGATCTATACACTCATGGCAGAAGATCGAGGCGACAGGATCGGTTCGCTGCCGCTGAGGGTTATCCAGGAACAATCGGGCCATTTCGCGCAAATGAGTGATATGCGTCGAGATGCGTTCAGGCAGGACACTCCCTAACTCGAACCGCTGCGTGCTCAACACCGCCATGTGTTGCTCCACCGCGTTCAGCACGTCGTAGGCGGCATCCTGCACTTGAAAAAACAGAGCGCCATAATGCAAGTCGTTCCAGTGTTCGGGGTCGATTTCATCGGGTCGCTCGGCCCAATCGAACACAGCTTCCGACTTGGCGTGACGAGCCCGTACCCAGCCACGTATGGCTGCACGTCGCAAGCCACCGCTGGCTGGCGAGAGTTCCGCATCGATACGGCGAGACAACAGCGCACGGGCCTGTGCGGGTAATACTTGCAGAGGCGAGAGCAGCCCGGAAACGGGGCCTTTCAACCTATCTACAGAATCGCCTCGTTGTGCCCACTGCACCAACTCCTCTAACAGTGCTCCGTCATCCCCACAGCAGGCGTTAACGAATTCATGACCAAAGGCTGTGCAGGTAAAGGCATTGAATCGTTCACCCTGCGCGCGCACCAGCCCCAAGGCCAACAATGCCTGGCCGGTCCCCATTCGCATCGGTTGGCTGACATAGAACCCTGGCTTGCACAGGGTCTTGAAGTCGAAATTCGCCTTGCCGCGCAGTTTCTCCGAACCCCGCACCCGGGCATCACCCTGGCCTTTGTTCTGTTTGAGCGCGTAGTAGCAGCCCAACGCTTCAATGGCGTTGGCCGCATTAATGTTCGAGACATTCGACTTGCGCTCGCGCAACTTCTGCGCGAGCGCGATACCCAGCATCGCCAAAAACAGCTGTTTGGCGTACCACACGCCGCCCATGCCAGGGACAGCGCGCTCGTTGTACTCACGCACTGCGGCGCCAATATCAAGCGTGCGGGTGCGTCTCTCGCCGTCCAATTGTTCAGGACCAGAGAGTCCCCAGGTCATGCTCATAAAAGGCTTCCTTTGCGTTTGCAGCGAGTCAGCATTTGAGCTGGCGCATCGCCAACGACGGTAGCAAAATGCCACAATCTCGTCCATGTCGCTTCGAAGGGATCTCCATGATCGACATTACAAGTCCCAACTAAAGCTTGTCTGCCCCATGCCGATATCGTGCAGTAGATCTCTCTCGCAGGCACTCACGCCTACACGCACAAGGAAGTTGCGATTGTCTGTGGCCATTCTGATTTATCTAAGCCTCATCTCTCTTCCTGTACCCCGCCGCCCTGCCGCTGAACGACTGGCCACAATTCGGCTGACATCACGGTGAGTGCTGCACACCGCTATTCATGCGATCCAGATGTCGCGCACGACACAATATGTCGTGGGCATGTTCGACATTTACTCATCTTGATTTACATCTGAACCAGCGAGAGATATCCCCATGCATGAGTCCTTCTATCCGTCGCAGAAACGCTCGAAGCAGCCCACCTTGTTCCTGGCCATCGACATGTGGGGGATTGAAGGTGAGTACGCCGACGGAAACTGGCATGTCCTACTTCACAGATTTGCTCTGGACTGGAGCAAGAAACATCCGGACCAGGCACCAGCAACGCTATGGTCAAGTGTTCAACCCTGCAGCCTTTTCGCCAATGGATCGTCTTGCTACGTCTCCGGCAGTTCTAGGTTGCCCGATGCGTTTTTTCAGCAACTAGAGAGCTTTCTACGCTCAGAGTTCGGTAACTGCGCCCGTATTGGTGGAGAAATCCAGGTCAATCCGGATGAGTGGCGGGTGTACCTGCACTTTGAGAACGGCGCAGTCTGGGAGAAATATAACGGCTATGAATGGAGGGAGCTCAAGTTGTGAAACGACTGGAGCCCCTCCCCCACAACGATGCCCATAAACGTTTTTGATATACGTAAGGATTCGTACTGATCATGTTGAAAACCCAAAGCACTTACCTCAACTATCTGAAATCCATTCTGCCGCTCATTGTAGAAACCTCGATCCAGCCCGATGAGGTGACACGGCTGCAGAACGATATCGAACATACCGAACTGCTCGTCCCCGTCATTGGTGCGTTCAGCGCTGGCAAGAGCAGCTTGCTGAATGCTTTCCTTGGCGAAAACGCCCTGGGTATAGGCCTGACTCCCGAAACTGAGTTGGCCACTGAGTTGCGCTACAGCAATGACCCGCATCTCCTGGCCATTCGCCTGGATGGCAGCAGTGAACGCCTGGACGTCAGCGCTCTTGCCGGTATCAAGACTCGCGCCAACGAATTCACTCACCTTCAGTTGTACCTGGATAATCCGCGACTCAAAGCTTCACCCTCGCTGGTGCTGGTTGACATGCCGGGGTTCGGCTCCTCATTGGCCAACCACAACAAAGCGATCGCGTATTACCTGCCCCGTGGCGTGCACTTCATCGTGGTAACTAGCGTGGAAGACGGCAACATCACTCAGTCGATGTTGCGTCAACTGGATGACCTGCAGACCTATGAGCGTGATTTCACCTTCCTGCTGAACAAGGTCAACTTGCGCTCGGACGAGCAAGTACAGGAAGTGGCGGAACTGGTCGACGAGCAGATCCGGATCAACTTTGTCGACACGCGTCCCCTGGTCAAGGTGGGACTCGACGGTGATGTCCAATTGGGCGAAGTGCTTGCTCGTCTGCAACCCGAACAAATCGTTCGCCAGGTGTTTGAGGATCGACTGAAGGACCTGACCCATTCACTGCTTAACCAGATCAACCTTGCGCTAACCTCGCTGAAAAAGAACCAAGCCGAAAATGAATATGCCTTGAGCGAACTGGCCAATGGCATTCGGCAGATCGAGCGCAAACGCGACGGTATTCTTGAAGACCTGCGCGACAGGCAACTGGACCGCGCCGTCGACAGCTGCCTCAACGCGGTCGGCCGTGAACTTGATAACGCACAGTCGGAGCTGGTCAGCGCCGGTCTGTCGGGTAATCAGGAAGCTTTTTCGCGGATCGTATCCGAAGTGGTCCGAAGCTCGATGACCCGCACCATTAAGGAGCAGATGGACATTCTCAGTCGCTCCGTTGTCACCGACTTTGCGCAAGCCGTGGGTGACCTTGGCAAGAGCATGGGCCAGTTCAGCAGTGATCCCAACTGGCTGGACCAGATCACCGACAGGATCAACCGCACCCTGCAAAAAACCGGAGAGGCCCTGGGCAACTGGAGCGAATCGCTGGCCACGCGCAATACAAACGAACTGGAAAGACTGAAACAAGAAAGTGGCTGGAAGGACGGAAACCCGCTACCCAAAGTGAGCTATCAAGGCCTGGCCACCGTGCTGGCAGTCACTACGTCGGTAGTCAATCCACTGATCGAACTGGCCATCATCTTTCTTCCGCAGATTCTGTCCTTCCTTAATGAGGGGCGTCAGCGTGACCAACTCCGCCAGAAAGTGACCAATGAAATCATTCCTTCGGTTAAACGCGAGTTGCGGGATCGACTGCCGGTCCTGCTCGCCGAACAGATGGAAGTGCTGGTAACCCAAGTCAGCGTGGAGTTCGAGCGCGAAATCGGTGAAAAGCAGAAGCTCATTGATGAACTGGTCGCCAGCCGCAATCACGATGCCGAGGCGGCCGAGCATCAGATCGCGCTGCTGACCCACGCCAGAGAACAACTGCAACAACTCGCCAAACAAGCCCTCTACGAGTCGCAGCAATGAACGCACAGCACGTCCTGGATCTGAACCAACGCCTCCATCAATGGATGGAAAAGTACAACCCGGAGCTGGAAAAAGACATCGCTCAATGGCTACGCAAGCATGCCATCGACCGGACCGAGGACCTGAATAAGGCCTTCAGCAAACTGGCCGAAGAGAATCGTTTGCTGCAGATCGGCGTCGTGGGTCGAGTCAAGGCCGGCAAGTCTTCATTGCTCAACGCCCTGATCTTCGACGGTCATGCGATTCTGCCCAGGGCCGCCACCCCGATGACCGCTGCGCTGACCACCCTGACCCATGGCGACACCTTTGGTGCCGAGGTTCAGTTCTACAGCGCGGCTGACCGGGAAAATATCGAGCAAAACGCCCTGCGTTACGAGCAACGACTTCGCGAAGAAAAGTCTCACGCCTACGAAACGCTAAGCCAGCGTCGTCAGCGCAGTGGCCGACACGTAGAAGACGAGCAGTTCCATGCCGACGTCGAGAAAACTGCCCGGCGAGCCCTGCAAGGCGAACATGCGCTGGCGGCTGCCCATGACCAGTGGCAGAGCATTCGCAGCTCCAATGTAGATTTCAAATCCCTCGACAGTCTGGGCCGCCTGCAGGCAACTGATGCTCTGTCATTAGCCGACAAGTTGCTGGACTATGTCGGCGTCGGCGGCAACTACATGCCGTTGACTAAAAGCGTCGATATCTTCCTGCCGCTGGACTCATTGCGTAACGTGCGCATCATTGACACCCCAGGCTTGAACGACCCTGTGCAGTCTCGCGAGGAACGCACGACAGCCCTGCTCAAGAATTGCGATGTGGTCTTTATCGTCAGCCCTGCCGGCCAGTTTCTCAGTGAGCAGGACATCGAGATGATGAGCCGGATCACCCAGAAAGAGGGTATCCAGGAACTGGTGTTGATCGCCAGCCAGGTCGATAACCAGCTGTATGGCAGCGACACGCGCCAACCCACGCTTCAGGGATCGCTGGACAAGATCACCCAGACGCTCAGCGTGCACATGGTCGATACCCTGCAACGCTTGAAGGTCCAGCATCCGGAGATCGGTGCGACTTTCGACAATTTAATTGACAAAGGCGCCGGCAAGGTCCTGCATACCTCAGGCATGTGCCACAGCCTTTCGGTACGTTTTGACCAACAAAACGAATGGGACAGTGGCGAGCAGAAGGCGTGGGAAAACCTTCAAGCGAATTACCCGGACTTCTTCACGCCAGAGCATGCCGAGCGCTGCCGCGGCAATCTCGACTTGCTGGCCAATACCGACGCTCTGCGGGCGGTGCTGGACAATGTCCGCGTGCAGAAGGACCGCATTATCGAAGATCGGCGAGAAGAACTCATTCGCGCCAAATCCTCGGCGCTTGAAGCGTTCCGGGCCGACTTACTGAACTTTACCCAGGCCAAATATCAGGAAGTCCGCAATGCCGATGTTGAGGAGCTGAAGGCTCAGAGGCGCAAGCTGGACAGCATCATGGCAGTGGGCACATTTGAGCTCGATGGAGTACTGAACAAATGTGTCGCTGAGTTTCGCACACAGTTAGATGATGTTCTTTCCAAAAAACTTGAGAAAGCCTACGGCTCCGCCCAGACGGCAGTAGAATCTTCAATCGACGAAAAAACCGAGAAAAGGGAGGAAGTCCGCGACAGCTTCGCTGCAAAAACTGCCAACTGGCTTTGGGGTGGTGGTCTTGAAACCCGTCACTACACCGTATTCAAGTTGTTCTGGCGCAAGGTACACAACGAGCTGGAGGAGTTCGCCGAAGGCTTGGCAGGCACCCTGAAAATCGCTAGTAAATCGCTGACCGAACAATTCCGCGAAGAACTCATCAAGGAGTCGACCAAGGTCGCCAGACGTCATCTTGGCGAGGATCTGGACGCTGCATTGATCATACGGACCAACCAAGGCCTGGTGGCACGTCTGGAGCTTCCCGTCTTTGAGCTCAACAGCTCCGACTTGCGCAAGCTGAAAGGTACCGGAAGTCATCTGCTGGGCGAGGAGGCACGCAAGTTTCTTGACGATGCCCGACATCTTCTGGAGGCCCTCAAGGGACAGGCCAAACAACAGATCCGTCATTTGAAGAGTGACGTTACTGAAAAGCTTCCATCCTCCTACGGCAATGCTTTTTTCCAGGATATGCATGCGCGCATGGAACAGCTGGAAGAACAGGTCGGCAATGCACTTCTGACCCTAGACCGCCTGCAACGCATGGCCAAGGACCTGGAGGCGGCATGAAGACTGAATTGTTTCCTCCGGCGCTGATGACCCAACTGGATAAACTCGGCCAATTGTTCATTCGGCGTCGCAAGCTGCTGCGTGACGGTGTGGTCGAAACACTCCAGGCTGCGGATGATCAGCACGATGCGTTGACCCGCGAATATCAGAGCACAGTGGCGCGTCTTGAGGCACTGACTGCCGACCATGGACAACTGACCGAGCGCCAGGCCAGCACCGCCGCCGAGCTGACCGACACCCGGCAAGCCTTGCAAGGGGTGCAGCAATCGCTGGAACAGGCCAATACTCAGCATATGCACGCTCAGCAGACCGCGCGGCTGCGCTTCGACACCTTGTCGACGCGGCATGCGCAACTGGTGCAGGAACGGAACAGCATTGAGGACGCTCGCCAGGTCCTCGAGCAAAACCTCGGGCAAGCGCGCCTTGAACTGCAAGCCTGTGCCGAAGCGCTCAAGGCGGCAGATGAGCGTCATGAAGCGCTGAGCCAAGAACACCAGAACACCCTGAAGCGCCTTGAAACCCTGACAGCGGAACATGGACAACTGATCGAGCGCCAGGCCAGCACCGCTGCCGAGCTGACCACCACCCTGCAGATACTCGAAGGCGTGCAGCAGTCGCTCGAAGAGGCCATCGACCAGCATCAGCGCGACCAGGAGCAGGCCCGCGAACGCTTCGACAACCTGTCGATGCAACATGCCCGACTGGAACAGGAGCGCGATGCCGTAGAGTCGCAACGCCAGGCCCTTGAGCAGACACTGGAACAGACTCGCCTGGAACTGCAAGCCAGCATCAAGGAGCACGAAACACTGCAACAGATCCATGAAGAGGAACAACAACAGCACGTTCAGTTGGCAAACGAATTTCAGGCGTTGAATCAACGCCACGGGGACACCTGGACGCGCTTCCAGCTCATCTCCCGGCTGCTCGCGGCTCGCCCTCGGGAAAGCGCTGGCCTGGCCCGTTTCAGAGAGTTGTTGGCGAACGATTACATGGTGTTCGCAGACAATGAATCGTCCCTGGCCGCCGAAGCCAAGGCCCTCACAATGTTGCAGTCGATCCAGCAGGAACTGGCCTTGCTCGTAGGCTTTCCAGACGTTCATGAGCGCACCATCGTCGGCATTGTCGGTGGCTTCAGCAGCGGCAAGTCCGAGTTCATCAACAGTTTCATCCGTGACCCCGAGGTGCGCCTGGCGGTCGGTATGCAGCCAGTCACCGCTATCCCCAGCTACGTGCTGGCGACTGATGAACGGATGATTCGCGGGTACTCCGCGAACGGTGGCCATATCAAACTGGATGTGGACTTCTACAAAAGCATCTCCCATGCCTTCATCAACTCGTTCAGTTTCGACTTGAAGAGCCTGATGCCGTTCATGTGCGTGGGTGTTCAGATGAACCCTGACTACTTCAGCAACATTTGCTTCATCGATACGCCCGGCTACAACCCACCGGCGACGGCGGCCGAACACAGCCAGGGTGACAAACGCACTGCCATCCAGTTTGCGCAGCAGTCCGACGCGATCATCTGGCTGATCGGCCTCGACTCCAACGGCACGGTGCCTGACTCAGACCTGGACTTTATCCAACAGATTGGCGTCGAGCAGCGGTCGGTCTATGTCGTTCTGACCAAGGCCGACCTCAAGTCCGAAGACGACATCGAGTACGTCATGGATGAGGTCCAGGACATCCTGCAATCCGAGGGAATTGCGGTTGTCGGGATCAGTGCGTACAGCTCCACCCTGCGCAACGAAGTGGCTTATCGAGACGTGCCACTTCTGGAGTATTTCTCCCGGATCAACCTACAAGGTGATGCGCGGGAACACCTCGATGGGCGACTGCGCGAAGTTTTCTCGATGTATGACGATGCCATTCAGGCAGATATCAGCGCGATGCGTGCACAAAAAACCGCCATCAACGGACTACGACTCGACAGCCTGGAAATCGGTGGCAAGGATGTTTATGAGCGAATGCTCGGCCCCATCGACAAACTCGACAGCAAACTGGATACAGCACCATTGGAGCGCTGGCTCAAGGAGTCACGACGTCTGTTCGAGGACTTCAGCGATGCCGTCCGGCTGACTGCGGAAGTGCCCGAAACAGAGGTATAGAGGCGGGTTTGGCGAAAGCCACTTCACCGTCCATCTTGATCACACAACCCTCGTCAAAACCAATGACCGTAGAGAGAAACCCATGTCAGACAACGCATTTGAAAAGGATTACTCAGACGACTCGTTCTGGGACAAAGTTAAAAACTATGCGAAGTCCGCTGGCGAGGCGGCACTAGAACCCGCACTGAAGATGTACTACGCCGCAACCGACTCAGACACGCCCACCTGGGCAAAAACCACCATTTATGGTGCGCTCGGCTATTTCATCTCTCCGATCGACGTCATCCCCGACATCACGCCAATCGTGGGCTACACCGACGACATCGGCGTGTTGTGCGCAGCGTTGGCAGCGACCGCTACTCATATCAAGGCAGAACACGTGACCAAGGCGAAGGAAACACTGAAGCAGTGGTTTTCCTGATCTGACCGGGAAGCCTTACTACAGGTCCCGCTTGGGGTAAGGCTTCAGCATAAACAGGTGCAACCGTCAGCGTCATGGCATGGCCACAAACCATGACACACCCCATTCCATCTCTCCTGAAGAGTCAATCTCATGGATTACCAAACCCTCAAGGCGCGTCACCGACTTGAACGCGACAACCATCACGTCAACCTGACATTGCGTGTACATCGGTCCTTGAGCTGGTTGCAACGCGCCGAACAAGCTGATGATCCCGACGGTCGTTTCGTTTTCCTGTGGATTGCCTTCAACGCCGCCTACGCAACTGACATCGACGAGAACTATCGGTTATCCGAACAGGAAACCTTCCGTGCCTTTCTGCGCAAGCTTTGCGATCTAGACCGCGAGCGGCAGATAGAGACGCTGGTATGGTCCGAGTTTTCCGGAAGCATCCGTGTGCTGCTGGATAACCCATACGTTTTTCAGAGCTTCTGGGATCACCAGAATGGCAAGATCACCGAGCAACAATGGAGCGAACGTTTCGCCGACGGCCGACGCAGAGCACAGTCCGCTCTGGCACAACGCGATACTGCCGATGTACTCGCGGTGCTGTTCAATCGCATCTACACCTTGCGCAATCAGATCATGCACGGCGGTGCGACCTGGGATAGCAGTATCAACCGACCACAATTGCGCGATTGCGGGAAGCTGCTTGGCAAGTTGGTGCCGTTAATCATCCATCTGATGCTGGAAAATCCCGACACGCTCTGGGGGGACGCATGCTATCCGGTCGTGCAGGCTTGAGTGGAAAGGGAATCAATCCCCGCCAGTGGCTGCCTTACGCCAAATATCGTTCTCTCGTTCCATTTGCTTGTACTTCTGGTACAGATCAAAGCTCTTTTTGAGCACCACGACTAGACCCACTGTTGCCAGCACGTTCTTCAGCATTGCTCATCCCTCTCTGGTCCATTTTGTGGATTCCAGACTAAGAGTCAGGCACGACAGATTGTGTCGAGCCTGAACACTCACTGACCACTGTTACCACGACGCATTCTGACCAGCCCTCATCCCATCCTGCCTCCTCCACAGCATCAGGAGATTCAGCATGGGTACCCGACTCACCCCCTTCGCCCACGACAGCCGCCGCGCTGCCGACACTTGTGCACTCTCGCTGAAGTGGAGTTTCCAACTGCTGCTGGACCTGGGGGGGCATCGGAATTTAATCAGTCGACACGGGTTCAACGATGATGATCTGGCCCGTGAGGTTGGCCTGGCCAAATGGGTAGACCGAGACGAGTACAGCCCACCGCAGGCCTTGTCGGCCCTGCGTCGAGCCGCTCGCGCTTTCGAGGCAAGCAATCCGGATACACCCTACCCGGATCGCCTGGGGAGCAATCTGGAGGCATTGGGGACATTGTTGGGACTGGAAGAGACAGAGTTGCGGGTACTGGGTTTCAGCATACTGATGCATATCGACCCGGTGCTCTGTGATGCTACCGATCAGTTGGGCATGGTGGGATTCAACCGTGCCATGAAAGTCCTCGCGGTATTGTTGGGCCTGCAACTCCCCGAGGTCGAGGCCTGCCTGGCGAGTAATAGCCCCCTGATCCAGGCAGGCTTGCTGGAGGTGGGGAGCAATTCCCGCGCCTCAACAGCACTGAGTTCGATGTTATCGGTAAGTAATCAGGAGCTTCCCGGCCTGCTGCGATTCAGCAAAGGCACATCACTGGATTTGTTTGCTTATGCCTTCCGCCTGAGTCCGCCAGGCAGCCTGAGCCTGGAGCACTACCGACACATCAAACAGCCACTGAACATCGCCGAACGCTACTTGGCCAAAGCCTTGGCACAGGGCCGTCAAGGCGTGAACATTCTGCTTTATGGTCCGCCAGGCACCGGCAAGACTCAGCTCAGTCGACTGCTCGCAAAGAGCCTGAGCAGCGCGCTTTATGAAGTGGCCTGCACGGACAGCGATGGCGACCCCGTGCATGCAAAACAGCGTCTGTGCTCCCTGCGCGCGGCCAATAGCGTGCTGCGCTCGCAACGGGCCCTGCTCGTACTGGATGAGATCGAAGACATCTTTCAAACCGCCAGCACCGACGCTCATAGTCGCTCGCAGAAGGGTTGGATCAATCGCATGCTGGAGGAGAATGCGCTGCCGTGTTTCTGGTTGAGCAATAGCATTGAGGCTATCGACGCTGCACATATACGTCGCTTCGATCTAGTGATCGAGATCCCCAACCCGCCCTTGGCGCAGCGCAAGCAGATGCTCCGTGAGTGTGGCGGGGGCAAGTTGAGTGATCAGTTGATAGAGCATCTCAGTGCCCATGAACAGGTGACACCGGCGGTGCTGGAGCGAGCCGTGCGAGTAGGCCGCAGCGTAGGAAACCGCGCGAGCAAGACGCTGGACACGACGATCCGTTGCATCGTCGACGGAACGTTGAAAGCACAGGGTCTCGAGAAGCTGCAACATGACGGCGGTAGCAGCTTGCCCACCTTCTACTCTCCGCAATGGATCAACGCAGACCATGCTCTTGACGGCCTGGTTGACGGACTACGTGTCCATCCCCAGGCACGCCTGTGCTTCTACGGTCCGCCAGGCACCGGTAAAACTGCCTTTGGCCAATGGCTGGCGCAAGAGTTGGGCAAGCCGTTGATGGTCAAGCGCGTCTCCGACCTGGTTTCACCCTATGTCGGAATGACGGAGCAGAATCTGGCGGGCGCCTTCGAGCGCGCGCAGCAGGAAGATGCAGTGCTGCTACTCGATGAAGTCGACAGTTTTTTGCAGGACCGGCGCAAGGCGCGGCAGAGCTGGGAGGTGACTGCGGTCAATGAAATGCTCACGCAAATGGAGAGCTATCAAGGGCTGTTCATTGCTTCGACCAACCTGATCCGAGACCTGGACGAGGCTTCCTTGCGGCGCTTCGATCTGAAGGTGCATTTCGGTTACCTGGTCACCGCCCAGGCCCAGGCGTTGTTTGCCGCACACTTGAAAGCGCTGGCCTTGAAAGACCCACAGCACAGCGCAGCCAATCGCTTGCGAGGTGAGGCGCATCTGACCCCGGGTGACTTTGCGGCAGTGGCGCGCCGAGGGCGTTTCAAGCCATTCGCCAGTGCCGACGAGCTGGCGGGGGCGTTGCTGGCCGAGTGCCGACTCAAATCTGCCGGGCAACAGCGCCCAATCGGTTTCATACATTAACCAGACTAAAGGTTGCCGGGTTGTCGCCGATAGGAAGACAACGCGGCAAATCCGCTAGCCACAGGCCAGCTTCAATATTACAAGGATGATTTCTCTTGCCATCAGCCAAGACCCATACCGCGTTGAGTCGTCAATGGGAGTTGTTGCAACAGCTTCCCAAACGCGCCCCTGGTATCACAGTGAGTGAGCTGCTGACCCGCCTGACGACCGCAGGCTACTCCATCAGCCGCCGCAGCATCGAGCGCGACCTGCGTGACCTGTCCCTGGTGTTTCCGTTGCAGTGCAACGATGGAGGAACGCCCTTCGGTTGGTATTGGAAGCCGGGCGTGAGCGTCGAGTTGCAGGGCATCACCTTGACTGAAGCCGTAAGTCTGGCGCTGGTCGAAGATGCCGTGCGCCCGCTCCTTCCGGGCAGCATGTTGAGCGTGCTGGAACCGCGTTTCGAACATGCCCGGCAAAAACTCAAAGGCCTCGAAGACGGCAACCCCGCTGCCCGCTGGCCCGACAAAGTGGCGAGCGTTCGACCGGATTTCAATCTTCGAGCGCCGGAAATCCAGGCAGAAACGCTGGAAGCACTGCAACACGCCCTGATCAGCGAACAGCAAGTCCATTGTCAGTACTATTCGGCACACACCGACAAACTCAGTGAACTGACTCTCAACCCCCTGGCGATTGTCCAGCGTGGGCTGATCACCTATCTCATCGCCACCGCTGCGCCCTATACCGATGTCCGTCAGTTCGCGGTGCATCGCTTTCGCGCGGTAACGGTACTCGAAACTCCGTGCCAAGGGCTGGAGACGTTCGAACTGCAAACCTACCTGGCCACCGACGCCTTGCAGTTTGGCAAACCGGAGAAGATCCGGCTCAAGGCCTGGGTGAGCGAACACCAGGCAAGGATGATTCGTGAAACGCCCTTGAGCACGGACATGGTGCTGGAGGCGCTGTCGGATGGTTTTCAGGTGCAGGCGACCGTCAACAATACCTGGCAGCTGCACTGGTGGATTTTGTCTTTGGGTGATTCGTTGGTCGTGCAGGAACCGTCGCAGTTGCGCCAGCAGATGGGAGACACATTGCGGCGCGCGGCTGCAGCGTATGGCCATGAGGAAGGCAAGGCGAGCCTGGTGTAATTCGCCAGGAGGTCCTGGCGGATCAATGCACCTTGCCTGTTCTAGCGAAACGGTCGCGCCAGCCTGGCCTTGAAGATTTCCAGCCGGGTAGCCGGCCGGACATCCAATGCGCTGTGTCGGCATGAAGGGCAGTTGGAAAACCAGTCGATCCCCTCACGCAGGGCATCGCTGAGTGGCACCGTTGTTTTATGCCAGTGACATTGGGAGCAAGTGAATGTGAAGGGATGGGGCGGCCAAGGCATAGAGATAACCTTCCAGTTGTAGAGCATATGGCGTCGTCGACGCTGCACTGCGTCAGGCCGAATGACCGGCGCGTTTGTCCAGTTCCTGTTTCATCTCAGTGTATTCACGGAAGAACTCGTAGCCCTTTTTCATAACGACGATGACGCCAATAACAGCGAACAGATTTTTCATGCTGCGGTCCCTTATGGTTGCCTGACTAAAGCGGTTCGGAACGGTGTGAACCCTTCGTCCTGCTGATGAGGCGAGCCTGTAGGAGCCGCGCGACAAGACGTGTCGTGACCGGAGGATCCATCGGCGGAAAGCGCCGCTGATTCTGAATCTGTGCAGCCCGGCACAAAGGGTTTTAACACCGCTTGCAATCCATTGTGTTCAACGCTCAACACCGCGACGCCAACACCATGGGCTTCCTGGTATGTCAGCGTCTCCAACAACGGAGCACCTCCCGCGCGAGGCACCAGCAATATCGATAAATCCGGTTTGCGGCCCTTCCAGCGCAAGCAATCCCGGTACAAGTGCGCAGACACCATGCCCTCCAGCACCCACCTGCGCTCAACCCGGTACTTGGCGTCCATCACAATGAACGAGTTCCCCGCCGGGCTTTCCACGGTGACCACAATGTCGGGGTAGCGCTTCCCGGAAATGCTGGAGAAGCCGTGGCTGGCTGGCTGATCGAACGCTGGGCAGCGTACCTGTAGCAAGACATTGACCTGTACGTCGGAACTCCTTCCTTCACAGCGCACGACGTCCATGCGTGAGTCGGGCCAAAGATCATGCCACTGCAAGTCGGGATAGATCGACTTCATGATGGCCACCACCTGGAGGTAGCACCAACGCTCGTATATTTCCCACGTCGGACTGATCCACAAGCGCTCTCCCTCGCGACTGCCGTCAATGCCAGGACGCAGCACGTACCAACCATGACGATAAGCCCGAGCGTAAGCGGGATGAGCGGAAATAGCGTTAAGCCCGGCAGCGGAAATTCGAGGCTGACGCAGGGAGCAGAACGGTTCAGTGCGTTGAATCCTGCGAAGGTCACTGTACAAGCCTTCGAGGAACTCAATCCGCCGCCCAAGCCGAGGGGCCAACGCGGAGCGAGCCCCCGTGTCGCCCTCCCCATCAATGATCTTTTGCAAGGCAGCAATGACGTAACGACTGCGTCGCAGGGCTTTACCAAGGACAACGGCTAACGCCTGATTGGCCGGATTATCCAGGTCTTCAAACACAGTGGGCACATCAAAGTACAGCCCCTCAGAGCCGGCACTGGCCTGTTCGGGATTACGGAGCAACGCCGTCGCCGCCGGGTCCTGCAAGGCACGTCGCAGGGTCTGGCGATCAATACGGCGCAATTGGTGCGTTGGCCGTAAGGTGCGCTCCCGGTGCAACTGTGTCAGCGGCTTGCGCAAGACTTCGATAAACGCCGACAACAACGCCGGACCATAACGTTTCAGCCGGGCATATTGCAGGTGCGGGTTGCTGGTTCGACCTTCATGACCCACCTCCAACTGGGCGTATTCGTTGCCCAGCAGCAAACGTGTATCGAAGGCGAGAAGCTCGTCGAGCATCGCGGCAAACGAAACCTCGCCGAGCTTGTTTTGATCGGGAGCCACATCAAAGTGGTAGCTCGCTACGACTTTGCCGCTGGTATCAACCAACTCAGCGATGACTTTGCCCGCATAGAAACCCGGCTCCCATCGCCACGCGTCAAATGCCTCATGGCGCACGCGCTCCAACGGCTCATCATCAACGAACAGACGCGACTCGGGGACAATCTCGAAATAATAAGTGCCGCTCTCCGTGAACCCCGAAACCAACGCTTCGGGGCTGACCGTGAAAGTGCTGCCTTGTTTATTAATGCATCGGATAATCGCCATGTTTCAGCGCCAGAACCGGGCGGAACCCAGAGCGCGCAAATCATCCTGCAACTCGCCGACTTTAGTTGCCGAATCCGCCAGTTTCATATCCCGCAACAAGGTACGGCTGTCTGCGAAGGCCGCCTGAATCCGAGGTGTGTCTTCCCCGCGCAGCTTGGGCAGGACTTTGGCGTAGATGGCTTGATCCAGTGCCGCATCAAAGTCAATCACACCGCCGCGCTTGGCCTGCTCGATGTAGCCAATAACATCGTGGACAGTCCGCCAGCCGAAATGCTGACGTGCCGGGCGCAGGGCCTTGACCAGCCCCTTGAGCGTGTCACGGACCTTGGTAATTTGCGCCTCAGGTAAAGCACTGGTCTTCCAGCCGGGGAACGCTTCAACATCGATGTCCCAGAATTCGATCACTGCCGCCCGGTCGAGCACCTTGTCGCTCAGGCCATGTGTCGTTTCATCCATATTCACGGTGCCAATGATCACTAGGTTACTCGGGTACGCGATGGTCGGAGGCACGCCGCTGATGTCATTGCCCTGAGCATGGAGGTCAATGTGGCCACCTGTCTCCATGGCTGAAAGCAATGGAGCCAAATATTGCTCCGGGTGCGACAGGTTCATTTCGTCGAGCACGACCGTGTACGGACGCTCGGAGTCGGCACTGGCCCTGATCAGGAAATCGACAAATGCCGTGCGTACGTAGCTCTCGTTACTCAATGGATTGACGTAACCCAGCAGGCAGGAGGGATCATGCCAGCCTGGCTGGACGGGGACTGTAAGCAAGCCCTCAGCCGGATTGGTCTGCCCCTCGTGCAAAGCAAGCGCATATCCCCGAGCCAGTACAGTCTTTCCGGCGCCGCTGAGACCGGTGAGTAGGGCGAAGTGACGGCGCGGATGGCTCCAGAGTCCGGCGTCAAGCCGAGCAACCAGGCTGATCGGAAAGACGATATCCGCGGGAAAACTACGCTGGATGGTTTCCAGCGACGGTCGCTCGAACGGCGCAGATTGTTCACTGGATGCCGCCACGCTGGTTGAAACGATTCCGGCGTCTGGAGTCAGTGATTGGGGCTCCCAGTGGATTTGCGCTGCCCAGGTTTCACCGAACTCGGTCAGGTACAGCAGTTTGTCTGCACGGGTTTCAACCAATTGCAGGGCACGCAGCCAAAAGGTCAGACTGGTCAATGCTCGATCGCTGGTCCACCCGGGGTTTACCTTTCTCAACGCGTCATTCAATGCGCTGACGGATATTGGGCCGCTGCGCAATGCATAGAGCATGTGATCAAACCCGAGAACGCGGGTCAGCAACCAGTCCGAAACTTCATCAGGCTCGCCAGAATCCAGCAGTCCCTCACCTCGCGGTGTCAGATGGATTTCGTCGCCTTGGGCCCGCAGAACACCCCATTCCGCAATCAGTGAATTGAGTTGTGTTCGGATACTCGAAGTCGCGTGGCTTGGGTTGATCGAGCGCATGTGCTCTACCAAGTCTTCCCGCTTGCATCCCTCTTTGGCGAACTCAATGATGGCCCTGATGGTCGCGATACCACCACCAATGGCGAGCATGCCGCGACGTCGGCGCTCAGCAGGTAAAGGATTCAAGCGTTCCTGGCCCGTAACGGGGTCAGCGATTTCCGTGACCTCGGTTTCCTGCTCCTTCACGAATTTCATGTAGAGCAGCCAAGGCAGAGTCATGCGCTCCAGCGTCGGTATTGATAGTCCTTGTTCTTGCGCCCCCAAAGCCTCGTCCAGGCGCTCAAGCACAGTCCGATGCAACGAAAGCCCACGCTCCTTGCTTCCTACACCAATCAGCGACGCCAAAGTACGCAACTTCGGGTAATGAGCGATGGTTGTCAGTTCAGTCGGGCACAACGCTGCAAAAAGACGATACTTTTTAAGCCTCGGATTGCGTCCCACAAGAGGAGGAGCAACACGTTGATTCACCTCGCGCCAGCCTTCCGCGAGTACCTGATCATAAAGCTGAACACCCCCCGATTTAAGCGATGCACGAATACTCCAAAGGTATTCGGCGACGCTAGGATCGGCGATCACCTTTGCCACATTGACCGTGCCCATCCCCGTTCTTGTAATGACTTCACTTTCCCACAACTGCTCTTGAAACTCGGTACTACAAAACTCTTCCTGATCAGCGTCTTGTACTTTAAGAAGGAACTCCGACAGCTTTTTCAGCCAGCTCTGATACCAGGGCAGTTCACGATTGTGAGCCAATACCGCCTCACAGGCTGCCTTCAGATTTACGTTATCCTTCAGATCTACCGCCACCGGTCATGCCCCTTATTGTTGAGTCGGGCCACCGCGCCCAATATCGTCTCTGCTAACTATTTGCATGCGAAGTTACACCACCTCTCAGGAGAATCCAGCCAGTGACACTGGCTCCTGGCCCATCACCAAGCTTGGGCTACTCCTGACGACCGTATTGGAGCCAAATCACGGGGCCTTGCACCAAGGCCCTCGTGCCTCACACCTAAGGCAGCAAAGCCTGCAGAATCTCCACCTTGCGCTGCAACTGCTCCACATGAGCCTTCTCCGCCCGAAGCGCCGATTTCAACTCGCGATTCTCTTCGGCGTGCCAGCTCAGCCACTGCTGGCGCTCCTTCGTGGTCGCATGCCAATGCTCGAGCAATCTCCAGGCTTTGTTAGTCTGCAGATACTGCACCAAAAGCATCAGCAGGATCATCAACAGCATCAGCATCGCTACCGACGCCGTCCAATCCCAACCATCCATAAACATGTCCCTCATGTCGTCAACTCCAAACTTGCCAGAGTCACGATATGTAGCGTTAAGCGACACGTCTAGAATGTAGACTTATACAGGTAAAGTATTCACTCACATGGAGGCGACATGAAACGCAAGCAAACCATCGAGCAGGTCCGTTGGGACCTCGCCCTTCGCTACCGACTGATCGAAACCGTCGCATGGTGGGAAGGCCGGCTGACAACGGTGCACTTGATGCAGAGCTTCGGCATCAGCCGTCAGCAGGCATCCAAGGACATCAACACCTACATCACCGAGCATGCGCCCAAAAACCTTACATATGATCGACAGATCAAGGGTTACGTGCCGAGCAAACAGTTCAAGCCTCTGTTCATCGACGACAGTGCCAGCGCTTACCTGCACCTCCTTTACCAGAACAATGCCCGAGCGCCTCACGTCGAGGGGCTGGCGTTGGCCTACGCCCATACCAAAGTGTTGGAGGTGCCTGATCGCTCGATCAAGGCTGAGATACTTCGCCCCCTGCTCAAGGCTTGCCGGGAGCATCTGCGCCTGGACATCGACTACGTTTCACTGAACAGCCCCAAGCCTGAAGGGCGAACCATCGCGCCGCATACGCTGGTCTACACAGGCATGCGCTGGCATGTGCGTGCCTACTGCGAAAAAAACCGCGAGTACCGGGACTTTGTATTGAGCCGATTACGCGGTGCCCCTGAGTTGATGGACGGTGAAACCGAGAATGTGGACTGCCCCCGGCATCGTAGACATCTCCAGCCTATGCTTTGAGCATAGGAGGAAGTTTATGAGCACCCAACGATTCACGCCGTAATTCAAGGCAGAAGCCGTCAGGCAAGTCATTGAACGCGGATACTCCGTTGCGGAAACAGCCGAGCGCCCCGGCGTTTCGACCCACAGCCTCTACAAATGGGTCCAAGCCGTGACGCCTGACAAAACCGAGAAACAGGCCAGCGAGTTGCTCGAAGCTAAAAGCGAGATTTTGCGGCTGCGAGCCCAAATGCGACGCTTGGAAGAAGAGCGCGACATATTAAAAAAGCAGCGCGGTACTTCGCCAGGGAACCCGAGTGAAATACCGCTTTATGAACGAGCATCGGCATCAATACGCGATCACTACGCTGTGCCGGGTTTTGCAAGTTGCTCGTGCCGGGTTCTATCAATGGCTACACAAGCCTGTTTCTGACCGCGAAAAAGAGAATGGTCGGCTGTTAGGGCTGATCCGCGACTCCTATGCGGCCAGTCGAGGTGTGTATGGCGCACGGCGGGTGTTTGCTGACTTGCGCGAGGCTGGAGAAAGTTGCGGCAAGCACCGTGTCGCGGCACTGATGCGCACCAATAAAATCAAGGCGCTCAGAGGCTATAAAGCCCCGCGCGCAATCAAAGGCAGACCATCGATCATTGCCCCCAATCGACTTAACCGGGCCTTCACTGTCGATGCCCCTAATAAGGCTTGGGTGACCGATATCACTTACATCCGAACGTGGCAGGGATGGCTATATCTGGCTGTCGTACTGGATCTCTACGCTCGCAAGGTGGTCGGCTGGTCAATGAAGCCAACGCTAGGCAAGGAGCTGGCGCTGGACGCGCTGCTCATGGCGGTATGGCGCCGTAAACCCAAAACCAGAGTCATCGTGCATTCGGACCAGGGTAGCCAATATGGTAGCGATGACTGGAAACGTTTTTGTCTGGCCAACCACCTTGAGCCGAGTATGAGCCGCCGAGGAAACTGCTGGGACAATGCCGTGGCTGAGTCTTTTTTCAGTAGCCTGAAAAAAGAACGCATCCGCAAGAGGATCTACAAAACCCGGGACATGGCCCGTGCCGACGTATTCGATTACATTGAGGCGTTTTACAACCGAACGCGTCGTCACAGTCACCTGGGCGGCGTCAGTCCTGAAGCCTTTGAAAGTGCCTCACTTTGAGGCTGGAAAATGTCTACGGGAGCGGGGGTAGTCCAGCCCTTGGCTAATGCCAGGGCAGCCCCCCCTCTCAGTCACTTTTTTTTTGCATTGATCGCTATTACTCAGCGTCGGCTACTGCCGATACCGTCGCCGCCATCACCAAAGGCCTTGGTGGTCGACTTCCACAGATAACTGGCTCTGCGAAAAACGTGGACTGTCTTTCCGGTTTATAAAGATCCAAGAAATAAGAAGGATTGGAAGTGCTTTCGCTGACGGCTGTAGAGCGCTTCTGTGAGGGTTTGAACAGCCTCACTCTTTTCAAACCTCAGCCGCCAGCGGCAACTCATTCAACTCGGCGCGGGCCTCGCGCTAGGTTGGAAAATGCTCCCCGAGGATCGCAATAAAGCGTTCATTGTGGGTGGGTTCAAGCAGGTGAATCATTTCGTGGACGATCACGTACTCAAGCAAGTCTTTCGGCTTTTTCACTAGGGCTACTCGCGCTTTCGCCTGCTGATTCCACAGGCTCGCCTCGCGACTCTCAGTTTTCGACGTATTTAGCGCGTTTTCACACAGCCTGGGTCGAAAGGGGTTTCGGCACGCTACTTCAGCAAGGATGACAGCGACTTGTTCAAGGGCGTAAACATCGACACAGTGGCCAGCTACCCCTATATGGAGTAGCTGCGTATTAAGATCCCTGCCCCGCGCATTCTGCGAGTCGAAGAACTGGAAGGCTTCCGACACATCGTTCAAGGCCACCACCACGACCTGATACTTTTTTAGGAAGAAGTCGATAACCGAGGCTATCAAGCGCATAGGTCGTTAAAAACATTAGATGCTTCGCTGGCAAAAACCTCTGTGGCTAGGCAAATCGACTGCGTGACAAAAAATCAGTAGAGAAAACCTGTCGAGCCAGCGGATATGGCTCAACAGGTTTATGATTAGTCCCAAATTAACAAGCAGTATCTTTTGTTTGTTGTAAACCTGCTGTTTATCAGCATTAATCCGCCTTCAGGTACTTCTTGAAATTCTCAGCTTGCTCAAAAATCTCCTTGTACACCTCATCCCTGTCCACCGGTGGGTAGCCAAATTTGGCTAGCACCAGAATCAGGTCCACCTTCAGTTCAGCTTTGATATCATCGCGCTGGTTCCAGTCGGTATATTTAGCTTTGTCGTCCACCACGCCCTTCACAGATTTAGCCAGCTCCAGCAGCTTTTCATCTGGATAGCTAAAGTCGTATTTGACAGCAAGTTGCTGGAGAATGTCATAGAAAGCTTTCTCAGCCAGGTCTATACCCAAGTCAGCGAAAGACTCCTTCTCCTTTTTTAGGGCCTGGATCAGATCGATAATTTCATCGGAAAAATCCTCCAGTACCTTACTTACTAGTACGTCATCTTCCTTACGCTCATTGTAGTGATCGACTAGCTTGCGGAACTTTTTGGCAAAATCCACCCCCTTCGTTTTATTGATCTTTCTGAAGTCATCAATGGCTTGGGCGAGTAGCCTTTGCAGTAGCTTAATCCTGGTGTTTGGAAGTTTTATCTTTTCGATTTTGGCTAGGTAGTCATCATCGAAAATATCCATCGCTACAGAGTCGACATCCCCCAATTTGAAGATTTCCTCTACCCCATCAGCTTTGAGAGCCTCAGCGATCATTTCCCGTACTCGGGCGTTCATCTGAGCGATGTCCGGCGCGTCACCTTTGGTCAGTTTGAAAACGATGGAGCGCACCGCCAAATAGAAGTGAATTAGATCCCGTTCGGTTTGGTGGATAGACTCTGATCCGCAGCAGATGTCGTAGGCAGCCTTAAGGCGCTTCACCAGTGCCATAAACCGTTTTTCGATCTTGTCTGTGATCTGCACGAACTCAGCAGCCATATTGAGGCAAGTGAGTTGTTCAAGCGGGCCACCATCGAAGTAAGGCTTGGTATCAAACTTGTAGAACATCTTGCCAAGCAGGTCGAGGTGGTCTTTCACAACAATCACCGATTGGGCGATTTCCTCTATATTCTGCTGATCAGCTTTGTTGTAATGAGCAAGGGCAAGGTTCATCTGTTTTTTGATGCCAATGTAGTCCACCACCAGTCCTTTCTCTTTGCCCTCGAATTTGCGGTTTACTCGCGAAATGGTCTGGATCAAGTTGTGACGCTGTATGGGCTTGTCGATATAGATACTATCCAAAAACGGCACATCAAAGCCGGTAAGCCACATATCCACAACAATGGCGATCTTAAAATTTGACTTGGCGTTTTTGAATTGCCGGTCCAGCTCTTTGCGATACTCCTGTGTGCCCAGCATCTCGTAGAGCTCTTTTTCGTCATCCTTGCCGCGGGTCATAATCATCTTGATCCGCTCCATCGGCTTGAGCTCTTTTCTTTCCTGTTCGCTCAGGTGGGCGCCTTCCTCAGCGATCAGCACCTCGTTCCACTGAGGACGCAAAGACACCACCTGCTGCCAGAAGTCGTAGGCAATCTCGCGGCTGCTGCATACGAACATGGCCTTACCTTTAATCGTAGCGCCTTCTTCAATGCGCTTTTCGTAATGATGCACAAAATCGATGGACAGGGCCTTAATGCGGTCCGGGTCACCGAGAATAGCGTTCATTTTGGCACTGGCCTTTTTGCTCTCCTCTACTTGGTAGTCACTGGCCCCCTGCTCCTCGCACTTGGCATAGTAACCCTCAATCTCCTTCAGCTTGTCGTTATCTAAAATTACCTTGGCTGCCCGGCCTTCGTAAACGATGCGCACGGTAATCTCGTCCTTCACCGATTCGGTCATGGTGTAGCTGTCCACCACCTCACCAAATACATCCAAGGTTGCGTCAATGGGGGTACCAGTAAATCCCACATAGGTAGCGTTGGGCAAAGAGTCATGCAGGTACTTGGCAAAGCCAAAGGTGCGCTTGACGCCACTTTCAGTTACTCGCACCTTCTGGTCCAAATTGACCTGGCTGCGGTGGGCTTCGTCACTGATACAGATCACATTGCTGCGTCCAGTGAGCAGTTCGGTGTCTTCGGTGAACTTGTGGATGGTGGTTAGAAATACACCACCGCTGTTGCGACCTTTCAGCAGTTCGCGCAGGTGCGCCCTGTTTTCCACACTGACCACGGTATTGTCGCCGACGTAACCTTTCGCGTTAGTAAACTGAACCGAAAGCTGGTCGTCTAGATCGGTGCGATCGGTAACTAGCACAATAGTGGGGCTGGCAAACTCCACGCTTTTCATCAATAAGCGCGTCAGAAACAACATGGTAAAGCTCTTACCACAGCCGGTAGCACCAAAGTAGGTACCACCCTTGCCATCTCCTTCCGGCTTGCGATGCCTGAGAATGTTCTGATACAGCTTGTTGGCGGCGTAAAACTGGGGGTATCGGCAGACAATCTTGGATCCGGCCTTCGAGACATCCGGAAAATAGATAAAGTGGCGGATTACTTCCCGCAGACGGGCCTTGTCAAATAGGCCTTGAATCATCGTATGCAGCGCATTGATGCCGTCCTGACTAATATCCTCGTTGCCGGTAACCTTGCGCCAGGTGTAGTAGAAGTCATATGGGGCAAACAGTGAGCCCATGCGAGAATTCACCCCATCACTGATAATGCACAGTGCGTTGTACTTCATCAGCTCAGGAATGTCGCGGGCGTACCGAGTAGTCAGCTGCTTCCAGGCATCATAAATGGTGGAGTTTTCGCGGATGGCACTCTTGAACTCAAACACCACCAGCGGCAAGCCATTGATATAAAGTATGGCATCGGGGATGCGCTTCTCTTTACCCTCGATCTCCAACTGATTCACTAGACGGTAGATATTATCGTCGCGATAGGGGGGCACCTGCTCCGCTATCACTGTATCCCCTTCGTTCTCACCAGGGATACACTGCTCCAGTGGGTCCGAATAGTCGATCAGCTGAATATACAGATCTTTCTGGCTGCGATGCTTGCGATCTACTAAAGGCTCTCGCTTTAACAGCAGGCCATCGGCCACCAGTTTATGAATGGCTTTGTTGCTGTCATACAGGTCGGCGGCTGGCAGCTTGTCCAGGCGGCCAATCACTACTTCAATTTCAGCGGCTGTAATGGCATCCCCGGCGTATCGTTTGGCCAGAAAAGTTCGCAAGTCGTCCTTCAACAACGCCTCAGTGGGGTAGCGCTCCAGGCTGCCGCCAGAGTGGTGCGGATAGCCCTGATGTTCTAGCAGGGCAATAATTGCCTGTTCAAGTTTATCTTCCGTGAACTTGGTCATGTTACTAGATCACCTCAGCGAGCTGTTGTTCGAATTCGGGGACCTGGATTTGGCCGGAGAGGAGCTTGGGCAAAAGGGAGTCCCGAACCTTGATTAGTGAAGAAATTTCTTGCTCGGTTTTGTCAACGCTTTGCAGCATTGGCCCTGCGTACTTATCAAAGGCAAGTACCGCCTCCAAGCCTGGAGTAAGAACTTTAACTTTTTGCAACTCAGACTGCCTAATACCTACCACTGTTGTTCCCGTAGAACGATTTTTCATGTCGCTCTTGGCCACGGACGTATTTAACCAAAAATACAAATAGCTTCCAGATATAAATTCCGGATTTGCCCGAATAGCAAATAGCCGTTGACTTAAAACATACTCCACAGAAGATGAGAAGAGAAATAGCTCACCCATTGGGGCTTCTGATGTTAAAGCCACATCTCCAATTTTAAGAGGCTCCTTCATCCATTTTTTATAAAGCTCTTTGTCGACATACTTAATTGCATCTTCTCGAATTATCTTTCCGTCTTTTACGTTTTTTGCGGAGATAGCAGGATACCCCGAATCACTCCACTTTCCGCCCATTTTAGTTGGAGTCTTACCTCTATGATCGATTATCAGAGAGATAACTTTAGCCAACTTTTCACTCCCCCACCCCTCTGGCAGCCAGCCCATGTCCTCATCAAATACAAAGCTGGCGGGAAAGATCTGCCGAATCTCCGCTGGTAGGGGCTGGTGCAGGGCGCCTAGGGCTGCGCGACGCTGAGCTTTGGCTTGCAACTCGTCGGGGATTCGGTTGCCGGAGGCGAAAGCGTTGTCGATCACAGGATCAAAATCCACAAACCAGCTTTTAAACAGCGCCTGCGTCATGGATTCCAACGTGGTGTTGATCTGGCGGTTGAGTTCAATTTTATCGTCGAGGGCGCCGAGAACATTTGCAATTCTTCTTTGTTCTTCGTAAGCGGGAATAAAGCAACTATAAGAGTGAATTCTACTCGGCGATGTGTGTTTAACCGTCGTACCTGTAGCTGATCCAACAACCCAAGACCGGTACCCGTGGGTTCGAAGTAAATAATTAATAAACTCGGGATGACAAGCGTGCGTAGTTTTAAACTTAAGCAATCCTATTCGCTGATTATGCAGCCAAACAATACCATCATCTGGAATAGACGCCGCCAAACCTAAGGTGTCAGCCTGTTTGCTTAGGTCGGTCATGGTTACAATAATGTCACCAGGCTGGAGAATGTATTCTTCTGACACAGGCCCATCATAGTATTTAGGTTTTGGTTTTTTAAACCCTCCACCTATTGAAAAATTTCCGGGGGTGACGCATACGGTTTTGGTGGGTTTATCCGTGAAATGTTCTCCTTTGAACGCAAACCCGTGTTTTACGTTGAACAATTCCCCAAGAGTAACTTCTTTCCACTCACGCCCCATAACCCAATTCCTCCAGGCTCCGCTTTATCGCCACATCCAGCTTTTCCGAATCGGCCATCTGCTGATAAAGGGTTTGGCTCAGCTCGCGCATTTTTTCTTCGAAAACTTCGCCGTCGTCTTCTACATCAGCGGCGCCTGTATAGCGGCCGGGGGTCAATACATAGTCATGGGCTTTGATGTCGTCCAAGGTGGCACCTTTGCAGAAGCCGGGCACATCTTCGTAGTTGCCATCCTTCGCCTCACCCCGCCAGGCGTGGTAGGTGCGGGCTATTTCCGCGATGTCACCGGATGAGAGTTCTTTGTGGGTGCGGTCGATCATTCTGCCCATATTGCAGGCGTTGATAAACAAAGTTTCGCCCTGGCGATTGCGGTGGTTGCTTTCAATATGGCCGGGGGTGACTGCGGCCTTTTTGTTTTTGGTGAGAAACCATAGACAGACGGGAATCTGGGTCGTGTAGAACAGCTGTCCCGGTAAGGAGATCATGCAGTCCACAAGATCGTTCTCGATAATTTTTTTGCGAATCTCGCCCTCACCCTTTGTGTTGGTACTCATGGCACCATTGGCCAGCACAAAGCCCGCTACGCCGTTTTCGGACAGCTTACTGATCATATGCAGTATCCAGGCGTAGTTGGCGTTGCCGGTAGGCGGTACCTCGTAACCGGCCCAGCGTGGATCGTCGGTCAGTTCGTCCGGGCCACGCCACTCTTTCAAGTTGAATGGCGGGTTGGCCATGATGAAGTCGGCTTTCAGATCCGGGTGCTGATCCTTAAAAAAGGTATCGGCGGGCACTTCTCCCAGGTTGGTGGCAATGCCGCGAATGGCTAAGTTCATTTTCGCCAGCTTGTAGGTAGTGCTGGTCTGCTCTTGGCCATAGATTGAGATGTCTTTTTTGTTGCCCTCGTGGTTTTCCACAAACTTTACGGACTGCACAAACATGCCGCCGCTACCGCAGCATGGGTCATAGATCTTGCCCTGATAGGGTTCGATCATTTCGGCTATCAGATTGACCACGCATTTGGGTGTGTAGAACTCTCCTCCTCCCTTGCCCTCGGTAGCAGCAAAGTGGCCAAGGAAATACTCATACACCCGACCCACAACATCATTTTCTTTATCAGTGACGGTATCAATGTTGTTGATGGAGTCGATCAGCGCCGCGAGCTTACTGACATCAAGCCCTAGACGGGAAAAGTAGTTATCCGGCAGAGCGCCACGCAGGGATTTGTTATTCTTCTCTACAGTATGTAGCGCCGTATCGATCTTGACCGCAATATCATCCTGCTTTGCGTTTTTGGCGATGTAGTCCCAACGGGATTCGGTCGGTAGGTAGAACACGTTTTTCATGGTGTAAAACTCCACCATACCCACGTAATCGCCCTGGCCTTCGTTGATTAGTTCCTGCTTGCGCTGCTCGAATTTGTCGCTGATGAATTTAAGGAAAATCATCGACAGCACGACGTGCTTGTATTCTGAGGATTCAACACTCCCACGAAGCCTGTCGGCCGTATCCCAGAGGGATTGCTCGAAGGATTTAACAGACTTATTGCTTTCTTTTTCGGATGGCTGCTTTGCCATAATGCGGTGATCCTTTTCGTTGGCAGTGCCGTGCGGCGGCGATTAAGCGTTCTGGCTAGAACTCAGCCGTCTTGTACAGGCCTTTTATAACTGGGTATTTTGCCGGACTTGGCTCCGGATGTCGCTCTACTACCCTCAACAACAAAGCCGTTAGCGCCTTCTTCCCGACACCGAGCCAGTTCAAGGTGTTGGTATCGGGTGGGCGGCAGACTCGGATGCCGCGCACAGTAAGCCGCTTAGCTTTCGGCGCCAATACTGGACGTGTGCACAGGTAAGTAATCCGCTCACATGCTGCCAGCACTATGCCGCCAGCCAAGTGCCACTTCGCTGGTTTGTGCCTATTTGCAAACCTGAGCATGAACTTACCTGTACCCATTATTGACATATCGCCCAGCACTGGCTTCCAGCAAGTCGGGCTCAGCGTGCGTTCAGCAACGCATCAAAATCCGCAGCCTGAATATCCGAAGCCCCGCTCAACATGTCCCGCGCCAACGCTCGCCGCTTACTCAGCAACTCATCCAGCGTCGCTTCAAAGGTCGGCATCTGCGCATCCCGAACCGTCGGGTAGTACACATGCACATCCTTCTCCTGCCCAATCCGATAAGCTCTATCCGTCGCTTGATCTTCCTTGGCCGGGTTCCAGCAACGAGTGAAATGAATGACGTGGTTGGCCGCCTGCACGTTCACCCCAAACCCGACTGCGATCGTCGACAGAATGATGACTGCGAAACCGGGTTGCTCCTGAAATTGGTCAATCAGCTTTTGTCTGCTATTGGCACTCTGGCTGCTGGTACTGGTATCGCCGTTGATGACGGTCGCCCGAAACCCGAAATGTTCCTGGATTGAGTGCTGCAACTCCCGCTGAATATCACGCAATTCGGTAAAGACGATAACCTTGTCACCGTTCCCAGCTTTTTTGATCGACTCAAGCGTCTGCAGTAACCACTGCAGCTTCGGCGAGTTGTCGCGCAGTCGCTTGTCCGGCTGAACGCTGTAAGGATGGGCGCAAATGAGCTTGAGCTTGTGCAGCAACCCGAGCATGCCGGAAGTCTTTTGATCAAGCTGTTCTTCGATCTGCTGCTTCTGGCTGTACGCGGATATTTCGGACAGGTACAGATTGCGTTGCAAGACATGCATGCTAAGTGAACGGCATGCTGTGTCTTCGATTTTGGCAGGTAGATCCTTGGCAATATCCTGCTTGGTACGGCGCAAAGTCTGCGGATCGATAAGCCCTCGAAGGCGCTCCAGGGCAACCGTATCACGCTCCAACGCGGCTTCGATTGGACGCTGATACTCGCGACCGAACTGGTTCAAACCGCCCAGAAAACCTGGCTGAATGAAGTCGAAGAGGCACCAGAGATCTATCAGGGTGTTCTCGACAGGCGTACCGGTGCACGCCACTCGAAATCTCGCAGGAATGGCTTTAATCGCCTGAGTTACCAGTGCCGCGGGGTTCTTCAGTTTCTGCGCTTCATCGCACACGACGATCGACCACTGCTGGCGCGCCAAGGAAAACTCCTGATCACGAAGTGTCTCGTAAGTCGTCAGGACGATTCGGGCGCCGCCCATCCAGCCCGGGCGCAGAAGATTCTTGATGCCCTTGGCTTTCAAGTCAGCAGGGATTTCTTCCTTCTTGAACTTCACTGCATTCAAGGCCGAGCCATATAGCTTCAGCACTGGTAGCGCATCAGCGGAAAAGAACCGGTGAAGCTCTCGCTCCCAGTTATCGAGCAACGAAACCGGGGCGACAATCAGTGTTGGCTTGTCCTCTGGGTACTGTTCCAGGTACCAGACCAGGAAGGTGAGTAACTGGATCGTTTTTCCAAGCCCCATATCATCAGCGAGCAAGCAACCTGACACGTCCGAGGGGGACAAGCAGAATAAATGCTGCAACCACGCAACGCCTTGAAGCTGGTGCTCACGCAAGACGACTTCAGGCTTGAGCAGATTGGGCAACTCAGGCGTTGCGTCTAAAGCGGCGCGTAAGGCTGCCTGACGAATTTGAACATAGGTCGGTTCGTCAATGTTGTGGCCGATTTGCAGTACGGCGCGACCAACCTTTTCCTGTTGATGGACCAGGCCGGTCTCGACAGGGGCGATCTTCTTGGACCAGGCATCAAACAGTTGCTCGGCGGCGGCAATCGACAGCGGTGTTTCGGACTCTGGCAAACAGACCGTTTCATCACCGGCAGCGCGAGCTTCGTCCAGCCGCTGTTCAAACTCTTCAAATTGAGCACGGTCGGATGGGTCCCAACGCCCAAGAATTTCTGCGTCAATGCCCAGCGCCGCCACATCCTTCGGCAACCAGTTCTCTGTCGCCTCTTTGACGAGGAAAGGAGAAGTAATTCTTTCCGCTTCCCCGATGCCCGTCACACGGTCGCCATAAAGAGACAGGTCCAGGACTGAGTCGAACTCAATACCGGCCGCTTCGTTTTGCCAACGCTTAAGCAGGTCGCTGATACCTGCCAACTGGCGCAAATCAAAATCGCTGAGTTCCAGCTCATAGCCCTGCCAGAAACCAGCTGGCATTCCAGAGGCCAATTTCAGTTGCAATTCATGCACGAACGGCGCGAGTTCATAAGCCGCATTGAATTCAACTTCGATGGGCGGCTGTGGGGTTGGCGAAATTGGTTCGAGCGTCAGGGTTACATGCTCAATGTGCTGTCCCGCTTCATCCAGCTTGGGCTCCAGATGAAAGCGGTGAAAGAAAATTCCAGCCTCAGCCAGGTCGTCTTCATAGGTCCCGGCATCCAGAACTAGCGCGGCGCTGTCGCCGAGTGCGCTGTACGGGTTGCGGACAAATGAAAGCGCTTCGTCGCCCGCGACCCGACGCCCGGGCAGCGAGCGCACGTAGTCCAATACAGATTTGACTTCGGGATCAATCAGGACGTGTGTCAGCGATCCATCATCACCGGTCACCCGATATAGATCCTGAACCTGATGGGCACCGTCGAAACTCACAAGCCAATTTGCCGGCTGGCCGTCGAAGGTTGGTTGCAGTTCGATGACCGGTGTATTACCTACTGTCGACTTGCGCGGGTTGAGCCGTAGGCTTTCAGGTTTGATAACGACGGTCTTATCCAGGAAACCATCCATACCGGCACCTGCGTTGCGTGCCAACTTCCTGATGCTGGCCCAGCCGATCTGGTTGGTTACTTCACCCGGCTCATTTTGTTGAGCCAGATAAAGTTGGCGCACCGCACCGGTCAGTTTCCAGGAAGACTCAGGCAGAATTTCCATTGTCCCGTGGTACTGAACGATGGCGCCCGTACGTTGCACCTGCACATTTGCGTTGGTCTTGGTATCACGCCATCCACTGACAGCGACCTTGAAGTCGTCGGAGGCAAGACTGCCTTGGCTGCTCAGTTGAGGGATGAGGGTTGTCACTGGCGGCACCCCCAAAAGCGGCAGACTTGTTAAGTGCTCTGGCTCATCAAGAAGCCGATAAAGCTCATCCCACGTCAACAGCCAGCGATCGCTGAGTTGGGAGACGAACTCCTCTTCTTCCAACTGATCCAGATAACTTGCCAGCGGCCAGGAATCTGCGTTTTCCGCCAGGCTCAAGGGGTAACAAATGCCCTGTTCCTCGATGGAAAAAACAGGTGCAGCGTTTTCTGCTGCGGTATTCGGCTGCAGGCCAAAGCCTTTAAGGAAACGCTTGAGCATTACTGCCTCCAGAACCTGAGCGGCTGCTGATTCTCGGGCTTGAAGCCCAGTCGCCGGAGAGCGATGACGGCAGCCTGATCATCTTCTTCCAGTTGAATATGGATTGCGCCGCCTTGTGCGCGATGGTCATACAATTTGTGTTTAACTGACTTGATGGCGTCACGGACCTGGTGGTCGAACGACAGTAGTCTAAGCGTGGCAGTCTCCACGACTTGGCTGTGTGTACCACTACCCAACTTCCCTAGCTTTTCATCGAACTTGCTCAGCCAACCCTCGATGCGGTCTGGGCGGCTAGGCGCAGGTGAATGAGTCATCCATTCCACCGTTCGATGGCGCTGCTTGAGTTCCTTGAGATCAAGCTGAGTTTGGTCTGGGTTAAACGGCGAATCGTCCGCTTTATACACAAAGCAGGCATTACCAGTTCCCGAAAACTCCACGAAAAAGTAGTCCCCAATCTGCATGACTACGGCATTGTTGTGTCCAGGACCGCCCACCAACTTGCTCAAGCGCCCTCTGTTCTTCTCACGGAAATGGACAAAGTCCCGCCCACGGTCATGCCAGGCATCCGAGCCCATGACAATGCGGGTATAGCTCATCTGGTTGGCATATCTTAGCCAGTAATACAAACGCGACTGATCAACCTCGGAGTCGCCCTTCAACAGGTTGAAGAAGTGCTCCAGATCTTCCTTCGCGAACCATGCCACGACCATCGCACAGACGTCTTTTTCAACGTACTGCAGCCAGCTGTTTTGCCTGGAGCGAATCTGAGGGCTGCCCCAATTGTCGAGTGCAACCTGCTTAAGCAGTGACGACGGCTTTTCTCGATAAGCTGCTACGTGATAGCGCGACAGACATGCACTCAGAATGTCGTTCATATAACGCGGGTGCTGCCGGCCGATATCGACAAGGTCGGCTAAGCTCTCAGAAAACTCGGCGTCATCCAACACGAAAATACGAGAGATTAGTACGTTAAAGATCCTTCGCCACAGCCAACTGCTGTCAGGGATCTGCGCAATCGTCTGCAACGCTGAAAGGTCGCTGATTTCACCCTTGAACATCTGGTCGCCCAGCCTGGCACCTGCCTGTTCGGAAAAAAGCTCCTGATGCTGCTGGACGATATGCACCCATTCCTTCTCGCGCTTTTGCTGACCTCTGACGCATTCGAAGCCAAGCTGAACGTCTGCCCGCAACACACACCAATTGGCGTTCTGATCAGGCGTGGCGGCCTCGTACCCAAAGTAGCTAAAGCACAGCGCCAACCAATCTCGGCGGCTCAGTCTCCGTTTTTCAATGCGGTGATGGATTTCTTTATGCACTCGGTCAAAAAGCTGGTCATCGTCCAGTATCGGTCCGACTCGCTCACTCTTGTCCGAGAGACCGGCGAAAACCAAGCGCCATTCAGAGGCATTGAGCGGAAGTACATTGCGGAATTTGCTTATCGCTGCACGGCGCTTTTCCTGAGGGGGTGGCAAAGCCTTTTCAGCGCGCTCGAATCGTTCGTAAAGATCAGCTCCCGCAGCACCCAGACGGGGAAATCGCGCTAACGGCTCAGGCGCGGGCCCTGTTCGATGTGTGGAAAGACTCAGGTTTATAGCGGCGGAAAGCCTCGCGATTGGGCTAGTCATCGGCTCATCGCCAACTGACACTTTTCCATATCGGTGCTATTGAACACCGGTACCTCTGGCTTGAGGTTGTCCTCCTTTTCCTTCAAGCCAAAGAACTGCATGCGCAACTCCACTCGCCGGCTTTCTTCTTTGGTGTCCTTTGCATTGTTGAACGACACACCGCCCGCCAGGAAAATCGATCTGATTTGCTGTTGGTGCTCCGGCGACAATCCGACTTGGAGCGGGCTGCGGCTATCGAGCAGGCTGCACATCACCCACTCTGAACGCTGCAGTGAAAGGTGCAGGTTATAAAGATAAGAGCCGTCGGTGTCTGTCGATCCCTCGATCACAACCTGTTTGAACCATTTTCGGCCTTCTTCACTGTTAGCCGCGTCCAGAATCATCGGCACAACCTCCTGAAGTGCCGACTGGCCATCGTTGCTCAGCGCGTACTGGTTATGCCCAAATCGGCCAGCATCGCCGAAGCTAATCCGATTGTCCTTACAGTCCACAACGATGGTTTTACTGGCAGTCTTCGCCTTAAGGCTCAGGTGCTCGCAGATCTGACTGATGTCCCTATTACGTTGCTTCTCTCCTTGCTCCGCTTGGTTAATACGCTGCGTCACAGAACTCAAAGCCGCCACCATGACCACCAGAAATAGAATCATCATCGCAGTCATCAAATCAGCGAAGGAGATCCAGAACGGCTTCTCTCCCTCGTCTTTTGAACGGACAACCGAAGGCATTTGCTTACCAAACATCGACTAGCCTCCGTTACTGCCTGATTCGTTCCATGATGTCGCCGAAGTCATCAATGCTTTCCTTGACCCCTTCTACGCCACCAGCCAGGAGCTTGACTACTTTGTCGAGCTCGGTGTCCAGGCTACCCAAGGTCTGTCTCAAGGTCCGATCCATGCCATCACCGAACTCTTTGAAACCATTGCCTAGCACACCACTGATACTGTCCAGGTACTCGTTCACTTCACGATTAAGCGCCTGCATCCGCTCGCTTTGGACCTTGAGGTCCTGGAGATACTGGCTACGGCCGCTCGCCTCCCCTTGAGCACTCGCAACAAGCCCTTCGACAACAGCAAGCGTTTTCGCCACCGTTTCTCGATTGCCGCGGTAGTCCGCCACCACGGCGTTCAATTCACGTGACGCCTGCGCAAGTTCAGTGCCTGCGCCCTGGACGGTTCCCATCAGGCCTGCAGTCGACTCACTGGCTCGTGCAACACTTTGTCCGGCCGTTTCGAACCGCTCAGCCGCCGCCCGCATCTTGTCTGCGCCTAGCTGCATGCTCTGCAAATGCTGCTCCGTTTGGGCACTCAATGCCTTAACGGTGTCTTGTGCAGACTTCTGTTGTTCAGATACTGTTTGCAGCAACGCCTTGACCTGCTCGTCAAGGCCGCCCACCAGATCTCGGGTGTCTTGATGCAGGTCAGCCTGTGCAGCGCGAGTGGATTGGTCCATCTGCTGCTGCCCATTCTCCAATTGCTTGAAGACTGCCGAGAGCTGCTCACCGAGCACCTCAACGGAACCCGCAATTTTCGCCATGGTTTCCTGCTGACCTTGGCCGATGTTCTGCTTGATCGACTCAACAAAAGCCTGGAGATTCTCAGCCATTGCCTGTTGGCGCGCCTCGCTTTGAGCAAACAACTTCTCCAATTGCTCGGCCATTCGAGCACCTGCCCCCTCCCCTTCGTTACCGATACGGGCAACCGAGGCCTGGAGATTGGCGAGCATCTCGTTCATCCCCGCTTGCATGGTGTTCTGTCCGGCCTGCATATCGGAGAGTAACTGGGCAATCATGGTCGAGCTGTTTTGAGTCGATGACTCGCTAGCCGATCGCATATCTTGGATCAGCGTCGAAAAGCCTTGCTGCATCGACTGCATGGCGGAAACGGACTGCCCCATGAGTTCGTGCAGGCCATTGAACTGTTGGCCGAACGTACCTTCCAGCTTGTTCATGAAGGCAACTAGAACATCCTGGAGAAGGTTTTGTACTTGCCCTGACTGATCGCCACTGGCGGCCTGTACCGCACCCGCAATAGCTTCAAGAGGGGATTTGAGACTGTTCTCAATTGCACTGCTTACCTGATCGGCCAACAGCTGCCCAGAGTCACGGTAAGTGGTTGATAAGGTATCCGCTAATTTGAGGCTCTCGCGGACTTGGGTATCAACCAGGTTCTGCAGCATTTCCCGCAGATCTGTTACCAGGCTGTCCTTTAGCTGGCGGGTTTGCACGGAGCTTTCAGCACTTGAGCGCACGAGCTCCGCCAGATATTCCTCACCGACACCGCTGTCGAAAAGCCCGTCGATGGTCTCGTTGAACGCCTCAAGGAGCCTATAGCATTGCCCTAGACGCCACTTCTCAGTAATCGTGACTGCTATAGAAGCCATAATTGAAATAAAGGAGCCGATGAACGCAAACAACACGTCCTTGAGCAGCTTATCGACGCTGGCATTTACCTGCTCAGGGGTGCTTGGATCAAAATGCTGTAGGCCTAGCATCAAGCCGAAGAAGGTTCCGACAATACCGATGCCGGTCAAAATACCGGGCAGGTGTTTATAGAACTCGGTTCCCAGCGGGGTATCGACCACGCTTTGAGGTGAGAAAAAATGTGCCGCTCCGGCGGTGGCGCGCGACCGGACAAGAACCTGTTCGCCTTCTTGAAACTCAAACTGGTCGTGCAGCGTTTCAGCGTACTCGTGCCAGGAGTGCTCTAGCTTGCTTCCATTGAACAGTCGCTCCAATTCAGAGCGCCGTTGAGACGGGGCGAGCGCTTTCACACCCTGCGCGCGTTTAGTCAGACTTTTCAGCTGACTGCTAAGTTTGAAGGATCTACAAAAATAACGGACAAAGTACCAAGCGCATAAAATGAAAACGAAGCCAACTACCATTTTTGGTGCGATCAGCTGCTCGGAGCTTGCTGCCCCCCAAAGATGCAACAGCGTCGAAAAATCCATACTTTCCGCCTTCAATTTAGCAATTTTTTGATGTTCGGGACGCCTGCAACACCCACATTGATGCGTCAATCGCCAATCCCGCTGGCGATCGATGACAACACCTTGCTCGGCACGCGTTTTTCAGGGCACAACAAATTCGGAAAGGAAGGGCGGTAGTTTCACTACGGCTAATCAGAAACCTTCCGTGGACGAATGTTATAAAATAATGTCCTTATGCCAGCACCTTAGCCTGAGCCTTGACCGTCGTAAAGCTGGACACGATCAATGGATCCCTGATCTGAGAGATCCGATAGGCTTATCGGGTGTGTGCTCTTCGACTACTGTACAAAGACACCAAATCCCCTCCAGCCCCTCTGCGATTTGATCAGTGTCAAAAACTTTGATTCTGCCCACCAATTCATCATTGAAAGACGTCCACAGACGTCTTTTTTTCACCTTAAATCCAACAAAATCAAATCCTTATAGCCTATCAGTACCCCTAGACATCCGACCCACCCCACATTACCGGGCACTCCAAATGGTACCAGTGGTCATTTTTGGAACACCAATTAACGCCATGGAACACCTCATGTGCGCCCAAGCCCCCGCCTCTCTGACCGCCAGCTCAAAGCGGTGAAACCGAAAGACACGGACTATCTCTGCGCCAAGACGCAGCGCGCGGGTGATTTGGCGACCATTAGCCCAGGGCCAGAATCTTCCATGTTTAAACTCATGCACCGGTTTTCGGGGCAGTTGGGTCAAGATTATTCAGAGACTTCAAAAACGGCCTTCTGTTTCAACATGGCCAACAACCTTTCAGCGGCAACTGACAGTTGCCGACCCGCTCGGACCATCAGGTGTGCCTCGGCACTTTCGAATACTTCGCTGCGGGTCCTGAGCGCTACAAGCGTACCTTCCGCGATTTCATTGGCTACTGCGTGCGAGGACAGGAAGGTCACCCCGAGATGGGCTTTTACATAGCTCTTGAGGGTGGCGATCGAGTTGGTGACCAGATTGGATTCGAATTGAATGCGATCGTGGAATTGCGCCAGCTTAACCAGATTGCTTAAGCCAAAGCCGTTGGACATCAAGCCCACCGGATAGGGGCAAACATCACTCAATGCCAGCGGCTGCTGCTTCTCGGTAAGGGGATGGCCGGGCCAGGTGATGACGCACATTGGCTGTTTGCGCAACATGACCGTACGCACGGCGGGATCGATAGGCGGACGGTAGGCCAAGCCGATGTGAGCCTGATCACTTGCCAGCATCCGCACTGTGTCGACGGCATTGGCGAACTCCAGCGTAACCACCAGCTTGGGGTGCTGCTGGCTGAAGTCCTGAAGCACCCAGCGGACTAATTCCTCGCGGAAACCCTCGCCCGCAACAATGTGAATCTCACCTCTCTCCAGACCCTTGAGTTCGGAAATCTGAGTCAGCAGCAATGCTTCGCTTGATCGCCGCTCACGACAATGGTTGATCACCAGTTTGGCAGCTTCCGTAGGGACGATACCCCTGCCGTGGCGCTGTAGGAGTTGCACACCCAACTCGCTTTCCAGCTGGTGGATTTGCCGGCTGACAACTGAGGGCTCGATATTCAGACGATCCGCTGCGCCTCGGATCGAGCCGGCTTCTGCGACCTCTGAAAAATAGTGAAGTCGCCGTTCATTAAGGCCGATTTTTTGCAATTAGGGCTCTCCTGTCTGTTGACTTAAAGTCAACACTCGCAAGCGAAGATCGCTATTGTTTGAAGTTTCTGCGCTCCCCATACTTTCTGTCAATTGGGCGATGCCAAGCTCATTTAATCGACACAATAAAAAAAATGCGGAACTTGTGAGGACTTCACTATGGCTCAGGCCGCAATACTGATTACACCGACCTCCCCCGATGACCTCGCCCTACGCAAGATGTATCGCAAAATCAGTTGGCGCCTATTGCCCTTTCTGTTGTTGTGCTACGTCCTCGCCTATTTAGATCGGGTCAATATCAGTTACGCCAAGATTGCGATGCAGCAGGAATTCGGTCTGACCGATGCAGCTTATGGATTGGCGGCAGGGATTTTCTTTATCGGTTATGTAATGTTCGAAGTGCCGAGCAATCTCTGGCTGGCGCGGGTAGGAATACGTAAGACGCTCAGTCGCATCATGTTGTTGTGGGGGGTGGCTTCAACCTCGATGCTGTTTGTGCATGACAGCACTACCTTTTATGTCCTGCGGTTTTTTCTAGGGGTGTTTGAGGCTGGATTTGCTCCGGGCATGATCCTCTATCTGACCTTCTGGTTTTCAGGTAAGCGTCGCGCTCAAGTAATGGCGTGCGTCCTGTTGGCAGGGCCAGTCTCGAACGTCATCGGTGGACCATTGTCGACCTGGATTATGGGGACTTTCGCCGACATTCATGGTTTGGCGGGATGGCAGTGGATGTTCATCCTCGAAGGAGCGCCTTGCATTCTTTTGGGTATCGCGGCGTTCTTCTTTTTGAGTGACTCGCCGGAACAGGCCAAATGGCTGAGCAAAGAAGAGAAACGGCTGCTGGCGAATGATCTGGAGCAGGTGCAGGCGTCAAAACAACATACTTTCGCTGCCGCCTTGAAAGACTGGCGAATTTACCTGATGGCCCTCATTTACTTCTGTCTGATCTGCGGTCTGTATACCGTCAGTTTCTGGCTGCCGAGCATACTGCGGGACGCTGGCGTAAAGAATATTTTCGAAATCGGGCTCTATTCAATGATCCCTTACAGCGCCGCCATTTTCGCGATGCTGATCAATGCTCGGAGTTCCGACCGCCTGGGCGAGCGCCGCTGGCACGGCGCAGTACCCGCCTTTCTGGGCGCAATAGGCTTAGTGCTGACCGGTTTCAGTTCCGGCAACCTGACGTTGGCGCTGTGCAGTATTACCCTCGCAACGCTATCCACATACTCGGCCTATGCCGTGTTCTGGGCTGTGCCCTCCAGCTACCTCAAAGGTACTGCCGCCGCTGGAGGCATAGCCCTGATCAACAGCATCGGTGCCTTCGGTGGCTTTGTCAGTCCTTCCATCATCGGTGCTCTGAAGACCTTCACCGGCTCGTTCGCTGCGGGGATGGCCGTAATGGCCGTCCTTTTAGTGATCGGCGGTCTTTGTACGTTGGCACTGCGTTTACCGGCCCAGGCTCAACCGTAGGAGCCGGGGATGCATCCCAACTGACGGCACTCCTGCACTCCATTATTCACCGCTAGGAACTCACTGTGATGAAGACTGAACCTCACTACTGCAAAGTCGATGATTTACGCCCTCAAGCTGAGGAGCTGACACGTATTCGCCGCCATATTCACCAGCATCCGGAAATGGCCTACGAGGAGTTTCAAACCGCCAAACTCGTTGCAGAGCGCTTACGGGCCTGGGGGTTCAGCGTAACCGAAGGCGTTGGTGAGACCGGTGTGGTAGGCAGCCTGACGGTAGGCGCCGGCAAGAACATTGGCATACGAGCAGACATGGATGCTCTGCCGTTGACCGAGCAGACCGGCTTGCCTTACGCCAGTGTCCATCAGGGAAAAATGCATGCCTGCGGCCACGACGGCCATACCACCATGCTGCTTGGGGCCGCTGAATATCTGGCGCGCACACGAAACTTCCGCGGAACGGTGCACCTCTATTTTCAACCCGCAGAGGAGAAGGGCTTCGATAGCGGTGCGCAACGCATGGTAAATGATGGCTTGTTCGAACGCTTTCCCTGTGATGCCGTGTTCGGAATGCACAACCACCCCGGCGAGGCTCCGGGCACCTTCCTGTTTAGAAGCGGACCGTTCATGTCGGCGAGCGACAAGGTCGCGATTACCATTCATGGTCTCGGAGGCCATGCGGCTCGCCCACACCTTACGGTAGATCCGGTTGTGGTGGCGTCCAGCATCGTCATGTCGCTGCAGACCATTGTCGCGCGCAATATCAACCCTGTTGAACCCGCTGTAGTCACGGTCGGCTTGCTTCAGGCGGGGGTTGCTAACAATGTGATTTCCAGCAGTGCCTACCTTGAGCTGAGCATCCGCTCGTTCAGCAAGCGGGTCCGTAGCCAGTTGAAAGAGCGCATCGAAGCACTGGTCCACGCCCAAGCAAACAGCTATGGAGCAACGGCCACGATCGACTATATGGAAGGTTACCCGGTGATCGACAACGACCGAGCGCAAACCGAATTTGCTCTGCAAGTAGCACGGGAACTGGTGGGTGATGAGCATGTGATTGCCCATGCCGATCAGCTCATGTCCAGCGAGGACTTCGCTTACATGCTTGAGCAGCGGCCAGGTTGTTTTTTACGCCTGGGCAATGGCGTTGGCGAAGATGGTTGTATGGTTCATAACCCGGCCTACGATTTCAATGACAAAAACTTGCCAATCGGTGCTGCCTACTGGGCGCGCCTAGTGGAACGGTATCTAAACTAAAGCAAAAAACCATCCCCTCGTCTTGGGCGATTCAGACTCGCCCAAGCCCGGTAAATCTATAGCAAGTCGCCGCGGCGGCTTAAATCACGTATTCATGCTGTTCACTCGTTGTAATGCGTTGGAAGCTTGAGCATGCAGCGCAATGCTGCCCACACATCAATGACCAGCGACCACTTGGCTGGACTGCCTGTCACCTTGCGCAAAGCCGTGGACCCGCGCTCTAGATGCGATGAACAGACTGAGGAGTAGCAGTATCAATAACACCCAGGGAAAGGAACCCACTCCCCACTGGCCGAGTAACACGCCACCCAAGAGTCCCCCGCCAGCGACAGCGCTGTTCCAGACGACGACGTTCATGGAGAGAGCAACATCGGCGCCCTTGCCTGCGGCGTCGGCAAGCGCGGTTTGTAGAAGCGTCGCGGCGCCACCAAAGGTCAGGCCCCAGATAAAAACACCTAGATAAATCGCCACGGCAGAGCCTGAAAACAAGCCGAAGAAAACCGAAACGGCTGCGAAGGTTGCGAGACTGGCCAACACTGTCTTGCGCAGATGCCGATCAACCAGCCGCCCCGTTATCCAGATGCCCGCCAAAGCGGCAACACCAAATACCAGCAGAACCAAACCAACCTCATCGGCCAACCCAGCCCTGGAAACAAACGGCGCGACGTAGGTATAAAGAATGTTGTGAGCCAGCATCCAGGTGAAGACGACCCCCAGCACCGAACGTACACCAGGTGTGAAAAAGACCTGACGCAACGCCATGCGCTGTGAGGAGGATTGGCCAGGGTAGTCCGGCACCTTGATCAGCACCCAGACAATCAACAGCAAGGTCATCCCGGACATCAATCCGAACGCCATGCGCCAGCCCATGAATCCCCCCAGCCAGGTTCCCAACGGCACGCCCAGCGACAATGCGATGGGCGTTCCCACCATCGCTACTGCCAATGCGCGTCCCTGCAATTGTGGAGCAACCATCCGTCGCGCATAGCCCGCAATGAGGCTCCAGGCCAGTCCCGCAGAAACGCCGGCAAAAAACCGCGCAATCAAAGTAAGCCAATAGTGGGAAGACAGCGCCGTGAGGGTATTGAATACCAGGAAGCCGACAACTGTTAGCAGCAACACCGTCCTGCGGCGCCAGCTTTGCGTGGCAATAGTCAGCGGAATTGCTGCCAGCAGTGACCCCAAGGCATAAACGGTCACCATCTGCCCAGCCAAAGATGCCGAAATACCAAGCCCGCTGCTGATCTCGGGCAACAAACCCGCGGGCAATGTCTCAGTCACAATGCAAATGAAACCTGTCATCGCCAGTGCCAGTAATGCTCCAAGCGGAAGTTTCCCGCTCTGCGGCTCATCTGTAGTCATTCGATCACTCCCACTAATATACTGATCGGTATAAATATAGGGAGAGGCCGCAGGGTAGTCAATAACTTATGTATCGATTAGTATTTAAGTAACTCTGGAGGAGATCCGACATGGCACAGATGGGACGCCCGCGCACGTTTGACCGTGACCTGGCAATCACTCAGGCACTGCATTTATTTTGGGAGCATGGATACGATGCGACATCCCTGAGTCAGCTTAAGGCTAATATTGGTGGAGGCATCACCGCGCCGAGCTTTTACGCGGCGTTTGGCTCCAAGCAAGCCCTGTTCAACGAGGTAATGGAGCGCTACCTCACTACGCACGGTCGGGTCACCGACAGCCTGTTTGATACGACCCTGCCACCCAAGGAGGCGATTGAACTCACCCTTCGCCGGTCAGCGAAAATGCAATGTGAGCCCGATCATCCCAAGGGGTGTCTGGTGTCGTTGGGCCTGATGAGCGCTTGCTCGGACGAAAGCAAGGCCATTTCAGAACCTCTCGCACAGGCCAGGCGCTTAACCCGCGCAGGCATGGTTGCCTGTATCGAACGTGCTATCGCGGAGGGCGTGTTACCGGCGACCATTACCCCAGACACCCTCGCCGCGGTGTTCGACAGTTTCCTTCTGGGCTTGTCTACATTGGCGCGCGATGGTCTTCCACATGCCACGCTGGATGCCGCAGTGACTCAAGTGATGGGGATATGGGATAGCCTGTGTATTGTTCCCGACGGTCAATGAGCCAGACGTCTCAAACGTCAGGAACCTTCCACGTGGTGATGGGCAACTTCGCCTGCAACTGAACACTTAGGTTCTGCTGACCAGCTTCAATTCATAACCGCCTGCGCAACAGGTGTGGACGTGTCCAATTCCCATTACGTGCGGTCCCGTCACCAGCATGTCCTCATTCGCGAGCCGCTCCAGCAATCGAACTCTCGTGTCGAGGGCCTGGACTGGGTCCATGTCAAAACCGATGCTCCAATGCGGATAGCGCAATTGCAAGAGTGTCGAATGTATGACATCTCCCCAGATCAGCACACGCTGGCCACCGCTCTCAATCTGGATGCCACTGTGACCTGGCGTATGCCCGTGAAGTGGGATCAAGCTGACGCCAGGAATGACGTGTGCATCGGCAGGTAGTGCCTTGATACGTGGCGCATAGGCCGTCAATGCCGAGTTTGCCAATTTGAACAGGCCAGCCTGCGACATCTGAGGATGTTTTTCAGGAGCCGTCGGGTCGGTCCAGAACGCCAACTCCTCGTGCGAAAGAAAGAGCGTCGCGTTGGGATACAACGCACTACCGTCCTCTTTGATAAGACCGCCAACATGGTCCTCATGCATATGAGAAATAATAACGCCTTGAATCTGGTCAAGCGCGTAGCCAGCAGACAGCAACGCCGCCGATGCTTTTCCGAAGCGAGGTCCCAACTCGCGACCACAACCGGCATCGATCAACCAAAGCTCGTCGTTTTTCTTCAAAAGGAATGCGTTGATCGGCTCAGGAACCGGCCCCGATGCGGGGAGACCTGCACTTTTGAATAATGCAGCCCCCTCTTCCGAGGCCGCGGCTTTAATCATGTCCGTACTGCATAGAAAAATTCCGTCCAGTAACGTGACTAGTGTGAATTCGCCGATAGTGTGCTCTTCAATCATTTCTTTATTCTCCAGATTGACCAGGGTAGGTACGCCGCAAGCGTCTTTACGCTCGCGCTCCAACCTTTGAGTGGTGGGTAAATTGCACGAGCAACGCAGCTGCGGAAGCGATCAAGGCCATGGCCATCACCGCGGTCCAGCCGCCGGACTGCCAGCCGATGCTGCCTGCGGCGGAACCGATGGCGCCGAAGGCGAATTGGGACGCCATGAAAATGGTGTTGAAGCGGCCTCGGGCGGTGCCGGCGAGTGCGAGGACTCGCGACTGGTTGTAGATAAGAGACATCTGCAAACCGGTCGTCATCAGAATGGCTCCGACGCTAAGCCCCACCAGATTCACGAACGCGATCATTACGACAAAGCTCGCCACGACAAGGCCGATACCGACGTGACCGGCGTACTGGCCAGCAAGGCGCAACCCCAGTGGGGCAAGCATCACCCCGCCGAGTGCCACCACGCCGAAGAGCCCCGCAGTCCCACTGTTCAACCCAAACCCAGGGCCTTGCAGCAGGAGCGTGAGAATTGTCCAGAACGCACTGAAGCCGAAGAAAACGAGGCTTTGCACCAGTGCGGCCTGGCGAAGTTCAGCGCCATCGCGCACGACCCCAAACAATGAAACAAGCAACTCAATGTATGAAGCGCGTGATTGCGGTTGGCTGGTTGGAAGTTTCGCCGCGAGCCCTGCAAGCATCATCAGAGAAAGCACAGCGCCCAAGAGGAACATCGCGCGCCAGCTGAAATAGGCGCCCACGAAGCCGCTGATCACCCGAGCCAGCAACACCCCAACAAGCAGCGCGCTGGTGATTGATGCGAGAACTCGTTCCCGACTGCTTGGCGGGGATAATTCAGATGCGAGCGGGATGATGTGCTGGGCAATCGTCGCGAACACCCCAATCATGACGGACGCCATTGCAAGGCTATACAGCTCGGGGGCCGCGCTCGCGCAAAGCGTCGCTACCGTGAGCCCTATGCATTGAATGAGGATCAGCCGTCGACGGTCGATCTTGTCGCCTAGTGGCACCAGCAGAACCAAGCCCAACGCGTAACCAATCTGTGTCGCAATCGCGACGAGACTGACCTTGGTACCTATCCCGAAGCCGTCCGCAATCAGCCCGAGCAAAGGCTGGTTGTAATACTGGGTGCCTACTGACAAGCCGGTCGCTGCGGCAAGTAACAGTACAAGCCCCCGGCTCATGCCTGCGCCCTCAGTTTCCTGCTTGAGCTCTATAGATGGGGCGTTCATAACATGATCCTCCAGGCAGCGGGGTGCCGTTACCTGAGGTAAAACTCAGGCAAGCAAAAATTCGGGGTATGTGGTTTGTTGCGCTTACAGCCTTAGCGGCGGCTGAGAGGCATGCCGAACAAAACTCGTTTGTCCGCAGGATTTATCGATACATCATCAAGGCCCAGGTCAGTTCCGGTGCGCCACTCGCGCGGCCGCCCGTCGCACTGATCAGGACGCCCTGCCGCAACGCGGCCTGCCAATGGGTCCTGGAAGACTGTGATCTGCCTTCGCTGCGACTTCCGACCAATTCATAGCGGACAGCGCGACGCCTTGGTAATCGTCAAGAATTGCTACTTTCATCACGTCACGTTCCTATATCCGATTTGGTCCGCAAGCACGTCTAAACCAAGGCTCCATACCAACGGCTGGGTGCGATGCGTGAGATATTGACCGATCGATACATATCTGACAAATTGCTGTTCGTGATGGCATCTATCTCTGCGAGAGATGTAAATGACAACCCTTCGGACCCTCGATCTAAATCTCCTGCATGTGTTTTCCGTGCTCATGGAGGAGAAAAGTGTCAGTAAGGCCGCTGCACGACTATTTATTGGCCAACCGGGTCTTTCGGGCGCGCTGCGACGCCTGCGAGAGACGTTGGACGATGAGTTGTTTGTACGTGTTGGACGAGGTCTGCAGCCAACGCCCAGGGCACTCGCGATTGCACCGGAGATCGCCAAGGCGTTATCTACCATCGAACACGCAGTGCGGGCGCCAGGGGTGTTCGATCCCGCCACATGGGAAGGTGAATTCCGCATTGGCATGTGTGACAACTTCGAGGTAGCACTACTTGGGGCCCTCGCGGCTCGAATCCGCGAACTCGCACCGCGCTCGCGCGTATTGGCAGTCGCCTCGACGAAGCGCGATTCGGTTCAACTTTTAGAGCAGGGCGCTTACGACGTCAGCGTTTCCGTTCACGAAAACCCACCTTCGTGGCACATGTGTGAGTTGCTATTCCAACAACGTCTTGTCTGCCTTTATGACCCCAGGCAGCTAAAACTGACATTGCCGCTGAGCATCAAAAGCTATGCGAAGGCCCAACATGTCATCGTGTCGTCGGAAGGCGACGGCGCGACAAACTTGGACAGCGTGCTCAGCGCTGCCGGGGTCAGGCGCAACATCGTCGCAGGCGTGTCGAGGCACGCGTCAATTGCGCCGTTATTGCTGTCGGTACCGGCGATTGCAACTGTTCCCGAGATCACGGCTTATTGCATGGCGCCGCTTTACGGCCTTGAGGTCACCGCCGCGCCCTTCGAACTGCCCATGGAGCAAATCTCGATGCTGTATAGGCGCACTGATCAAATGGATGGCCGCTCCATTTGGTTCCGGAATATTCTTAAAGAGGTCATATCAGAGACATTAACAAGTCGCACGACGCTGGATGCAGTCGTGCGACTGTCTTGACTTGATCGCCCCCTCTGGACGTGCAAGGACGCGTATCACGATGTCTGAGCAATTTCTCCCCAAGCTCTTGCTCAAAGGTTTGTGATAGCTGCCAGCCATCCGGCGATGGTTGGAGAGTATCTAGAAAACCCGGGGCGATTCAGACCTCACCAAAACCAATACGGCAAAAACTTGGGTGTCGGCTCGTTGGCCAACTCCAAATGGTAAGTAACAGAGTTAAAGAAAAACATGTCCAGTATGAGGAAGGCGATAGCACCAAAAGAGAAAATCACAAACTCACGATGTGGATGCACGCTGAAACGTGTCACCATCCAAGGCCTAACGGCAACAAGGGCAATCAACCCCATGGACGCACCGAGATAGTTCGGCTGAAGTGGAGTCGCCGCATACAGACCATGAATAAACGCGAGCAGTAACACTCCCAGGCCAACCACTGGCAGGTTTAAGCAAAACCGCAGCAGTTTGTCTCGGATACTTGCAAAGAGAGCGCTGCGATCCACGAAGATGTAGGCAGCCAACAAGGAAATAGCGGGTGTAATTGAAAGTATGTAACGCGCCTTCTTGGAGCTTGGAATCGTGAACAGTACGATCACCACAAGGAGCCAGCCCGAGAGATACAAGAGCATGTTCGTGGCTGGATCAGGTGAGCGTTCAAAAAAGCACTTCCCCTTCTTGGCGATAACGCTCAAAGCGATAAGAGCTGTTACGCCATAGGTCAGCAAGCCGGCAGAGAAATAGAAGTAATAACGAGGCGCGTGGTCACTGCCAAACCGCCCCAGCCCTTGCATGATCAATACCTCTTGTAGAAACGCGTCTCCACCTTGTACGTAGGCAGCCCATGTCAGCACCGCAATGCCTGTGGCCAGGACCAAGCCTGCCAGCAAGCAAAACACAACCAGCATGCGCCATTGCTTGCTCAAAAAATAATAAACGGCGACCACACTGGCGGGACCGATCAGCCCAATGGGGCCACGAAATGCAAAGCCCAGCGCAAGGCCTGCGAGCACAAGCAGCACGCGGAAACGTTGTTTGTATACCTCTCCCGTGTAGGCCAGATAAAAACACACCACTGTAAAAAGCGCGGGGTATATATCCAGTGCCAAGGAGTTCACGCCGTCCAGAAATGACCAGGTGAACAGGGCAAATACAACACCATATGCGCCCCATTTTTTCTCATGCAATGCACCGAGCTTGTAAACAAACACCAGCATCAAGGCCGCGGCAACACAGAAGGGAAGGCCCATTGAAAGAATCGATACACGACCAAACGGCAAAGAAACCAGATAAACAAGTAGCGTATTGATCACCGTGTAATCGGGATATGGCCGCAGATCATCCGCAATTGGAAACAGCGTCACCCCATGCGCGAGCATATATTGAGCAAAATCGACAAAGCGCGTTGTGTAATTGAGCACAGCAGGCTTGTATTGCAGTACTGCAAACACGAGAAATGTCAATATAAAAATAAATGAGCATGGCTTTTTTACAGCCATTTCCTTTAGCACTTTCATGTGGACCTGCTATCCCAAAAAACTCGCAGGCTAGCATTTTGCTTTTTGCGCCATCCAGACAAAAACAGTGAAAACTTGTTAAACACATGCGACCTATTGACTCAACTAATCAACTAGCATGCGAGTTCTGAACATCAGCTGAACACACTCTAAAAATATGCAAACAGCCCGACACCGGTATTGACTCTCTCACCAATAAACTCTATGGATTCGCCAATTTCGAACTATCGAGCACGGACTAGCATGTACATCGGCGTCATGTTGCATCCAGGGAAATCCCCCGCCGTCGGGTGATATTCGTCATTGCCCGTGTTGTAACCCACCGCACGGTCTATGGCAGCGCCGACCACCGTGGGCTCCAGATCATCAAGATAGAACGGGCCCTCCAGGCCAATGCATCACCAGTTCACAATCACCGGCAACCCGGGACGGAAATCGTGTGCCTGGCCGCTGGCGCCATGATCGATTTCCAGTAAGAGCAGGTGTTCATCACCCTGAATGATTTCAAATCCTTTCAGCTGGTTTGCGCAGGTGGCAGCGGTCGAAAACGCGTGGTGGTCGGGCGTGATAACGCGCAACGATGTCATCTCGCGAAAGCCGTTGGGATGTTCAAACGGCTGCGCTCGCTCAGCAGGCGCCTCATCTGGCCTCTTGGCAAACGAAAGAAAAAACCACATCGGTATTAATTCCCTTTAATCCCAGGCGTTGATTGCCCAACCATGCGGCCACAGGTTAACAACCTCACTCGCCCGGCCTAGGATCAACTCATGTCCAGTTCGAGCAATTGACTGGCCATGCGCAGGAAGTTGGCAAGCGTCGGTGTCGTATCGTCGCGGCGGTAAACCAGGCCGGTTTCCAGATGTGGCGCATTTTCCTCCAAAGCGAGATAGCACACCCCCGAGCGAGCGAGATGGCGCAATGACGCCGGCACCAGCGCGATGCCCATGCCTGCCGATACCAAGCTAATGATCGTCTGCATCTGAATAGCGTGCTGGGCAATATGCAGGCTACCGCCGCACGCGGCGTAGTAGCCGGTGACCAGGTCATAGAACGCCGGTGCCGCACGCCTGGGAAAGACCACCAGCGGGCAAGATATCATCGCGTCCGAAGATAACCGGCCCTCCACATCGACCAGGCGCCCGTCCGCCATCCACGCTTGCGGCACAGCGGCAATCAGTGGCTCGACGACCAAAGACCGGTAGGCCAATTGATCGGGGATCGTGGCCCACGGGTTGGCAATGACAATGCCTGCGTGCCCCTTGCCCTCGAGCAGCGCAGCGATCTGAAGATCACTGGTAGCCTCCATCAACGAAAGTTCCACCGCCGGGTACAGGCTGCGGAACCGTTGGACCAGCACGGGAAGAATGCTGTAGTCAGCGGTACTGACAAACGACAGTTCCAACCCGCCGGCATCGCCGCGAAGGATGGCTTGCGCTGTATGACCCAGCGCATCGATAGCCCCCAGCGCGGCCCGCACCTGAGGTAGCCATTGCTCGGCGAACGGGGTCAGCGCCACGCTGCGTTTGGTCCGTACAAACAGCGAGGCACCGACTTCGCGCTCCAGCGCCATGATCGACTGGCTCAACGGCGGCTGGGTCATGCACAGGCGTTGCGCTGCCAGGCTGAAATGCAAAGTCTGGGCGACAGCGACAAAATGCCTGAGCTGGCGAACATCCATTTCTTATACCTCCAGAGACTTAATAAGCATTAAATAATATATTTCACAGCCATCCAACCGATCTTTAGCCTGAGTCCATACCGTCAGCCCAGGAGGACTCAATGCCCGCTTATCGTTCGAGAACCACTACCCATGGCCGCAACATGGCCGGTGCCCGCAGCCTATGGCGCGCCACAGGCATGACCGATGACGACTTCGGCAAACCCATCATTGCCATCGCCAACAGCTTTACGCAGTTTGTTCCAGGCCACGTACACCTCAAGGACCTCGGCCAACTGGTTGCCGGCGAAGTGATGGCGGCCGGTGGCGTGGCGAAGGAGTTCAACACCATCGCCGTCGACGACGGTATCGCCATGGGCCATGACGGCATGCTTTATTCACTGCCCTCGCGGGAACTGATCGCCGATGCCGTTGAATACATGGTCAACGCGCATTGCGCCGATGCGCTGGTGTGCATCTCCAACTGCGACAAAATCACCCCCGGCATGTTGATGGCTGCCATGCGCCTAAACATTCCGACCGTGTTCGTTTCTGGCGGGGCGATGGAGGCTGGGAAAGCGGTAATCAAAGGCACGCGCCAGTCTCTGGACCTGATCGACGCGATGGTGATCGCCGCCGACGACGCCTATAGCGACGAGGAAGTCGCCGCGGTCGAACGCGCCGCCTGCCCCACCTGCGGCTCATGCTCCGGCATGTTCACCGCCAACTCAATGAACTGCCTGACGGAAGCGCTTGGCCTGGCATTGCCCGGCAATGGTACGGTGCTGGCGACTCATGTTGAGCGTGAGGGCTTGTTTCGCCAGAGCGGGCGGCTGATCGTCGAGTTAGCCAAACGTTGGTATGAACAGGACGACGCACGCGCGTTGCCGCGCAACATTGCCAACCGCGCGGCGTTTGCAAACGCCATGAGCCTGGACATCGCCATGGGCGGCTCGACCAACACGGTCCTTCACCTGTTGGCAGCTGCGCGCGAAGGCGGCGTGGCGTTCAACATGGCCGACATTGACCGGCTGTCTCGCCAAGTCCCGTGGCTGTGCAAAGTCGCGCCCGCCTGCAGCGATGTACACATCGAGAACGTGCATCGCGCCGGTGGCATCATGGCGATCCTTGGCGAGTTGGACCGCGCAGGCTTGATCGACACAAGCCTGCCGACAATCCACGCGCCCACCTTGAAAGATGCGCTGGATCGCTGGGACATCGCCCGTAGCCCAGACCAGCAAGTGCAGACATTTTTCCGCGCCGCACCGGGCAATGCCCTCACCCAGCGAGCCTTCAGTCAGTCAGCGCGCTGGGATGACCTGGACACAGACAGGTCAACGGGCGCGATCCGATGCGCTGAACAGGCTTTCAGCAAGGACGGCGGCCTCGCGGTGCTGTTTGGCAACCTGGCGCCGGAGGGCTGTATCGTCAAAACAGCCAGCGTCGCCCCCTCCATGTTGGTGTTCGAAGGCAAAGCGGTGGTTTTCGAAAGTCAGGAGGCGGCGGTGGCTGGCATCCTTGGCGACCAGGTGGTGCCTGGCGATGTGGTGGTCATCCGCTACGAAGGCCCCAAGGGCGGCCCTGGCATGCAGGAAATGCTCTACCCCACCAGCTATCTCAAATCCAAAGCGCTGGCCAAGTCCTGCGCGCTTTTGACCGACGGGCGATTTTCGGGCGGCAGCTCGGGCCTGTCCATCGGCCATGTCTCACCGGAAGCGGCGGAAGGTGGACTGATAGGCCTGGTGGAAACAGGGGACGTGATCAAGATCGATATTCCCAACCGTTCCGTTGAACTGAGGGTCGATGAGGCAACGTTGAACCAGCGTTACCACTCGATGGATGCCAAGGAAGGGCAAGCCTGGCAGCCCGCCGCACGGGCGCGAAAAGTGTCGGCGGCACTTCAGGCCTACGCGGCACTGACATCGAACGCGGCTCGCGGTGCGGTCAGGGATGTGACGCAGGTTCAGCATCGAGCTGGCGGCAGACGAGCATCCCCCCCTGCCCCACCGCGAATCGCAACACTACCGCCAACCGTTTTTCTCGACAGGGACTGAAACAACCGACGGTTCGACCGGGGGACGAATAAGCGTACAGGTGTACGCTTTCTGGCGGGCGCCTATCGTTAGTCAGCGAGATGTCCGTATCCGGCTGCACGGGTGAAGTCGGCCAAATGCCAGATCTCACCGTTCGCCCCCCACGTTCCGTCGACAACCTCCTCGATCTGTATCGAGCTCAGCAACCGGCGCTGATCCCCCGCCGCCAGGTTCGATTGTAGGGTGCCATGCAGTTCACTCACGTAGCGCTGGCGCATCGGTGCATCAAGGACGCCGGCGGGCACCTTGACGATGACCATGCACGGGACAACCTGGGCATGAGGAGCAACGCCTCCGCACAGCCATTGATCGGCCTGCACTTCCTCAATCAACACCCAGCACAACATACGTTGCTGAGGGGCATCGCCCATGTGTTCATTAATCATCGCCACGTCGCTCACGCTTCGAAGCAACTGGTGGCGCTGTGGCAGGTTGAAAGCGCCGGTAGGCACCTTGATCAGGATGTTTGGCATGGCGAAACCTCGCGGTTAACTGGAAGCGCCATTGGGCCAGCTATCCCTTCCCTCGATAAGTGACCGATTCGTCTTCTTTCGGGCATAATCGGACAATGTACGATTTCACTGTCCTCGTCTTTCCAGGGGCGTTCGCCTCGAGCGTCGCAGCCACCCTGGACATCCTCGGCACCGCCGCAATACTTGCGCAGCGCCGCGGCCTTGCCGTGCCGCGCTGGCGCGTGTGTGGGCCGCAGCCAGGGTTGATTACGCTGGGCCAAGGCATGCTGCTGCAGGTTGACGCGCTGACCACAGATGTCGAGGACAACTCCTGCTGGGTCATTCCGGGCCTCGGCATCAGCGACTTCGACGTGCTGCGGCAGCGGCTTGAGGAAGACGTGGTCCTTCAGACCCTGCCAGCGCTGAAGGCACATGTGAATCAAGGCAAGGAGATTGCCGCCTCATGCTCGGCGGTCTTTCTCCTGCATGCCGCCGGGTTGCTCACGGGGCGACGGGTGACGACTTCCTGGTGGCTCGCCCCTTGGCTGTCGAGCATGGCGCCTGACTGCATTGTCGACCCCAACGTCATGGTGCTCCGCGATCCGCCGCTGACGACCGCCGGTGCAGCCTTCGCACAAACCGACTTGATGCTGCACCTGCTGCGCAGACGTCTGTCGCCGGAACTCGCCGACGCGGTGGGCAAGGCCCTGCTGCTCGATGGCCGGCAATTGCAGTCCCCCTTCATCAACCCGGCAATCATGGCCCAGGGCAATACGCTGGTCGCCAACCTCACCGCCTACATCGAAGCACGCCTGCCCCATCCGCCCAGTGTGCCGAGCCTTGCGGCATACGTCGGCATGTCTGAGCGAACGCTGTCGCGGCACCTTCGAAAAGCAACCGGTCTTTCAACTCGCAATCTGATCCAACGCGTGCAATTGAACAGAGCCCGCGTGCTGCTGGAAACCAGCAGGCACTCCGTTGAATCTATCGCCGCGCAGGTGGGATACCAAGATGCCACGGCCCTGCGGCGACTCATGCGCCGCCTGTTGAACGCCTCGCCAAAACAACTGCGCCAGTGAGTTCTAACCGCTGGCAGCCCTTGAGTGCCGCACTCCTCCGCTGCATGGCGCCTCACTCAATCCGGTCAGCCATGGACCCAAACCGCTGACGCATGCCCGCGCTGGCCGCGGGTCCGGCCTGCACGCTGCACTGGTCCAAGGGCACAAGACGGCCATCGGCGATATCCGCCATCACCGGCAGCACCGGCCGCCCCGTCTCCCGCTCGACAATCTGCACGCTTTCCCCTTCTGGCGCGTAATGGCGATTGCCCCAGGCCACGAAGGCCATGAGCACCACGCGGAAATCTTCGCCCTTGGCCGTCGGCACGTACTGGTAGCGCAACGGGCGCTGACTGTAAGGCTGACGCTCGAGCAGGCCCGCCTCCACCAGCGAGTTCAAGCGTCTGGTGAGCATGTTCGGGGCGATATCCAGGCTGCGGGAAAACTCCTCGAAGCGTCGCAGGCCATGCAGGGCGTCGCGCATGATCAAAATGCTCCACCACTCGCCAACCCGTTCCAGGCTACGGGCGATCGGGCATTCGGCATGAATGAGGGTCTTGCGCTGCATGACAGTTCCTTACGGGGTTCGAACATTTGGTGGCCAGGCATGTTACTTTCATAATGATAGTGACGTCCATATGTCGTTACCCCTCCCTTAAGCACAAAGAACTGGATCATCATGAACAAACGCATCGTCGTTACAGGCATGGGCGCGCTGACCCCACTTGGCTGCGGAGTCGAGCAAATATGGCAACGCCTGCTGGCAGGGCAGTCGGGGATCCGTCGGTTGCCACCGGAGCTGATCGGCGATCTGTCGATCAGCATCGGTGGCCAGGTTCCCGACCGCATCCAAGACCCGGAGGCCGGCTTCGATCCGGATCTACTGCTGGCCCCCAAAGAACAGCGCAAGATGGACCGCTTCATTCTGTTCGCCCTGGCAGCGGCCCATGAAGCGTTGACACAGGCCGGCTGGGCGCCGCAAACCCCAGAGGCGCAGGAGCGCACCGCCACCATCATCGCTTCGGGCGTGGGCGGGTTTCCGGCGATTGCCGAAGCCGTGCGGACGACTGACAGCAAGGGGCCACGGCGCCTGTCACCCTTCACCATCCCGTCATTTCTCAGCAATATGGCCGCCGGTCATGTCTCCATCCGTCATGGTCTCAAGGGGCCACTGGGGGCTCCGGTGACCGCATGTGCGGCGGGCGTCCAGGCCATCGGCGACGCTGCACGGATGATTCGCGCGGGGGAAATCGACGTAGCGCTCTGCGGCGGGACGGAGGCGGCCATTCACCGGGTCAGCCTGGCTGGCTTCGCTGCCGCACGCGCCCTCTCGAGCGATTACAACGACACCCCGGAGCGCGCCTCGCGCCCCTTCGATCAGGCCCGCGATGGTTTCGTCATGGGTGAAGGCGCCGGCCTGTTGGTCATCGAAGAGTTGCAACATGCCTTGGCACGCGGCGCCACACCCATCGCCGAGCTGGTGGGCTATGGCACCAGCGCCGACGCGTACCACATGACCGCCGGGCCCGAAGATGGCGACGGCGCCCGCCGCGCCATGCAACAGGCATTGCGCCAAGCCGGCGTGGACGCATCCCAGGTTCAGCACCTGAATGCCCACGCCACCTCGACCCCGGTGGGCGACAAAGGCGAACTCGCGGCAATCAAAGCCCTGTTCGGCACAGACAGCGGCCTTGCGATCAGTTCGACCAAGTCCGCCACTGGCCACCTGCTGGGCGCTGCGGGGGGGATCGAGGCGATCTTCACCGTACTTGCGCTGCGCGATCAGGTAGTTCCGGCGACACTCAATCTGCAAACTCCGGATGCCGCTGCCGAAGGCCTGAACCTGATTCGCGGCCAGGCCCAGCACCTGCCCATGGAATATGCGCTGTCCAATGGCTTCGGTTTCGGCGGGGTCAACGCCAGCGTGCTGTTCCGACGCTGGATCTAAAACCGGATATTGCGTCCGGCTTCAGTGCGGTTGAGGTCTCGGCACCGAGAGGTCGAGACCTCAACATCGGGTGCCGCCAAGCTCCCCGCTGAGCGCTGGATGGCTATGCCGCAATGGTGAACGAAGCTCAGCTCGTGCGAAACTTCACCGACTCACGAATCACGAACGGTGTTGAAATGGTGCGTTTGCTTGCTGTCTCGGGAAGTCTGCGTCTGGCCTCTTCCAACTCAATTTTGCTACGCGCAGTTGAGCATCTATGCCCCGAAGGGGTACAGGTCGCACATTACGAAGGCATCGCTGAATTGCCTCACTTCAACCCGGACCTGCTCGAGGATCCCCCCGAGTCAGTCTTGGCGTTGCGCGCAATTATCGGGCAGGCGGATGGGCTGTTGGTTTCGTGCCCCGAGTATGCTCGAGGTATTCCCGGCGCATTCAAGAACATGCTCGATTGGCTGGTGAGCAGTGAAGAGTTTCCGGGCAAGCCTGTCGCGCTGTTCAACGCATCGCCCAGAGCCAGCCACGCGCAAGCGGCATTGCGGCTGGTCCTGGAAACGATGTCGGCGAGCATCATCGAGCAAGCGTCAATCACGGTTAACCTCCTGTCCAGCCAGTCGAGCGCCGAGGGCATTGCCGCCGACCCGGTGATGGGCCCGTTGATCCGTACTGCGCTCGACGCGTTTAAACGGCGTCTCGAAACTCAGGAGCCTTGAGGCTCCAACATCGCTTGTCGAGTGGTTGCCCGCACGCGTTGATTGCCAACGCTGGCCGCCAGTGCATTCACTGGCTGGCTCTGGCGTGAACCCACGCGTTTATCGTTTCAAGGGCGCCTGGGGCGTAGGCAAGACGACCTTCCATGAGGAACCTCATCGTGGTGAACCAGGACCACTCGCTGGTGAGTTGCGTGTTGTAAGCCGCCGCCTTGAGCAGCCCATGGGTTGCATCCGGTATGACTTCAATCCGGTTGGCGGGATGGTTGCCGCCGAGCGCCTTTCGGTAGAGGGCTGCGCTGGCTTCGGGATCGACATTCAGATCGTCCGCGCCCCACAGCGCAAGCAGTGGAATGTCGAGTTTTTCCAAGGCACCGGTTGCATCTTCGTGAAGATTGCGCCGCACAAACGCCCATCGCTCTGGGCTCATACCGTCCAGAAGGGCAACCGGCGGCACCTGCGCAGCGGCAAACAAACGCTCATCGGCGGCGGCGATCCGAGCCATCGTTGCGTCGATGTCGGGCTCGGACATCCCCGTGCGTTGCAACCGTGTCCGCGTGTAATAGTCACCTTGCCGTTGCCAGGATACCGCGCCGCCGACAAGCACCAGAAAGTCCGCATCCCCCGACGCCAGGCGGGGCAGTACCCAGCCGGCTTGTGAAAACCCAAGCGCACCGACAGGGATTGCTGGCAACTTACTGCGCAGGGCAGACAACGCGCTGCGCACGTCCACGTAGCGGTCCGTCATCGACTGGCTGAGCCAATTCCCCGGCGAATCCCCAACGCCCGGTTTATCCCACGAAACAACCGCAATGCCGGCATCGAGAAGCGCGTTGATGAGTGGATCGTAACCCTGCTGCGACGTGCGATCCTGGGGGCCATCCCCGTGAACCAGAACCACTGCCGCTGTTGCTGCGTGGTCGGGCAGCCAGAGCGTGCCGGCCAGGCGCAGTCCATTTGCGTCGAATGCAAACGGTTCGCTGGCTCTGCGATCCAGACCATAAGTGTCAAGCCGCGCGAGAACAAGCAACGCGATAGCCACGATGAGACAAACGACGGCAATCAACTTTACGCGGTAACGTTTCATCCAGATTTCTTTATGCATAGTCACTCCTTTTTTTCCTTTCAAGAGTCCCGGCTGACAGGCCCGAATCTCAGTGCCAATCCCTGACGCAGTGCATGCATTTCGCAACGCCCCGTAGCGCCCTAGCGGCGCTGCTGGCTTCTCGGACGATTAACTGAACTGGCTCGCAAGCATTTCCCTGACAGCCCCGACCAAGGGCGATTCGCCAGGACGAGGGGGCAACAGGCTGAACTCAACATCCGGCAATCCCGGTAAATGGTGCGCCGACTGGCAGACCTGCGCGCCCATCGGTACTGCGGACGCATTCAGACAAGCGACGCCCAAACCTGCCAATAACGCTGATTGCAGCCCCGCGACGCCGGACGCCGAATGCGCAACCACATAAGGCACCTCGTGAGCCTCCAAGGTCTCTCTGGCGAGGCGCTGCAGGCTGCACCCCTGCGGCAGTACCAAAAGTGGCAACGGGGTGTTTTCCTCCCGCTCAGCCTCGAACCCCGCGACCGACACCCAACGCAACGCCTCCCGTCGCACCGGCAAGCCCTCAGGCAGGCTGCGCCCGTCGAGAATTCGCATGGAAAGGCCGATATCGAATTCATCCGAATCCGCCCCGCTCTCGATTTGCATGCTCTTGCGTACCGACACATGCAGGCGAAGGTGCGGATAGCGCACTCGCAGTTTCTTCAACAGGTCGGCGATCGAGCTGGGCAGAAAGTAGTCGGTGATGGCCAGCCGCAACTCGCCGACAAAGGTCACGCCACGCACGCTTTCAAGGGCACGCTCACTCAAGGCGAGCATGTCGCGTGTATGGACCAATAAGCGTTCGCCAGCCGGTGTCGGCCTGACGCCTTTTTTACCCCGCTCCAGCAACGTAACCCCGGTGAAGGCCTCGAGCTTGCGCAATTGCTCGCTTAACGCCGACTGCGACCGACACAACTTAGGCGCCGCCTGCGCGAGGCTGCCTGACTCCATCGCAACCGCGAAGGCTCGCAAAAGTTCGAGATCAAAGGGGCGCATGCTCATCCTGCCGTTTTTCCGAAGGATACGATCATATCTTCCGGCTTTTCAGCACTCAAGCCACTCCTTACTCTGAGCCAGACATTTACTTCCGACGAGGACTCCAACATGCCCGGCATCACACTCAAAATCTCTGGCCAACCTGACCTTGCGCGAGTCCAGGGGATCGTTTCCCAGCTCACCGCGCTAACCTGCGACGTGCTGGAGAAACGCCCGGAGCAGACGCTGGTGATGGTGCATTTCGTGCCTCATGAGCAATGGTTCATCAACAGTTGCTCGCTGGCCGAACTGGGTTACAACTCGTTCCGGCTGGAGGTCACCATCACCGATGAGACAAACACCAAAGCGCAGAAGGCGCGCTTTCAGCGTGAGGCGTTCGCGCTATTGGCCGAGGAAATCGGCAACCTGCATCCACACTCCAACATCCACCTCATCGATTGCAGGGCCAGTGCGTATGGGTATGGCGGCGTGAGCCAGGAATACAAACATCACCATCCCTGAGCCCCAAACCCGCGACACCAGGAATGACGCGTGACCGAAGACGGGTCTTCCGATCGGTTGAGGCCGTTGAGCATCACGCGGTCTTTCCTCGCACTTCTAGGCAGCCCCGAACGCTCCCGGCGCCTGCCGAACTGACACGACTCAACCTCGTACAGTTCGGCAATCGCTCGTGGATCAGTGCTCAGCAATGGAGGGCGCGTTCATAGGCGGCCAACACGGCCTCATGCATGGCTTCGGACATCGTCGGGTGCGGCAGGATGCTTTCGATCAGTTCGGCCTCGGTGGTCTCCAGGCCTCGCGCGATGGTGTAGCCCTGGATCATTTCGGTGACCTCCTCGCCGACCATATGCGCGCCGAGCAACTCGCCGCTGTCTGCGTCGAACACCACTTTGACGAAGCCCTCCGTGGCGCCCATGGCAATCGCCTTGCCGTTGGCGGCGAAGGGGAACTTGCCGACCTTGAGGGTCTTGCCGGCACTGCGCGCCTGGGCTTCGGTGTAGCCGACACTGGCGACTTGCGGGTGGCTGTAGGTACAAGCCGGCACGCTGCGGGGGTCCAGTGGGTGGGGGTTCTGACCGGCGATCTTCTCGACACAGATCACAGCTTCGTGGCTGGCCTTGTGCGCCAGCCACGGCGCCCCGGCCAGATCACCTATGGCGTAGACACCCGGCTCGCCCGTGCGGCAGAACTCATCCACTAACACATGGGTGTGCTGCACCTTGACCCCTGTGCCCTCCAGCCCCAGCTCCTCGACATTACCGACAATGCCCGCGGCCACCAGCACCACGTCAGCCTGCAGCGTCTCGTTGCTGTTGCCTTCGAGGCGCAACTGCACGGCGCCCTGCTCCACCTTGCTACCTTGCAGCGCACAGCCGGTGTACAGGCGGATACCGTCGCGAACCAGGGCCTGCGCCACATGGGCGCTGACCTCGTGGTCTTCTACCGGGAGGATCCGCTCCGCCATTTCCACCACGCTGACCTGGGCGCCCAGCGCGTGATAGAAACTGGCGAACTCGATCCCGATCGCACCGCCGCCGATGATCACCAACCGCTTGGGTACGCTGTCCGGCACCAACGCCTGGCGGTAGCTCCAGAAATGCTTGCCATCCGGCTCCATGCCCGGCAGCACTCGGGCCCGGGCCCCGGTGGCGAGAATAATATGCGGCGCATTCAGGCTCAGCTCGCCTTGCTCCCCACTGACTTTCAGGCGCTGCGGTCCATCCAGCCGCGCATGCCCATTGAACACCTGGACGCGGTGCTTTTTCATCAACCCGCTGACCCCACGGTGCAACTGGGCGGCGACATCGCGGGAGCGCTTGACGATGGCCTTCAGGTCCGGCCTGGCCGGCCCGACCTCGATACCAAAACTGCCCGCGCTGCCGATCAGGCGCAACACGTCGGCACTGCGCAACAGGGCCTTCGTCGGAATGCAGCCCCAGTTCAGGCAGACCCCACCCAGTTGCGCCTTTTCCACCAACGCCGTGCGCAGCCCCAACTGGCTGGCGCGAATGGCCGCCACGTAACCGCCGGGGCCGCCACCGACGACGATCAGATCAAATTTCATTTCGCTCATGGGTACTCTCTCAAATCAGCATGCCCAGCGGGTTTTCCATCAGGCCCTTGAACACCGCCAACCATTGCGCAGCGAGTGCGCCATCCACGGCCCGATGATCCACCGACAACGTGCAACGCAGTACCGCACCGACCTTCAGCTCACCGTTTTCAACCACCGGTTTTTGCTGCGTCGCACCCACCGCCAGAATCGCGGCGTGGGGTGGATTGATGATCGCGCTGAACTGCTCGACGCCGAACATCCCCAGGTTGCTGATGGTGAAACTGCCGCCCTGGTATTCCTCGGGGCGCAGACGTCCGTCGCGGGCGCGCCCGGCCAACTCCGCCACCTGCGCGCTGATCTGCGAAAGGGCCTTGCTGTCGGCATTGCGCACCACGGGGGTGATCAGGCCGCTCTCGGTGGACACCGCCACGCAGACATCCGCCTGGTGGTAGCGGCGCAGCGCCGTCTCGGTCCAGGTCACATTCATCGCCGGTACTTGCTGGAGGGCGACAGCCGCCGCCTTGACGATGAAGTCGTTGATCGAAATCTTCCTCGCTGCGGTCCGGTTGACCTGCTCGCGCAGGGCCAGCAGAGGTTCCATCCGGCATTCCACATCAAGATAGAAATGCGGGACCATGGCCTTGCTCTCCACCAGGCGGCGGGCAATGGTCTTGCGCATGCTGCTGTGGGGGATTTCATCAAAGTCGACGGTCGACACGGGCGTCGGTGCGGCCACCGCAGCGGCAACGGCGACCGCCTCGACGTCGCGTTTGACGATGCGCCCGTTCGGCCCGCTGCCCTTGAGGCTCGCCAGGTCAAGCCCCTTGGCCGCTGCCAGGCGGCGGGCCAGAGGGCTGGCGAAGATCCGCCCGCTGTGCGCGTCAATCGCAGGCGCCACCTCGGCCCGAGGCTGGAGCACCGGTGCGTCATCCACCACCGACTCATTGGCCGCCGCCAGCGCACCGGCCTTGGCCAACAGCGCGGCAATATCGACATCGGTTTCGCCTCTGGCAAACAGCACCCCGATCGGCGCGCCCACTTCCACTTCGCGCCCCGGCTCGACCAGGATCTTGCCCAGCACCGCATCTTCCTCGGCGGCCAGTTCGACCAAGGCTTTTTCGGTCTCGATCTCGGCAATGCAATCACCGGCGCTGATGGTGTCGCCTTCCTTGAGGGTCCAGTTCTGGATCGCGGCGTGGGTGGCGTTGGCCGACACTTCCGGCATATGTAAGAGCTTGGCCATCAGGCGCTCCTGTCGCTGAACAGATCGGGACGGTAGGCGGCGATATCGGCGTACTCCACCAGTTCCAGCACGTTGCCCTCCGGGTCGCGGCAGAACAGCGCCTTCACATCGGGGCGCAGTTGGATCGGGGCAGCCTCGGCGCAGAAGCTCGCACCGGCATTTTTCAGGTCGTCCACCAGGCTGGCGATGTCTTCGACGATGAATGTCAGGTAACTCGCATTCTGCCGGTCGAGAATCAGCCCCGGTTCAGGCCGGATCGGCGCCCGCTCAGGCGCCAGCAACTTGATCCGTTCACCGTAAGGCGTCTGCAGACGCACCACGCTGTAGCCGCCCTCGCTCAGGCCCACCAACTGCGCGGCGGCGGCCGGCATTTGCACCTGTGCGACAAAGGTGAAACCCAGCACGTCCTGATAGAAACGGCTGAGGGCCGGGAGATCGACGCAGCAAATCCCCACTTCCATTGGAACCAGCATCTTCACGCTCATTGGTGTGCCCCTTTTTCACGGATGACCTGTTGCAGGCCTTCGATCACTTCCTCGGTGCGGGCACAGGCGGCGCGCTCCAGGACTTTGGAAATACTCGGTGAGCCTTCGCCACCGGTCACGCGCTGGATCGGCTGGTCGAGCCAGTCGAAGCAACGGCGCTGCAGTTCATCGGCCAGCCAACCGCCATAGGACGTCCCTCGGGCGCCCTGCTCGACGATCAGCACATTATTGGTCTTGCGAATACTCGCCTCGACCGTGACCCAGTCGAAGCTGGCGCGGTCGAGGAAACGCAGGTCAATGACTTCGGCATCGATGCCGGTCTGCTCCACCGCTTCCAGGGAGTGTCCGACCATGCTCAGGTACGTGAGGATGGTCAGGTCACGGCCTTCTCGGCGCACGGCGGCGGTCCCGAATGGAATCTGATAGTCCAAGTCGTCCACCGGCACTTCGCCGCTGTGGCTGTACAGGTCGACGTGCTCGATCACCAGTACCGGGTCCTTGCAGGCCAACGCGGTGTTCATCAGGCCGATGTAGTCGAACGGCGTGGACGCGGCAACGATGCGCCAGCCCGGGTTGGTGACGTAGATGCCGGCCGGGTCCATGGAATGCTGCGAGCCGTAGCCGGTGCCCATGGCGATCTTGGTGCGCAGCACCAGCGGCACGTCACTCTGCCCGCCGAACATGTGCCGCGCCTTGCCGATCTGGTTGAACACCTGGTCGGCGGCGACCCACATGAAGTCGGGGTACATGAACTCCACCACCGGTTTGAAACGCCCGTCCAACGCCATGCCGCCACCCAGCCCGCAGAAGGCGTTCTCGCTGATCGGGGTACCGAGGATGCGCTGCGGAAAACGCTCTTTCAGGCCGCGCGTGGCGCCATTGGTACCGCCCTTGAGACGGTGTACGTCCTCACCCATGACCACGATGCTGTCATCGGTTTCCATACGTCGGTTCATCACGTCGGCGATGGCATCGATGAACTTGCGTTGCTGCAGGCCGCCGCGATAGGTCGCCAGTTCACAGGTCCGGGCCGTGGCCAGTTCGCTGAGGTCGCCACGAATCCCGACATCGCGAAAGTCCGGCGAAGGCCACAACTGGGGACGGATCCGTCGCTTGCCCGGTTTGCCCGCCGGGTCGGCTTCAAGCAATTCAGCCGCCGCCTGGGCCATGGCCCGCTTGATGGTTTCACGCAGATCGGCCAGGCCGGCGTCGTCGATCAGGTCGCGCTTTTTCATTTCGCGGGCCAGGCGTTCCAGCGGATCACGGGCGCGCCAGCTCTGCTCTTCTTCCTTGCTGCGGTAACCGAATGCGCTGCCGGGAAACGGACCGTTCTGATGGAAGAACCGGTACACATCGGCCTCGATGACGGTCGGTCCGTTGCCGGCGCGCATGTGCGCCAGGGCTTGCTGCATGGCCAGGTAAACCGCCAGCGGGTCCATGCCGTCGACCTTCCAGCTCGGAATATTGAAACCCAGCCCGCGTGCCGACAGGCGCGGCTCGGCAGTGGCTTCCTCAACCGTGGTGGACACCGCGTACAGGTTGTTCTCGATGAAGAAACACAGCGGCAGTTTCCAGGCCGCCGCCAGGTTCATGGTCTCCAGCACCGAACCGATGTTCACCGCGCCGTCACCGAAATAGGTGACCGCCACGGTGTCGGTCCCGGCATGCCGGTGTGCCCAGGCGGCACCGGCCGCCAGCGGCACACCACCGCCCACAATGGCGTTGGTCCCCAGGGCGCCGGCCTCGGCCCACTGCAGGTGCATCGAACCGCCCCGGCCTTTGCAGAACCCTTGGGCCAGGCCGAGAATTTCCGCCAGGGTACGTTGCAGCAGATCCTGGATGGGTGCAGTGACCGGCGCTTTCGGGTCGATACCCTCGGGCATCAGGTAGACCAGCGCCTTGGCCAGGAACTGGTGATGACCACGGTGCGAGCCGTTGACTTCATCCGCCGCGCCCAGCGCAACGATCGAACCTACCGCGCCCCCTTCCTGACCGATGCTCGAATGCGCCGGACCATGCACCAGGCCTTCTCCGGCCAGTTCCAGCACGGTCTCCTCGAAGGCGCGGATCAGGTGCAACTGGCTGAGCATCGTGCCCAGCAACGCAGGGTCGGCCTGCTTCCAGTCGGCATCGGTGGAACTGAGCTCGACCCACGGCGAGGCCGGCGACAAGGCAACACTTTTCGGCATTTCACTTCTCCACAAAGAACTCGAATCGACGGGCCACGGCGGGCCGCCACAACGAAGGCGAACTAGAAACCGTTGGCGGTCCAGCCGCCGTCCGACACGTAGATCTGCCCGGTGATGAACGTCGCGCTGCTGGACGCCAGGAACAGCGCCAACTCGGCCATCTCGCCCGGCTCACCGAGGCGTTGCAACGGCGTGCGCTTGCGCAGGGCCTCGACGTCCAGGCGTCCGGCCCGTTGCAGTTCTTCCACCAGCGGTGTGCGGGTATAGCCAGGACCGATGGCGTTCATGCGGATGCCATGGCGGGCCCATTCCACTGCCAGGCACTTGGTCATGGAGACCACGGCGGCCTTGGTCGCGCAGTACGCCGTGCGATCGGCGGAGTGGGACACGCCCCACATCGACGAGGTGTTGATGATCACGCCCGCCTGCTGCTCGATCATGTGCCGGGCCGCCGCCTGGGCGCAGAAGAACACGCTGTTGAAGTTGATCTCGACGGCCCGACGCCATTCGGCCGGGCTGATATCGAGCGACGGTTTGTTGATCGATACGCCGGCGTTGTTAAGCAGCACGTCGATACGCCCGAAACAGGCCTTGGCGTGGGCAAAGGCCGCTTCAACCGCGTCTTCGTCAGCAACCGAAGCCTGGAAGCATTCGACTCGACTATTGGGGAAGGCTTCCTGCAACTCGCCCTTGGCGTCGGCCATGGCTTGAGCGTTGATATCGATCAGCAGCAAGTGCGCGCCGTTGCGAGCAAAACCTTTGGCGAGTGCCAAGCCGATACCGCTGCCACCACCGGTGACCACCACCACCTTGTCATGGATGCCGGCATAGGCGCTGTGCTGGAAAACAGCCGTTTCAGGCTGTGGTTGTACGGACGCAGGTGCTGAGCTATCTGAGTAGGACATGAGGTTCTCACTTATTTTTGTAGCTGGTCATACATTTAAAACAACTTGTCTGACCAGCTCAGAAAAACTAACCCGCACTGCGGGGTCTGTCAAAGGAAATTGTTACCGGAATAGTCGGCATATCGATCAGAACAGCGCCAGGCTGTAGCTGACGATAAGTCGGTTATCGTCGACTGACGGACCGAAACTGGAACGCACCATGGCGTTTCTCCAGCGCAGGCCCAGGTTCTTCAGCGCGCCGCTCTGGATCAAATAGGACACGTCAAAATCGCGCTCCCATTCCTTGCCGTCGTTGCTGCCCGCCACCAGTACGTTGTCGCCACTGACGTAACGCACGAAGGTCGTCAGCCCTGGCACCCCCATGGCGGCAAAGTTGTAGTCGTATCGCAGCTGCCAGGCTTTCTCTTGGGCGGAGGCGAAATTGCGCACCTGGATATCACTGGGCAGCACGGTGGTGGTCGGGCTTAGCCAGATGGTCCCGTCTTCGCCGTACATGCGCTGCCAGGCGGCCATCAGCGTGTGCCCGCCATGTGCCGCGCTGAGGGTGCTGTAGAACGAGCGGTTGTCGATTTTGCCGGCCTTGGCCTGGCCTTGTTCCTCGGAGTCGAGCAGGCCGACAGTGGTCCCAAGCGTCCAGGTACCGACCGGTTGCTTGTGGGCGAACTGGACTAAGCGTTGGCGATAGATGTCCTCCAGTTCTGCGCCCCAGAGGCCGAGCATGGTCCGCTCCTGGTTGAAGCGGTACTCGCCACCCAGGTAGTTGTAGCGGTCGGACGTGGCGAACGAGCGGCCATCAATAAACAGGTCTTCGCGGTTACTGGAGTTGCGCTGAGTGAATGAGCGCATCTGCCCGGCATTGAGGGTCAGCCCGGTGATTTCTTTCGAAGTCAGCATCGCCCCCTGAAAGGTTTGCGGCAGCAACCGCGCATCGTTGTACTGGAGGATGGGCAGGCTCGGCAGCAGCTCCCCGACTTTCAGCTCGGTCTTCGACAGTTTCAGTTTGAGCGCAGCCCCCAAGCTGGAAAAATCATCCGCCGAGCCTTTGCCGTCCGCCGGCAACAACAGGCTGCCAGCACGCCCACTGCCGCTGTCGAGTTTGACCCCGAGACGGCCGATCAGATCGACGCCGACACCCACGGTGCCTTGGGTGTAGCCGGACTGTGCGTTAAGCAGAAAGCCCTGCGCCCACTCCTCGCTCTTGGCCTGGGCGGCACCGCTGTCGCGAAAGTCACGGTTGAAGTAGAAGTTGCGCATCAGCACGTTGGCCGTTGCGCCTTCGATAAAGCCCTGCTCCTGGGCCAGGACCAGGCCCGGCAAGACGCTGAGCAACAGCAGGGGTTGTACGGTGATGTAGTTAGGCAGGCTCATTTTTATTGTTTTTCCCGGTGGATTTAAAACGCAGAACCCCCTGGCAAGCACACGTGCTGCCACACAATCGGGGGGGAAATTGGCAGGCGAACCTGCCGGGTTGAACACGCTGGCGGTCGGTCTAGACCGCCAACCATTCCTTCATCAAATTCGCATCGTCGGTCAGCGCCTGCGGCGTGCCCTCGAAGACAATCCGCCCATGCCCCATCACGCAGACTCGCGACGAGACCTTAAGCGCGATGGTCAGCTTCTGTTCCACCAGCAGGATCGAAACCCCACGTCGGTGGATCTCGCGAATAGCCTCGGCGACGACGGCCACAATCTTCGGCGCCAGGCCTTCGGTGGGTTCATCGATCAGCAGCACTCTGGGGCAGCCCAGCAACGACCGGCACAGGGTGAGCATCTGCTGTTCGCCCCCCGAAAGGTTGCCCGCGCCAGTGTTACGGCGCTCGCGCAGCCGCGGGAAAAACTCGAACATCTGCTCGACGGTCCACGCAGTGGCGCCGTCGGTGGGCGCTTGCTGGCCCATGCGCAGGTTTTCCTCGACGCTGAGGTTGGCGAAGACCTCACGTTCCTCCGGGACGAACCCGATGCCGGCACGGCTGATGCGATAGGGGCGCAGCCCGGTCAACTCGCGCCCGGCCAACTGCACGCTGCCGGCACTGGGCGGCACCAGGCCCATGACCGCTTTCATGGTGGTCGAGCGCCCGGCGCCGTTGCGCCCGAGCAGGCTCACCACCTCGTTGTGACCGATGTGCAGATCGACCCCATGCAATACATGGCTCTTGCCGTAATGCACATGCAGGTCGCTGATCGACAGCAGGTTTTGCGAAGTAGGGTTCATGCACATTGCTCCTCACCCAGGTAGGCTTCCTGCACCCGACGATCTGCGCGGATCTGGTCCGGTGTACCGGTGGCGATGACTTCGCCGTAGACCAGCACACTGATGCGGTCGCACAGGGAGAACACCACGTCCATGTCATGTTCGACGATCAGCAGCGAACGCCCCTGGGTCACCTCGCGGATCAGGTTCAGGGCGTAATCGGTTTCTTCATGGGACATGCCCGCCATCGGCTCGTCGAGCAAGATCACCCGAGGGTCACAGGCCAGGGTCATGCCGATCTCCAAGGCGCGCTGTTCGGAGTAAGAGAGTTCGGCCGCGCACACCGTTTGCTTGTCCTGTAGCCGCACCTGTTCGAGCAGTTGCTCAGTCTGCTCGCGCACCTCGGGGTAACGCTGCACGGAGCGCCAGAAGTGGTATTGCATCCGGTGCTTGCGCATCACCGCGATGCGCAGGTTTTCGAACACCGAGAGCCCGGGAAAAATGTTGGTGATCTGGAACGAGCGCGACAACCCCAGGTGATTGATGTGCTGTGGCGAGTAGCCCTGGATCGCTTCCGCGCCCAGGAGGATCTGCCCGCTACTGGGCTGCAACTGCCCGGAGATCAGATGGAACAAGGTCGATTTGCCGGCCCCGTTGGGACCGATCACCGCATGACGTTCACCGGCACGCAATTCAAGCTGCGCACCCCGAATGATGTGAGCCTCGCCAAACGACTTATGCACATCGCGTAACTGCAGGATCGCATCGCTCATGGTTGTTCTCCTTCGACCCGAGGCCTGAGTGCGGCGGCGTTGACCACCGGTTCGTCGTCCAGCAGGCGCAGCCATTGGTGCCGGGCCAGTTTCAGGACCAACAGCCCGGCCACCCCCAAGAGCAACGGCGTGGCCCAGGTCAGCAGCGCGCCCGGCAGCCATTCACGGCCGAACAGACTGATCGCCGGCCAGGCTTGGTCCGTCATCAACAGGGCCTGATAGTCCTGGCTGAATACGCGTTGCAACGTCTCGATCAAAAACACCACCGCCAGGCTCAACACCCCAGCGCCAAGCAGCGCCGAGAACGCCGCCGGGATGATCGCCAGCCAACCGCGCCGACGGATCTGCGCGCTCCAGCACAGCACCAGCCCGGCCAGGCCGCTGGGCATGAACATCATCACCAGTACGAACAACAGGCCCTGATACAGCAACCAGGATTGCGTGAGGTCAGAGGCGGCGTTGCCAAAGAACGTCATCAGGGCAGCGCCGAGCACCGGCCCGAGGAACACGTTGACGCCGCCGATGTAGGTGTTGAGTACCACTTCGGCAGAAAAACGCATGTCGAACAGCACGTAGTTGGCCGACTCCAGGTTCAGTGCTTGCAAGCCACCGGCAATACCGGCAAACATCGCCGACAAGGCAAACACCAGCACTCGCAAGCGGTGAACGTTGTAGCCCAGGAACTGCAGGCGGTGGCCGTTCTCGCGCAAGGCGAACGTCAGGCGCCCCATGGGCGTCAGCGTGAAGGCGTAGAGCAAGGCAATCGACAGCACCACCCAACCCAGCGTCAGGTAATACACTTGGGTCGCGTCACCGAAATCCAGGCCCCAGGCAGGGGCGCGCATGGACGAAATACCCGCCTCGCCGCCAAACAGCGTATTCAGGTGCGGGGCCAGGGAATGCAGCAACTCGGCCAGCGCCAGGGTGATCATGGAGAAGTAGACGCCCGCCCGTTTAGTGGCGAACCAACCGGCGCAGAGGCCGCAGATAAAGCCGCCCATGGCACCGATCAGCGGCAGCAACGGTGTCGGCAGCAGGCCTTGGCCATTGAGCGCACTCATCGCATGCAATGTAGCGAACGACCCCACGCCGAAGTACGCCGCATGACCGAACGAAAGCATGCCGCCCTGCCCGCACAACAGGTTGAAGGCACAGGCAAACAAGGCCGCGATAAGCATCTGGATGGCCGCGTTGACCATCGCCGCCGGCAGGATGGCGGGCAGCACCAGCAGGGCCAGCAACAGCACCGCCAGGAGGATTTTCGTCAGTTTCATGGTTTACCCCTTCTCGCCCATCAACCCGGACGGCCGGATCAGCAAAATCAGCAGCATCAGCGCAAACGGAATGGTTGCCGCCACACTGGATACCTTGAGGGTCATCAACCCGCCCATCTGCTGCGCCCAGTCACCGGCACCCAGCAAACCCAGGAGTGAAGCCAGGCTGAGGTCCACACCCACCGCGAACGAAGAAATCAGCCCGATCAGCAGCGACGCGATCATGGCCCCGGCCATCGAACCCAGGCCGCCAACCACCACCACGACAAACACGATGACCCCCAGCTCCAGGGCCATGTTCGGGTTGGTGGTGTAGAACGCCCCAGCCAGAGCCCCGGCCAGGCCGGCCAGTGCCGCGCCGATGCCGAACACGGCCATGAACACCAGCGGGACGTTGTGCCCCAGGGCCTCGGCCATTTGTGGACGATGAATCGCCGCCCGCACCACGATGCCGACCCGAGTGCGGGTCAACAGCAGGTAGATCAGGCCGAACACCAGCAGCGAGACCACGCCCATCAACAAGCGATAGAACGGATAGTCGGTGCTGAACACCTGGAAGGCGGCAAAGTTGAGGAACTCTGGAACTCGGTATTCGACGGAAAAGTTGCCGTAAAACAACTTGATCAGTTCAGCAATGATGAACGTCAGGCCGAAGGTGAGCAGCAGTTCATGAGCATGGCCATGTTTGTGTACGCGGCGCAGGAAGAAGCGCTCGACGATCACGCCGAGCAGGCCCACGAGCACGGTCGAGAGCACTACCGCAGTCGTGAAGCCGACAACCTTCTGCAGGGTGTAGGCCAGGTAGGCGCCCACCATATAGAAGGAGGCATGGGCGAAATTGAGCACGCCCATCATGCCGAAAATCAGCGTCAGGCCGGCGGAAACCATAAACAGCAGCAGGCCGTAGATCACGCCGTTAAGCAGTGAAACTGTGAGAAATTCCATAGGCGACTCCAGCGTTCGCGATGGGCAGGAAGGCGTGCCGCTCGGCACGCCAGGCGGCGTCACTCGGGTCGTTGCATCCGGCAGGCATCCTGGACAGGCGCTGCGGCTTCATCGGCACTGAACGACTTGATCGGCACAAAGCCCATGTCGGTGCCGTCAACCTTGTAGCGCGCCTCCTTCGACACCACCGACACCACGAACGGCATCAGCAGTTGGTGATCCTCGGCACGCATCCGCACGTCACCCAATGGGTTGCGGTCGCTGGCCTGTTCCAGGGCCAGGGCGAAACTGCGGGTATTGAGACGGCCGTCTTCGGCCGGCAGCTTCTTCAGCACATTGCCGACCATCTGCAAGGCAAATACCGTCTGTGGCTCGATGTAGGCTGGCAGGTGCCCGGTCTTGGCCTGATACTCGCTGGCAAATTTTTCGCCCTGCTCGCCCGCCGCCTCAATGTTGAACGGGTGGGAAACGTAGTGCCCCAGCGCGACATCGCCGGCGTTGGCGAGGTTGCCCGGCTGATCGAGAAAGGCCGTGCCGAAGCGCAGCTTCAGGCCGGCGGCGCGGCTGGCTTTCATCAGCAGCAACAGGTCGTTGCCCCAGTTGCCGGTCAGCACGGTTTCTGCGCCGGAGGCCTGGATGCGAGCGATATAGGGCGAAAAATCCTGCACCTTCTGCGTGTCGTGCAGGCTTTTACCCACCAACTGATAACCGCCAGCCGCGGCGTTTTCAGTGATGGATTTTTCCATGTCCTGGCCCCAGCTGTAGTTCTGGTTCATGGAATAGACTTTGCTGCCCAGGGTGCCCGCCTCTTTCATTGCCGCGACCAGGGTCTTGACCCGGATCGGTGCGTTACCGTTGAAGCGGAAGTGATAGAAGTGGCATTTGCTGCCGGTCAGTTCAAGCGCTTCACCGCCGACGTTGAGGAACACCACCTCCTTGCCCTTATTGCGCAGGTTGTACTTGCGCACGTCTTCGGTGATCTGCCCGGCAGCCACTGACGAAGCCCCTTGGACAATCATTTGCGCGCCGCTGCCAATGGCGGCCTTGAGTTTCTCGGAGGCGCCCGCGGGGGTCCCCTGGCTGTCGAACTCGAGGAGCTGGATCGGTTCGCCGTTCCAACCGCCCTCGGCATTCAGCCGTTCGATCTGAAAACGCGTGGCGGCGCGGAACATTTGCCCGGTGGCGGCCGACGGCCCCGACAGGGTCTCGACCAACGCCACTTTCAAAGGATCAGCGCAGGCGATACCGGCGAACAGGGTCGTGCCGAGGGTGAGCAGACGCAGCGTGGTCTTGGTGTGCATGGAAACCTCGAATTTTTATTGTTATTTGCAATCTGGTAGTACATCAGCAAGTACATGTCTGACCAGTTGGCGAAAATTACGTCAAGCCTGCCGCGAAGTCAAAGCACTCCTACCACGTTTTATGCATTTATTTTTTATAAATGCACCTGCGGGCCTTTAAAACAGACAACTCCACCCTGGATTATTTTTTCAAACACTTGTAAGACCACAGCTCAATCCGTCACTATCAACAGCTCATCACATCAATGCCCGCACCCGTGCTGCCCCCTGGCAGAGGACCGAACCATGAAAAGCGACAACGCGCACCCCAACCAGCCCCTGCCCATGGAAATCGTTCACTGGCTCAGTGGCGAGATCCAATCCGGGCGGCTGGCCACTGGCGATCAACTGCCCAGCGAACGGCAACTGTGCGAACAGTTTTCGGTCAGCCGGGCGGTGGTGCGCGAAGCCTTGTCGCAGCTCAAGTTCGAAGAGCTGATCACCACTCAGCAAGGCAAGGGTGCCTTCGTCGCCAAGCGCGGCGAGCGCCATGCGTTTCGCTTGAAAGCAGTCTCGCTGGGTGAAGGGGACGCATTGCTGCATATCCTCGAATTCCTGATCACCATTGAAGTGGGCGCCACGCGCCTGGCAGCCTTGCGCCACACCCCCGAAGACCTGAAGAAGATTCGCCAGGCACTGGTTGGTATGGAATACGCCATGGTCAATGATCAACTGGGGGACGAAGAAGACTATGCCTTCCACCAGGCGATTGTCGCGGCCACGCACAACCCGCATTTCAAATCGCTCAACGAGTACCTCGACCACAGCGTCCGGCGCCTGATTCGCGAAGCTCGCAGCAACACCGCCGAAATCTACAACGAGCTGATCCAGGACGTGCAGGACGAGCACCAGGCCATCTTCCAGGCCATCCAGGCCCGTGATCCGGTGCTGGCCGGCGAAGCCGCCGAGCGCCATCTGCGCAATGCCGCCAAGCGGATGAACATGTACCTGCAGGCCTGATTCCCGGCAGCACCCTTGACACCGAAAAGCGAAGCCTTCTACCATCCTGTCAGACAACAATAAAATATGTCAGACAGGTTACTGCTCATGAGTTCTATCAGCGCACTGTTACAAGCATTGGCTTCATTGATCCGCACCTCCGACACCCCTCCTGCCCTCGGCACGACCGCCCACCCTGCGGTATTCCAGCTTCCACTCGATCCCTTTTTCGGCCCGGCTCTTTATGAGAAGCGCCTCGGCACGACCGCCCGTACCCACTCCTACCGTTGAGGTTTCCCATGCACATCAGTGGCCAGACGCAACTGATCGGCATCGTTGCCGATCCGATCGCCCATGTAAAAACTCCGCAAGTGATCAACCACAGTGCTGCCAACCAGGGCCTCGACCTGGTCTGCGTGCCGCTGCACGTGCAAGGGTCGAACCTGCACAAGGTGCTGCTCGGCGTATCCGGCATCGCCAATCTGCACGGCCTGGTAGTGACCATCCCGTACAAGGAAAGCATCGTTGAATACTGCGACGAACTGACCGAGACCGCACGCCAGGTCGGCTCGGTCAACGCGGTGCGGATCGACCCCGAGAGCGGCCGCTTGATCGGTGGCAACTTCGACGGCGAAGGCATGCTCGCCGGGCTGCATCAGCAAGGTCATAGGCTGGAAGGCAAACGCGTGCTGCTGGTGGGCGCCGGTGGAGCCGGCAAGTCGATCGCCGCAGCGATTGCCCGGCAGGAACCGGCACGGCTAGCGATCTACAATCGCTCCCCTGCCCGCGCCGAAGCCCTGTTGGAACGCCTGAAAACGCAGTTCCCCAAGGTCGAGCTAAGCACCAGCGACGGCAATGCGCAGGACTTCGACGTGATCATCAACGCCACCTCCCTGGGCCTCAAGGACGACGATGCCCTGCCGCTGGACCCCAGCACCCTGCGGGCTGATGCCCTGGTCTGCGAAGCCGTGATGCGCGCCGGCGACACCCCCCTGTTGGCCGCGGCTCGACTGCGCGGCTGCCGCGTTCACCATGGACAACACATGATCTATGGCCAGATCGTGCAGATCTGTCGTTTTCTCGGCGTTGACCTGCAACACGAACATCTGGCGCGCATTCTCGGCCCATGAACCCAGGTACTCTTTCGGAGACAACGACCATGTACGATTTCAACAATCGCGTCCTGCTGCTGACGGGTGCCAACGGTGGCATCGGCCGCGAAGTGGCAAGGCTGTTCTATCAGTACGGCGCCTCGATGGTGCTCGCCGACCTGGACGGCGACGGCCTGGCGGATTTCGCCCGGGAACTGGACGCCAGCGGCGAGCGCGTCGCCACCCTGCGGATGAATGCGGCCGACCCTGCCGATTCGGCCAAGGCTGTGCAACTGGCCGTCGAACGCTTCGGCGGCATCGACTTCCTGGTGCCATCGGCCGGTTTGTACCAGTCGCAGCCGATTCGCCAAATGACCGATGAGCAATGGCGCCAAACGCTGGGCATCAACCTCGACGGCGTGTTCTACCTGTGCCAGCGGGCAATCCCGGTACTGCGTGCCAACAGCGCAATCGTCAACCTAACCTCGGTGGCCGCACATCGGGGGGCGTTCTCTAACGCGCACTATGGCGCCTCCAAGGGCGGCCTACTGAGCCTGACCCGCGCCCTGGCGCGGGAGTTGGGGCCGCAGACCCGGGTGAACGCGGTGTCCCCCGGGATCATCGAAACCCCGATGACCCAGCACCTGATCGCGAGCCGCGGCAGCGATTCGGTGGAGCAGACCCCGCTCAAACGCCTGGGTCAACCGAGCGAAATCGCCTCGGTGATCGCCTTTCTATGCAGCAACGGCTCAAGTTTCATGACCGGCGAAGTACTGCACGTGAACGGCGGGCTGTACATCGCCGGATGAGCCTTGCGCGCCTCGTTTTTTTGCCCGTTGAGCGGTCAAGCGAGAAATGAGCGCGCGCCCTTCAGGGGCGCGGGCTCATGGGGCCAGCGGCCGCACTTACGCGCTGGCAACCTGCAAAGAGCTACGCACCTTGCCTGGGCTGCTGCCGGTGATGCGCCGAAACCAATGACCAAAGGAATCCCCCGACGCAAATCCCAGGTGCTGCGCCAGGGTCTCGTTGGAGTGTTCGCCTGCCAGGCCTCGGTATGCCTCCACGAGGAGCAGGCGGTTGTGCCAGTCCGTGTAGCGCAATCCGGTATCCTTGCGAAACAGCCGCGCCAGCGTCCGCTCCGTAGCGCCTACCTCGTGCCCCCATTCGGTCAGGCTCTTGCGCATCCCAGGCCTGGCGATCAGTTGCTCGGCCACACGCTTGAGCCGTGCGTCGCTCGGCAAAGGCAGGACCATGTTGCTGGGCACCCGCTCTTCGATCTCCTCGAACAACAACTGCAACATGCAGGCGCGCCGTTGTTCGCAAAGCGGTCGAGTGCTCTGCTCGGCCAACCGCTCGCACAGGGCGATGATCAGCGGGGATGCATCGATCAGCTTGACGCTCGGGGAGATGTGTTTGCACAGGTCAGGGTCAAGGTACAAGACCGTGAGGTCTACCGGGTTATACGCCTCGCCCGAGTGCAAGGTCTGTGGCGGAATCCAGACGGCCATTCCCGGTTTGAGCAACCAGCGTTGCTCGATGGCGTTGCCATGAAGCACACCGTTTTTGACTAACACAAACTGCCCGAAGGGGTGTTGATGAGCATGACGCTCCGCCTCGGGCAGCTTGGTTAACTGCCGTTCAACAACCAGTGCGGTGTGATCCAGGTCGACGAAACTCATTGCGACTCTGCTTACCCTTTCTGCGGTCCACCGCGCGCAGGCAGCTTGAAGGCAAAGAGTAAACCGAGTGCCATCAAAAGACCAAGCAACAGGAACGTGTCCGGGTAGGACTGGTCTGGCGGCAGGTACAACGCAACAGCCACCAGTGCATTGACGCCAAACGCCGCGCCAAGGTTGCGCAGAAACTGCACCGTGGAGGTATAGGCTCCCAACTGATCAGGCGGGGCGCTGTTCTGTGCGAGTACCAGGGTTGTTGTGGCTGTAAAGCCCATACCCAGCCCGACCAGAATCTGACCGATGCCCATCAGCAGCCACTGCGAGCAGTGCAACCCCGCAGCCACCCCCAGACAACCGAACATCAGCATGGCCATCCCAACGATAGCCATGGACTTGAACCCGACATTCGCCAGACGCTTGCCACAGACGGTGGCACCGCCTACCCAGCCCAACGCGGCCAGCATGATCAGCCCGCCGGTCGACAATGCGCTGCCCGGCGAATGGCTCAGGGCAATTGGCAACACGCTGACCGTGGCGTACAAGCCGATACTGGAGATCACCACCAACGCCATGACCGCTCCCAGTGCAGGCCGTTCAAAGAAACCAAACGGCACTGGGCTACCGGCAGGTACCTGACGCACGCGAGCTATCAGCGCGACCAGACTGATGAGCACCACAAACGCCAGCGTCGCTATCGGGTACGGGATCATATCCAGACGCTGACTGCTCAACATGAACAGCCCCGCACAAGCAGCAATGGCCAAAAGGCCCTGCGCTATCGGGTCTACCGTCCTGGTCGATTGACCTCGACCGATAGCTGGTGTGAAACACAACACCGCCAATGCCAAACAGCCCAGCGGCAGATTGAGCCAGAATACCCAGCGCCAACTCAGGGTGTTGCCCAGCACCGTACCGGCAACCGGGCCCAACACAGCCGCCAGCCCCCAGACACTGCTGAGCATGCCCTGCATGCTGGCACGCTTGGGCCCGTCGAAGAGCGACGCCAGCATCGAGTAGGAAAGAACGATGATGCCACCCGCCCCGACGCCTTGCAGCGCTCTGCCGGCAATCAGCATGACCATGCTCTGGCTAGCGGCAACCAGCGCCGACGCGGCGATGAAGATCAGCAGGCTGACCTTCATCATCGACGAAACCCCGAACCGATCCGCCAGTGCGCCGGCCAGCGGGGCAATGAGTGCCAGGGGTAGCAGGAAGCCTGAGACCACCCAGGGATAGAGCGTCGCGTCCTGCATTTGCGCATTGATCTGCGCCAGTACCGTGCTGACAGCAGTACTGTCCATCGCCGCGAGAAACAACACGACGAGCACCGCCAGAACGCTCAGCGAGCGTTGGCGCTGCACATGATCATTCTCATCTCGCAAAGAGGCGCGAGTAACACTCTTCATAACCGATCCCTTCACGGCATTTACCTGGGATCAGGTTACGTAACCGCCTGGATGAGCGAAATGTTCCGTCAAGACAACTCATCGACTGAAACGGACGAGAACCATCAGCGGTGCCTCTTCGCGATCCGCACTGCGACGTTGTCAGCTCGCCCTTTGATGCGTGCCGACGCAGAGGACTTCGAGCAATACCTGCTCCAGAATGTCGAAGAAACATCTGATGTGCGCCTGTTTCAACGCCTGAGGCCGGGTTACCAGATAGACCTCCATCTCTGGAAGTTCCAGCTCCGGGAACAACTCCGTCAGGCCCTTCGCCAGAATACGCGGCAGTACAGCCACGCCCATGCCTTGCCGCACCGACTCCAGTTGGACGGCGAACGAGTTCACGCTGATTTGCGCACGGTCCAGGCCCGCAGCCTTTGCGGCACGCATTTGAGGCAACATATCCAGCGGAGGAAGCAAGGCGATGTTGACCGCCGTAGCCAGGGTCACTCCGGGAGATCGCTTCAGGTACCCGGCCTCAGCGAAGACGCCATAGGCGAGCTTGCCGATGGGTCGATAAATCAACGATGGCTCGCCCAGGTGCGCTGTGCGTATGGCGATATCCGCCACCCCGCGGACGATCTTGTGAAAGTCGGTGGCGACCAGTAACTCCACGGAACAGCGCGGATGCAGGGCCGTAAACCGGCTCGCGGCGTCCAGCACACAAGAAGAAAACCCCTCGCCGGCACTGACCAGCACGCTGCCACATAGCGCTGCGTGTTCCCCGGACAACTCCGCCGCCGTCTGACGCCTCAAGCCCGCCTCTGCTGCCACCGCGACGTCCACCAGGGCTTGGCCCCGCGAGGTCAACCAGCAGCCTTCAACGCCGCGCTCAACGAGCGGCTCACCCAGGGCCGCTTCCAGCTGGGTCAGGCGACGGGACACGGTAGACGCCGCGATCCCCAGCAACTGGCCAGCTTGAAGAAAACTGCCACGCCGCGAGACCGCCAACAGCAGACGAAGATCGTCCCAATTTGCCTGCAACGCCATACCTCCCATCCTCCAGGGTTTGCATATATGCAAAGCCATTATGCAGTAGTCGCTGTTTTTCAGGCGCAGCCTCAACGGTATATCTACCGGCCTTCGAAACGACTGGAATGAAATGTATGACTATGGACCCCATGCGCAACGCATTCGTCACTGGCGCAACCGGCTTGCTGGGCAACAACCTGGTGCGGGAACTGGTCGCACACGGCTACGCCGTCAAAGCCCTGGTCCGCTCACGGGCCAAGGGTGAGCAGCAGTTCAACGACCTGCCGAGCGTGGAACTGGTCGTTGGCGATATGGCCGACACCGACGCGTTCGCAACATCGTTGCAAGGCTGCGATACGGTGTTTCATACCGCAGCGTTCTTTCGCGATAACTACAAGGGCGGCAGCCACTGGGAAGCGCTCGAAAAGATCAATGTCGCCGGTACGCAAGCCCTGCTTCACCAGGCCTATCGCGCGGGGGTCCGCCGCTTCGTGCATACCTCGTCGATTGCCGTGCTCGACGGAGCCCCCGGCACCTCTATCGACGAGACATGCCTGCGGGCCGAAGCCGATGCGGATGACTACTATCGCAGCAAGATCCTCGCCGAGCGTGTCGTCTTGACGTTCCTTGAAACCCATCCCCAAATGCATGCCTGCATGGTGCTGCCCGGCTGGATGTGGGGCCCGGGCGATATGGGCCCGACCTCCTCCGGACAATTGGTCAAGGACGTGATCAACGGCAAGTTACCCGGGCTGATCCCCGGCACCTTCTCCGTGGTCGATGCCCGCGATGTGGCATGTGCCCAGATCGCCGCAGCCAAACATGGGCGGCGAGGAGAGCGCTACCTCGCGGCCGGTCGCAACTTGACCATGCGCCAGTTGGTACCTGTGCTGGGGCGTATCGCGGGCGTCAAAACCCCTGTTCGGCAACTGCCAGTACCCGCGCTGTACCTGTTGGCGGCGGTGCAGGAGGTTTACGCGCGCGTTACCGGCAAGCCTATTTTGCTGAGCATGGCGACGTTGCGCCTATTGATACGAGAGGAGCACCGTACCTGTTTTAACCACCACAAGAGCGAACAGGAGCTTGGCCTGAGTTTTCGAGTGCTGGAGCAGACCGTTTCTGACACTGTGGCGTGGTATCGGAAACATGGCGTGGTTAAGCCAAACAAGGACGAAAACACACGATGAGCAAAACCATCATCCTGATGCGTCACGGCCAGCCCAAGATGGCCGCGCGCGAAAGAATCTCAATGTTCGAGATGAAAGACTGGATCGAGCAATACAACCGATCCGAAATCATCCGCCATCCGGCTCCGGACGCCAGCCAGCAACTCGCCGCAGCCGCCACCCTGGTTGTTTCAAGCAGCGCGCCTCGTGCGCTGACCTCGGTCGAGGTGCTCGGGCTGAAGCCTGCTGTCGTCGACGCGCTTTTCTGCGAAGCGCAACTGCCTTATGGCCGTTGGCGATTGCCCCGGCTATCGCCGTTTATCTGGGCATTTATCTTCCGGGTCTTATGGCTGTGCGGTTACTCACGCAATATCGAATCCGCTGGCGCCGCAAGGTTGCGCGCCAACACGGCCGCTCAACGACTGCAGTCCCTCGCCGGTGAAGGGCCGGTTCTGCTGCTCGGTCATGGCGTGATGAATCAAATGATCGCCAAACACCTGCTCGCAGACGGTTGGACCCGCCAACAGCACAATGGCAGCCAATATTGGAGCGCGACGGTGTATCAATACGCTGGTGTATAGACGGTGATCGGCTGAGCGCACGCAACCGTCCAGGTGGCACACCGCCCTGATACAGTGTCTTTGCTACGCGTGTGAAGTGCAGTGCTTCGGCTACGGCCAAAAGGAGCCTCACTCTCAGAAGCGCGGACAACGCTCCCGTTATGCCTGGAACGTGAATAACGCGGCTTCACGCTCTATGGTGGAGTGCGAACAAGGACGTCATCGAGGTGGCCGAGGGACTCAGGCACTCTTTCAAGAGGATCACGCGCATGGCATTCACCACCCTGATACTGGACGCCCCTGGCCCGCCGCTGCTATTTGAGGAAATCGACCGATTCCTTGAACTGGGGCTGGCCGTCACCCTGAACCTTCATTATTTCACCGACCAGGACGGCATCAGGAACCACTACGGCGAGCGCATTCAATACGCCCAGATCAATTGCCACGACAAGTCCGCCTTCATCGCGGCGGTAATCCAGGCCGGGGGCTACAGCGTGTTCAAGACGCGCCTGAACATCCCCCTCGATGGCGAACTGATCAGCGCCGCCGCCTCCCCTGCCTTGGCAACACCGTTGCGCGCCATCGCCCAGGCAGGCGTGGGGCTTAACCACATCGACCGGCAAGAGGCCGAGCGCACTGGCGTGACGATACTGAACACACCAGGTTCCAACGCCACGGCCGTCGCTGAATACGTGGTGGCCCAAGCGGTGTTTTTATCCAGGGACCTCAGCCACTACAACACCGAAACCCATAAAGGCCACTGGTCCAAGGGCAGCCTACCTCCCGGCCAGGAGTTCTCCGAGCTGACGCTGGGGCTGGTGGGCACTGGCGGCATTGCCCAACAGGTCGCTCGCAAGGCGCGGGCACTCGGCATCAAGGTCATCGCCACCGGTTCGGAGCGCTTTACCGATCAGGTCGCACGGGACCTTGGGCTTGATCGAAGACCAACCCTCTCGCAGTTGCTCGGCGAAGCCGATGTCGTCTCGATCCATACACCACTCACGCCGCTCACACGGGGCCTGTTCGGCAGTACAGCGTTCAGCCAGATGCGCCCGGGCTCGATCCTGATCAATACCGCCCGCGGTGGCATCGTCGACGAGGACCAACTGGCAGCGTTCATGACCCGCTTTCCCGGGCATATCAAAGCAGTCGCCATCGATACCTTTGCCCAAGAAAAGGACCGCTTCAACTCACCGCTGGCAGGCATTGCCAACGCACAACTGACGCCGCATATCGCGGGCAATACCGCAACGGCAATCAGGACGGCTTCACGCCAGATCGTCGACAAGATCCACGCGTTCAGCCTGTAGCTGTCGACGCCTAGCGCCGCGCCACACACTCTGCCAGCGCTGCCTCCAGCCACCCGGCCGCGCGCATTGTCAGGGCCGTGCTGCCGCACTTCGGACAGCTCGCGAACCAATCGCCGGGCATCAGCGCGTCACTGCGCGGCGCAATGGTTTTCTTCCACTTGCAGTCTTCACACACAAAGGTGAAGGGTCTGGGTTTTATCGGCATGAATGGGTTCTCCTGGATGGCGATACTGCGGATTATTCTGTGACCGGGAGCAGCGCTTGCAGCAATTCCAGCGTGCGCTGCAGCTGCGCGACGTGTTCTCGCTCGGCGCGCAACGCCGACCGCAGCTCGCGGTTTTCCATGTCCAAGATCTGCGCCAAACGCAGATCCTTTTGATAATGGGCAACCATTTTCCAAAGCTCGCTCAACTTCAAACAATGCTGTACCAGCACCAGCAGGATGATCCCTATCACCGCCAATGCCCCCGTCGAAACCACTTCCGACATACTCATGTTCACATCCTTCCATCCCTTCGAGATATTCCGAAGACAGCGACACGATATGTAGTGATTTACGACAGGTCTAGAATGTAGACTTATACAGGTAAAGTATTCACGCACATGGAGCAGGTATGAAACGCAAGCAATCCATCGAACAAGTGCGCTGGGACCTGGCACTTCGCTATCGTTTGATCGAGACCGTCGCCTGGTGGGAAGGCCGCCTGACCACGGGGCACTTGATCCAGAGCTTCGGCATCAGCCGCCAGCAAGCCTCCAAGGACATCAATACCTACATTAATGAACATGCGCCCCGAAACTTGACATATGACAAGCAACGCAAGGGCTATGTACCGAGCAAACACTTCAAGCCGCTGTTCATCGATGACAGCGCCAGTGCCTACCTGCACCTGCTTTACCAGAACAATGAACGGGCGCCGCACATCGAAGGCCTGGCCCTGGCATATGCCCATACCAAGGTGCTCGAAGTGCCGGACCGGCCGATCCGGCCAGAGATCCTGCGCCCCTTGCTCGCGGCATGCCGCGACGGTCTGCGCCTGGAGACCGAGTACGTATCGCTCAATACCCCGAACGTGGAAATCCGCCTGATTGCCCCTCACACCCTGGTGTACACCGGGATGCGCTGGCATGTGCGCGCTTACTGCGAGAAGAATCGGCAGTACCGCGACTTTGTGCTGAGCCGCCTGCGCGGTGAGCCGGACCTGCTCGACGCGTCGCAGAACACACGGGAACTGGACGAAGACTGGAATACCGAAGTGCCGATCATCTTCGCCCCCGATGGCCGCTTGAACGCGGCGCAGCAGGCCATCATCGAAACCGACTTCGGCATGACCGACGGGCAACTGGTGGTGTCCAGTCGCAAGGCACTGGTGAAGTACGTCTTGCGCCGCTATCAGGTCGACCCGCGCAACCAGGCGACCAACCCCGAGGCCCAGCAGATCGTGGTCACCAATCTCAAAGAGTTGAGACCGTGGTTGATGCATGATTGAGGCGCATGTCCTGCCAGAGGCGCAGCGCACGCAGGCAATTGTCGATCTCGGCCGCGAGTAAGCGCTGTGCCAGTTCATGCTGGCCGTTGAGCAGAGCAATATTGCGCAGCGTATTGCCCTGGTGATTCTTCGCGCCCAGATCAAGACCGAACGTCATGGCGCGGTCGATGAAGTACCGCGCGGCCTTCAAGTGACCATTGAGCAGCAGCCAATGCAGTGGCGTGTTCCCCAGCCCATCGCGGTCATTGAGGCTGGCACCCAGGCGGTAGCGGGCTTGCAGGGTTTTGACATTGCCGTATCGCGCAGGCAGGTGGATGTACTTGTCGTGGGGCATGAAGCTGCCCAGGCCGGCCCAGCCGCGAATCTGCGGGTTGCCCTGGGCGCCGAGTGACTCCAGCGTGTCGATCAGGCCGCTGCGGTTCAGCCGGTAAGCCATGTCCAGCGGCGTGTCACCCGCCAGGTCGCGCTGATTCAAGCCGGACGGATCGAGAGGCGGCGCCTCATCGAACAGCACGCAGAGGTGCCAGTCGCTGAGGCCAAGCTCGGCGCGATCATCGATGCGCTCAAACAGAGTGATCGGCCGCCCCGCACACAACGTCGTGAGCGTCACGCCTCGAGCGAACATGCGCCGAAGAAACGCTCGAAGAGCGGCGTAGGCAAATGCTTGTCGTCCAACAGACCGAAGTGCTTGCCCACGTTGCGTCCCAGGGCCATCAGTGTGTTTGCGCTGTTTTTCGTGCCGGCGTACCCGGCGCTCAAGATCGACTCGACGCGCGCGTCACCGGTCGACTCTCGCTGATACGCCCGCCCCGTGATCATGACGTCTACCAGACACACGCTGACGCGCTCATCGCCCAAGGTGAAAGGCTCCAGCGCCTCGCTCGCCAAGACGGCACGCAAGCCGTCCTCGCCACCGGCGACAATCCGCTCCAGCGCTTCAAGGGAGCGGTCGAAGAGGTCGAACTCCTGCATCGAAAACGCAAAACAGTAGTCCTGAGCGGTAGCCCGCGAGATCGGACGCGCGTGGTGCGGATGAGTCGACAACCAGTCAACGAACGAGGCTTTATCGCTTTTTCCACCCTCGCGACGGAACAGCAGATAGTCGTTGATGACCTGACTGAAAGGGTTCCCCGTCGGCACCCAGCCCGTGCTGTCACGTTCTTCGGGTTCCGGCAGGTCAACCACCGGCACGGCTGACTTAGGTGTCCACCCAAAGCACCGCAGGTCATAGCCAAGCACAAACAGGCTGGCCTCGAACGCATGGCACCGCGCAGGCAGCGCGCCTTGCTCGGCGAACCAGCCGGTGCGCTCGAGCAGGGCGCGGATAATCCAGCCCAACCGCACTTGCCAGCGGGCCCATGTCTCATAGCTGATCGAAGAGAACTGAGGCGCGGCCAGGCCGTTCAAAAATGCTCCGGGGTTGCGGATCTGGCTGCCACGAGCGGCTCCGGACGGGAAAGCCAGCAAGGGTTTGCCGCTCCCCGTCCATTGCTGGCGAAACAGTGAATACAGCATGCCTATCGCTGCGCCGACGCGGCTGTCATAGATGGGGGAGCCCGACGAATCAAACAACGCATGAATCTTGGTCAGGCCCGCATCGAAACGCTCGACGCTGATCGCATCGAGATCATCCAGGTCATTTTTGCCATCGAGCGACATCAGCCCGGCCATCTTTTGCAGATAGCTCGACAGCTTGCCGTTTGCGGCCAGCCGGTGCAAAAACGGAATGGCGCCCCGCACACCGCCCCAACGAAGAATCTGCAGGCAGGCTTGAAGCGCTTGCTGGTCATTCCCCTGTTTGACCGCACTCGTCAGCCATTCGCGAAGTTGCCCGAGAGAGCGTTGGGTTTCAGCCCAGGTGCGTGAATCCACCGAGCATTGGTGAGCATCCTGCCAGCTTGCCTTCCAGCGATAGTGCCCAAGCACCTGCTCGATGCCCTGGACATCAGCCGTCAAACCGCCAGGCACGAATTTGCTCGACTTGAAGCGCAGCTTGAAGGTCAGCGTCGGCAAGTTCGCTGCAAGCCATGCGATGAAGGACTCAACTTCAGGTTGCGCCAGGAACTGTTCGCGCTGCATGCAGACCACCTTGCCAGTAATATCGAATGGCCACACCCTAAGCAAAATCAGCGACCCCGTCCACGATGTTTGTCCGTACAGGTAAACAAATGGAGCAGGTTCTCAGGCCCGGACTAGACGCTTCTCGACCATCGCCAGGGTTCGGCCGAAACAGACATATGAACGGTTCAGCCACCCCGCTTCTGTTTACACGCGGCCCATCGACTTATGCATCGGCGTGCCTTTGCAACGCATGCGCGAGATCGATGTGCCCGGCACCCGCAAGGATCATCAGCGGCGGTCATGCCTCGACTCCGACTTGGGCTATATGAACTATCGAATGTTGCAGATCATCTAAAACCTTCGATCTAAATCATTCTCAACAATAACAAACAATAAGTTAGCCAACTAAGCATTTAAAACAACTGTGCGAAAAGACATTCAGCTGACTTCATATCGCTTTAACGACCAAGCCTGGCATTCTTTTATTTTCACATATATTTTACATCCCCCTACATATGCTAATGTCATTACGACATCAGCGCTGTTCAACCAGGTTTAAGGAGTGTGTATGACCGGTGTACTGGCCTCCGTTAACAGCCGCACACAACTGGTCGGGCAGAACAGGCTCGAACTGTTGCTGTTCCGCTTCAACAATCACCAACTGTACGGGATCAACGTATTCAAAGTTCGTGAAGTTATCCGCTGCCCGAAGTTATCATCGATACCAAAGTCTAATAACAATATTTGTGGCGTGGCCAATATCCGAGGTGTCTGCATCCCTATTCTTGACCTGGCCATGGCAACGGGACTGCCCGGAGTCGAGGATCAGGAAAGCGCTTTTATAATACTTACGGAGTACAACAATCGCGTTCAGGGTTTCCTCGTCTACGCGGTCGAACACATCGTCAATCTGAACTGGGAAGACATCCATCCGCCGCCCAAGGGCAGTGGTGAGAACAATTACCTGACGGCCGTCACCCGCACGGACGACCGCCTGGTCGAGATCATCGATGTTGAAAAGGTGCTGACAGAAATATCGCCATCGTCCGAGGAAATATCCAGCGGCGTAATCGATCACGAAGTCACCCAGCAGGCGCGACACCTGCGGGTGTTGACCGTGGACGACTCGATGGTCGCGCGCAAACAGGTGACCCGCTGCCTGGAAACCGTGGGCGTCGAGGTAGTGGCCTTGAACGATGGCCGACAAGCGCTGGACTATCTGCGCGCCATGCTCGACGAAGGGCGCAAGCCGGATGAGGAGTTTCTGATGATGATCTCCGACATCGAGATGCCGGAGATGGACGGCTACACCTTGACCGCCGAGATCCGCAACGACCCGCGCATGGCCAACCTGCACATTGTGCTGCACACCTCGCTCTCGGGGGGCTTCAACCAGGCCATGGTCAAGAAAGTCGGGGCCGACGACTTCCTGGCCAAGTTCCGCCCCGATGACCTGGCCGGCCGCGTCGTCTCACGTATCAAAGCCGTCAACACGAACTGACGCTCTACGACAACAACACTCAAGCCAAGGAGGCTGCAAGGAAACGAATAAGAACAAAATCAACAGAGGGCAAATCATGTTGAAATGTAATGAGCTCTATCATCTGGCGCCAGACAACGGCGAGGCCAGGCCCTTCTGGCAAGGCCGCGCACGCGACGCGCAGGCGGATATCCAATGCGCCATGGGCTGCGGCGCGCAGCTACCCGAGACGCCCCAGTCAGCAGAGCCGCCCCCTGCGCCCGCAGCGGCGACGATCACTCCCACCTGCATGAACAACGAGCTCGTTGCCGCCCAGGAAATCTGTGCCCGCGCCAAGACCGCCGTGGTCGAGATGTTCAGCCATGTCCGCATGGGCCGCGCCCTGGAGTTGGAGAATATCAGCGTACTGGTCGACGACATTTCCGCGTCGATCGCCCGCCATCCCAATGCCTTTATCAGCCTGGCACGCCTGAAAAGCCTCGACGATTACACCTATATGCATTCGGTCGCCGTGTGTGCACTGATGATTGCCCTGGGCAACCAGTTGAACCTGCCCGCCGTGTTGATTCGCCGGGTCGGGATGGCCGGCCTGCTGCATGACATCGGCAAAATGGCCATACCGGGCGCGATCCTCAACAAGCCCGGGCGCTTGAGCGGTGACGAATTGCAACTGATACGCACGCACCCGCTGGAAGGTGAGAAAACCCTGCTGGCGACTTCGCAGATGTGCGACATGGTCGTGGATGTCTGCCTGCATCACCATGAACGGGTGGACGGCAGCGGCTACCCCCATCAGTTGGTCGGCGACCAGATCAGTCTTTTTGCGCGAATGGCCGCCGTTTGCGATGTCTACGATGCAATCACCTCGGATCGTTCCTACAACCAAGGCTGGGACCCCGCGGTCGCCATCCAGCAAATGTCGACATGGGACGGGCATTTCGACGACGAGGTGTTCCGCGCGTTTTTGAAGTCCGTGGGTATTTATCCGGTGGGGTCTATCGTTCAGTTGAAAAGTGGCAGTATCGGCGTGGTGATCGAACAACACCCCGACTCTTTATTGACGCCAAAGATTAAGTTGTTCTTCGTGCCGGTGTTAAATATTTATATCACCCCAAAAATAATCGATCTGAGTGATCCCGAACAAACCGATCGCATCATTGCGCGCGTACCGTCACAGCGTTATGGCTTTAAAAACACCGAACGTCTCTGGCTCGACGATGAGGCGTCCGAGCAGAACTAAGCGACGCCCCAGCTGTACTGCATTTATATGCTCAAGCAGCCCATGATCAAGCAGTAAGCCTTGCGAACAAAAAAAACTGAAATGCCGCCATCCAATTATGTCGGCAACTACTAGCGTGGGCAGGAAATACCATGAAATTCAACTCATTACAGACTCGGATTTGCTTCACCGCCGGACTCTGCCTGTTAATCTCTTGCGCGAGCCTGGTGTTATATGGGTTGTACTCCTCAACCGCCAATCAAGCCTACGTGGGCACCGAAGTTTCAACATTGATCGAAAGCGGCACCATTCGCGAAGTACAAAACCTGGCGGAGTCCCGTGCCAATGCGATCAGGGCGAAACTGCAAAATGCCTTGGACTCGGCACGCACGCTGGCCAATACGCTGGGCGCGAGTAAAAGTGCGCAAAGCCCGCTGGCACTGGGCCGCGATCAAATCAATACAATGTTGCTCAGCGTGCTCAAGGACAACCCCGACTTCAACGGCACGTATTCGTGCTGGGAGCCGGATGCGGTGGACGGCCAGGACCAAGCGTTTCGTAACAACGAAGGCGGTAACAACCCGTTGACCGGCCGCTTCACGCCCTATTGGACACGCGGCTCGGACGGCCATATCGCCGTGCAACCGCTGGTCGAATACGACTCCGATGCCCGCCACCCCAATGGCGTGCTCAAGGGCGGCTGGTACAGCGGCCCCCGGGACACCCTGAAAGAAAGCGTGCTCGACCCTCTTCCCTACGTGGTGCAAGGCAAAAATGTGTGGCTGACCACGCTCTCGGTGCCGATCACCGCCAATGGCAAGTTTTACGGCGTGGTCGGCGCAGACTTCGACATCTCGTTTATCCAGAAACTCAGCGAGCAAATGTCCGCCGACCTCTACGGCGGCAAAGGTTCGGTGTCGATCCTGAGCAACCAGGGCTTGGTGGTCGCCGACAGTAAACGGCCGGAACTGATCGGCCAGTCATTGAAGGCATTGCTACCCGACACCTGGGACAAGGTGCTGGCCAATGTGCAGAAAGGCCAGGGCGACAGTCGCCTCAACCAGGAGTCCCAGGAAATCGAAGTACAGATGCCGATCATCCTGGGCCGCACCGAAAAACCCTGGGCCATCTTGATCCACCTGCCCAAGGCGGTGGTCATGAGCCAGGCGATTGCCCTGGAGAAGGAACTGCAATCCCGTGGCGTCAGCAGCAGTATCTGGCAGGTCTCGGTCGGCCTGGGTATCTCGGTACTGGCATTGCTGGCGCTGTGGTTCGCCACCGCAAAAATCGTCGGGCCGATTCGTGAAGCCGCCGCCTTGGCTGCCAACATCAGCCTGGGGGATTTCTCGCGTCGCCTGGTGCAAAAATCCGACGATGAAGTCGGCCAGTTGTCCTTGGCCTTGAACGAGATGTCCGAAAGCCTGCAGCGTCAGGTCCGTGTGGCTGAACGTATCTCCGAAGGCGATCTGGACCTGGAAGTGCGTTTGTCCTCCCCCAACGACACGTTGGGCAAGTCCCTGGAAAAAATGGTCGGCAACTTGAACACCTTGATTTCCCAGGTGCAGGCCAGCGCCACGCAAATCACCGGCAGCTCCGCACAAGTCACCGAGTTGAGCCAGTCGTTGTCCGACGGGGCGTCCAACTCGGCGTCGTCCATCACTGAGATCAGTGCCGTCATGACGCAAATGGCCGCGCAGACCACCGACAACGCCGCCAACGCGAAAAAGGCCGACGAACAATCCCAGGCCTCACGCGCCGACGCCGGGGAAAGTGACAAGTTGATGAGCGAGCTGATCGCCGCCATGACCGAAATCGACAACTCGGGCAAAGACATCACCGCGATCATCACCACCATCGACAACATCGCCGCCCAGACCAACCTGCTGGCCTTGAACGCGGCGATCGAGGCGGCACGCGCCGGCGAATTGGGCCGTGGCTTTGCCGTCGTCGCCGATGAAGTCAGGAGCCTCGCCGCCCGCAGTGCCGAAGCGGCCCAGCAAACCGCGGCGCTGATCGCCGACTCGTCGACCAAGACACAGCGCGGCATGGTCATCGCCGGTCGCACGGCCGACTCGTTGCGAAACATCGTCACCGGCACCAGCACCGTTTCCAGCCTGGTGTCGCTGATCTACCAAGCCTCGAGTGAACAGGCGTCCGGCTTGCAGCAAGCCAGTATCGGCCTGGAGCAGATCGACGAAGTCACCCAGCAGAATCAGGCCAACTCCCAACAATGCGCGGTGGCTGCCCGCGACCTGTCGGAACGGGCCAGCTCCATGCAACAAGGGTTGAGCCGGTTTAAAGTCAAAGCGACATAACCCCCATCCGCAGTGAAGCCGGGGCGGAAATAAACCACCGCCCCGGTCCCCCTGCACAAACCTCGTACCCATTCATGAAATATTAAGAATCGCCCCCCTATACTCACCGATTGCGAGCCGTTCCCTCGAACGGCCCCCTGCCCCGGTAACCAGCCCCCATGACGCGTCCCGTTCCTCTGCTGCTCCTGCTTGCTGGCCTGTTGTTCTTCTTCGCCCTTGGTAACCATGAACTGCAAGGCTCCACTGAAGCCCGTGTCGGCGGGATCGCCATGGCCATGCACCTGGACAACGACTGGGTGGTGCCACGGCTGTTCCGTGAGCCGTTCCTGGAAAAACCGCCCCTGAGCCTGTGGCTCGACGCCGGCGCGATCCGCCTGTTTGGCGGCACGCCCGGGGCCGTGCGCCTGGCCTCGGCGTTCGCCGGGTTGTTCAGCGTGATGCTGCTTTACGGGATGCTGCGCACGTTCGGGCGGCCAAAGACACTGGCGTTCTGCGCGGCGCTGATCCTGGCGACCATGGCCAGTTACTGGAGCAATGTGCGCGGCGTCGGTGAAGATGCATTGCTCAGCCTGGGTGTGACCACCGCGCTGCTGGCGTTCTACCAGGCCATGCGGCCGGCGGCCGAGCGCCAGGGCTCAACCGCCTGGGCGTGGGCCCTGTTCACGGCCGGGATGGTGATCGCCACCCTGAGCAAAGGCGTGCTGGGCCTGGCGATGCCGGGCATCGTGATCTTTGTGTACCTGGCCTGCACCAGTTGGATGGACAAACGCCTGCGCATCGGCGACTGGCTGCGGCCGGCACTGTTTACCCTGCTGGCCTTGGTGCCACTGCTGATCTGGCTGGGGTTTCTGTTCCAGCGCGGCGGGCTGCAGGCGGTGGGCGAAGTGCTGTGGACCAACAGCGTCGGGCGGTTCAGCGGCTCGTTTGTCGAAGCCGGGCACTACGAACCCTTCTACTACTACATCGCCAAACTGCCCGAAGCCTTTTTGCCGTGGAATATCCTGGTGTACCTGGGGTTGTGGCACTTCCGTAAAAGCCTGGTGCACAACCGCTACCGTCTGTTTTTCTGCGTCTGGCTGGTGGCGCAATTCACCCTGCTGACCCTGGCTTCCAGCAAGCGCACCGTATACCTGATGGCGCTGACGCCAGCCGCCGCCGTACTGGCTGCGGAATATGCGCAGGTGCTGCTGCACTGGCTGAAAGATCACAAACCGGCGCTGTATAAGCGGCATAAAATCGTGATTGGCGGCGTGTTCACCGTGCTCATCGCCTGCTACCTGAGCGCTGCTTTCTGGTTCGCGCCAAAAGCCGACAAAAAACAGTCCTTCGTGCCCGTGATGAGCCAGATCCAGGCGCTACAGGCCGAAGGCAAAAAGGTCGCGTTGTTCCGGCCCAACGAGCGCATCGATGGCGCCAGCGTGTTCTATCTGCAGGCCTACTTGCCGATTCTGCAAACCGAGCCCGAACTGCACAGTTACCTGGCCGCCGCCCCCGGCAACGTCGCGCTGCTGGATAACACGGAGCAACTGACCGGCAAGGTCACGGTGATCAAGGAGATGGCAATCAATCGCCAGCCTTACTACTTCATCGGGCAGTAAAGCCGGCGCGGGGATCAGTGCTTGGTGAGCTTGTCCAGGTAACCCATGGCGAACGCCGAGACCACAAAGGTCATGTGGATGATCACGTACCACATCAAATGCTGCGGATCGACGTTCTTGGCATCCATGAAGATGCGCAGCAGGTGGATGGAGGAAATCGCCACGATGGAGGCGGCCACTTTCATCTTCAGCGAGGAAGAGTCCATGGTGCCCAGCCAGTTGAGCTTTTCCTTGTTTTCATCGATGTCCAGCTGCGAGACGAAGTTCTCGTAGCCGGAGATCATCACCATCACCAGCAGGCCGCCGACCAGTGCCATGTCGATCAACGACAACAGCAGCAGGATCACTTCCGATTCGAGCATGCTGAAGATATTGGGAACGACGTGAATGATTTCCTGGAAGAATTTCAATGCCAGGATCAACAAGCCCAGGGACAACCCCAGGTAGATCGGCGCCAGCAACCAGCGCGAGGCGTACATCGTATTTTCGATAAAGCGTTCCATTGAATCTCACACAGCGTGGTTAGAAATGACGGCGAGTATACCAGCCGCTACCCAACACCTGTGACCGCGAGAAAACTGACCTGAGTGGCATCTGTAAGAGCGTTTTTCTGCTAGTGTCGAGGCCATCAACTCGGCTCAAAGACGTCGGACAGGAAAACTCAAGATGATGGATGTGCGTTCCCCTTGGGCCAGCATCGGCCTGTGTGCGGCATTGCTGCTGGCCGGTGGCTGTTCTCCCAGCGACGAGCAAAAGCAGACCACCCTCGAAGAGAAAACCAAGCAGTTCGAACAGTCGCTCGACAGTATCCAGGACCCCAAACTGCGCGACGCCATCGCTGACCTCGGCGGTTCGCTGTTGTTGCTGGAACGGGCGCGGGTCAAGCTCGCCAGCAAGCCCATCGAAGCCGAATACGGCGAAGACAGCCTGGCCCTGCTCAAGCACTACCCCACGCCCCAGGCCCTGGTCGACACCTACATCAACGGCCTGTTCGTGCTGCGCAAGACCTCCCACTCCGACTACCTGACCGATCTGCAGCCGGTGTTCCCGTTCAACTTCAACACCCCCGACCAGTTCCCGTTCCCCCACGGCCTGGAATGGCAGTCGGTGACCTTGAGCAACAGCAAAGTCATCCCCTTCCAGCCGGAATGGTCGGAAACCGATCCCGGCATCCAGTTGAGCCCCAGCAGTTCCAACCTGACCAACCCCGATGACCTGACGGTGACCTACCCGTTCATCGACGGCATCGAGACCGACAACAAGAGCCAGCCGCAGCCCGTCAGCCTCAAAGGTACGGTCGAGGTGGTCGCGCCGGGCAAGGTGCTGACGTTCGACCTGTCGAAAAAAGACCTCGGCCACCCGCGCACCGAGGGCAATATCACCCTCAACCTGCTGAGCCTGGAAAAAAACTACGCCGAGATCGAACTGACCAACCACGAACCGCTGGCGGCGGAGGTCGGCGACGAATCACCGGACCCGTTGCTGGTGCAGGCCCGCGACAGTACCGGGCAGTTCCTCACGCGCTCGGGCTCGATCAACGAAAATGCCGCGCAGGTGGCGTTCTACGAGAAACAACTGGCGCAGATGCAAAAGCAGAAAGCCTGGTCGGACGCGTTTGAGAAACAACTGACGGACGAGCAGAAAGCCTTCGAACACCAGCAAAGCAGCCATTACGCCAAGGTCTACTTCAATGGCCTGATCGACACGCTGCAGGTCGACGTGCTGGACTTTTCCAAGGCCACGCTGACCCGCAAGGACCTCGACCTGCCCGTATTGCGCTTCGACAAGAACAGCCTGCAGAAAACCGTGCAAGCCTTGCCGATGGCGGTAACGGTGTACGACGACAGCACCGCCAGTTGGCTGAAAACCGCGACGATGACCGAGGACCAACTGAAAAACAGCGTGACCATCAGCCAGTCCGTCGAAGATGCCAGCGCCGCGCATATCGTGTTTGACCACCCCTACACCTTCAACGACGAATTGGCGGGCACCGAACGCAACAGCGACGAAGCCCCGGTGACGTTTTTCACAGCCAATGAAAAAGGCGAGCGCGGCGAGCCCATCGAGTTGCCGAGCGAAGCCTTCGAGCTGAACCCTGCACGCGGCACGCTCACCTACGACCTCAACCTGTTCCCGGAAAACCCGGCGTTTGTGGTGGGCTCGATTCCGCTGTTCCTGGCCAGCATCGACCAAGCCACGATCGACGTGACCAAGCTGCCCAAGGGCCTGTCGCTCAAGGACAACGCGCTGATCGTCGACCAGGCGCAGTTCCCGTCCGACAGCTGGCGCTTCTATGCCAAGGACGCCAGCGGCAACTACCTCAAGGAAATCCTCGGGGTCAGCCACCACGCCGAGGAATACGGCACGGCGTTGTTTGATGTGCACTACTTCTACGGCCAGCCGACCCAGCTGGAAAGCTACCAGCGTACCAACCTGAGCACCGTGCAATACGGCTTCGAGGTCAAGCTGGACAAGCCCGAAAGCAAATAACCGGGCCTACAGGGCCAGGCATTCCTGCCCGTTATTGAGCTGGCGCAGGTGGGCCTGCAGATGCAGGCACCAGATCTGCGGCTCCTGCGCCAGCTCGTAGCCTTGCTGGGTCAGGTTTTCGACGATTGATTGCAGGAAGGTTTCGGCCACGAACGGCCCGGGAAACGGTCCCTGGGATTTGATGGTCGAAGGCTGCTCACCGGTCATTCCAGCGGCAAACAACAACGTCCACATTCCGTTATCCCCCGCGAGAGGGCGAATGGAGCATTCGATGCGAGTGCCCAGGCCCAGACACTGGCGGGTCAGGCAAAGGTTGCGCGGCATGGCGGCGACCCTCGGTAGATCGGCGTTCAGCCTCAAGCACGGCGAGACTGTTTCTATCCTGCGACTCCGGTGGATATCCCTAGTGCTCAGAATAGAAGAAAAACGCGATAAACCAAGGTTGTAGAGACCAACGGGCGTTGGCCCCCAACCTGGAGTCAATTTAGTGGCGGGCTAACCGATCAGCTCGGTTTGGCTTCCGCCTGCGCGTGCAGCGCCAGTTCCTTTTCAGCTTCCTTCAAGTCTTCCTCGCTGATCATCTCGGCAATCGCGCGCAAACGCTCGACCACACGCGCATTCACCGTGCCTTCGGGGAATTGCCCTTCTGCGTCCGGCTCACCGGCCGGCTCGCCGACCAGCAGGCTCAACGCCTCATCCGCCTGGCGCACCGCATAGATATGGAATTGCCCGGCGCGCACGGCCTGCAACACCTTCTCATCGAGCATCAGCGTGGCGACGTTGGCCTGCGGAATGATCGCGCCTTGTTCGCCGGTCAGCCCACGCGCTTCGCAGAGGCGGAAGAAACCTTCGATCTTCTCGTTGACCCCGCCCACCGCCTGCACTTCACCAAACTGGTTGATCGAACCGGTGATGGCAAAACACTGTTTGAGCGGGGTTTTCGACAAGGCCGAAATCAAGGTACAGGCCTCGCCCAGGGACGCGCTGTCGCCGTCCACATAACCGTAGGACTGTTCCAGCGCGATACTCGCCGAGATCGCCAGCGGGAATTCCTGGGCATAACGGCTGCCCAGGTAACCGGTGAGGATCATCACGCCCTTGGAGTGAATCGGCTGGCCGAGGTTGACCTCGCGCTCGATGTCGACGATGCCGCTGCCGCCCGGGTACACCGTGGCGGAAATCCGCGCCGGCACGCCGAACGCCGAATCGCCGACTTCCAGCACCGTCAGCCCGTTGCACTTGCCGACCGCCGCGCCGGCGGTGTCGATCAGGATCACCCCGGCGAGCATGTCGTCGAGAATCCGCGCCGACACCCGTCCGGTGCGCGTGGCCTTGGCCTTCAGCGCACGTTCGATGTGGCCGGCGTCGGTCATTTCGTCGCCCGCCAGGTGGCGAATGAAATCCGCCTCGCTGACCAGTTGGAACAAGTCGCCAATGCGCGCCGACAACCGCCCCTGGTGTTCGGCCAGGCGTGCGCTATAAGTGGCCAAGCGCGCCACCGCGTCCGAGGTCAGCGGCGCCATGCCCTCTTCCGAGGTGCGGGTTTTCAGCAACTGCGCGAACTGCTCGAGGCTTTCGTCGACCATCGGGATGTCTTCGTCGAAATCCACCAGCACGCGGAACATTTCCTGGAAGTCCGGATCGGCGTCCTGCAACGCGTAGTACAGCTGGCGGGAGCCGATGATGATCACCTTGACCTGCAACGCAATCATCTGCGGGTTGAGCGTCACCGTGGCCAGGCGGCCCAGTTCGCCCAGCGGCGACTCCATCTTAAGCTTGCGCGACTGCAGGGAACGCTTGAGGGCGTCCCACACAAACGGCTCGCTGAGCATCTTCTCGGCTTCGAGGATCAGGAACCCGCCGTTGGCCCGGTGCAAGGCGCCCGGACGCAACTGACGATAGGTGGTGTAGAGCGCGCCCTGATCGGTGCTGTATTCGATCCGGCCGAACAGGTTGTCGTAGGTCGGGTGCGGTTCAAACACCACCGGGGCGCCGCCGTTGACCGGATGGCCGACCACCAGGCTCGGGCAGTACTGTTCTTCGAGCAGCTTGCGGGCCTGGGCGTCGGTCTTGGCGTCGTCCACCAATTGCTCGACCACGGTTTTCAGCAAGTACACCTGCATGGCTTGCAGGTAACCGCATACGGCGGCGTTTTCTGCGTACTTTTCCGACAACGGTGACAGCAATGGCTGTAGGGCCAGGGTGATGGTTTCTTCGTTGAACTGACGCAGTTGGTTGTTCGACTCACGCTTCCACTGCGGCAGGCTGGCCAGCTCTTCGTTGAGGCGCTCTTCCAGTTCGGAAATATCGGTGTGGAAGCGCTCGCGATCGACTTCCGGCAGCTGCGAGAACTCGGCCTCGTCCAGCGCCTTGCCGTCGAGCATCGGGGTGAACGCGATGTTGGAACTGTCGCGGTACAGCGCCACGTCCTTTTCCAGGGCCAGGCGTTCGATCACGTCCAATGCCTTGTCGTAACGCTGGTTGAACGCGCGGTCGATGGCGCTTTTGCGTTGTTGATACGTCGGGTGTTCGAACACTGCCGGGAAGGTCGCCACCAGGTTGTCGATCAAGCCGTTGATGTCGCTGATGAACGCCGCGGCGCCGCCTGCCGGCAGTTCCAAGGCGCGGGGTTCGCGGGGCTCATCGAAATTATTCACATAGACCCAGTCCGACGGGGTCTGCAGGCGTTTGCCTTCGGCCTTCAGGTAGCGTTTGACGAACGAAAAGCGGCCGGTGCCCGGCTCGCCCATGACAAACACGTTGTAACCGGGGCGTGGCATGGCCACACCGAACTGCAAGGCTTCAACCGCACGTTCCTGGCCAAGCACACCGCGAAAGGGCTCCAAATCATTGGTGGTCGAGAAGCTGAACTGTTCAGCGGAGAAAGGGCGAGTCAGCGCTTCGGGCGCTAGACGCAAGCTGGCAGCAACAGGATCAGGCATCGGGCTTCCTTACATCAGGCGGGGCAGATGGCGGCATTCTGGCTCTCTGTTACGCGCTCTGGCAAGGCGCGCCTGAGGTAAAGCATAGACACGGGCTGCGTCCTACAAAAAAATCGAGATATCTCTGATTGTTTTATTAAAAATCACGGAACCCCTGGAACCTGCCTAAACTCCAAACTGCGCGGGCTGGACTAATAACCGGCCCCTAAGGCGCGTTACTGCGCCTGAACCCTTGTCCATTGGTTTGCACACAAAGAGAACAAAGCTATGAAACGGATCCTTCTCGGTACTCTCTTCACCGTCGTTTCCCTCAACGCAATGGCTGAATCACCCGGTGGCCCGAACTGCGGTTGGGGCAACATGCTGTTCGAAGGCCAGCGCGGCACGCCGGCGCACTTCCTGGCGTCCACCACCAACGGCACCTCGGGCAACGCTACCTTCGGCATGACCTCGGGCACCAACGGTTGCAGCACCAACAGCGCCCTGACCTACGGCGGCAAATCGTGGATTGCCATGAATGGCATGATGAACGAGCTGTCCGAAGACATGGCCAAAGGCAATGGCGAGGCGCTGACCACCTACGCCGTGGTACTGGGCGTTGCACCAGAAGATCGCGAGCACTTTGCTGCCGTGACCCACGAGCACTTCCAGCAAATCTTCAGCAAGGCCGACGTGACCGCTGACGATGTCCACAACAACACCCTGGCTGTACTGAAAAGTGATGCCCGCCTGGCGAAATACGCAACCCAGGCTTAAGCTCGAGCCGCCCGCGCCCTCCAAGGCGCGGGTCTTATTTTTGGACCCGCCTCCCCGCTTGGGTCTCACTTTTTCCGACTTAAGTTGCCCCTATGCTCAAACGCCTTGCCTGGATGGCACTCTTCGCCTGCGCCCCGTTGTATGCGGCGCCGCATCTTGATGATCAACGTTTGCAGCAATTGGCCAACGATCCGTTCTGGTTGTCCTTGGGCCATTACGAAGCCGGCAAAGTCAGTGGCTGGCGCAGCTATGTCAGCGACAAAAAATTCTTCCTCGCCGCCGATGGCGCCCATCACCCGGATGCCGAACTCAAGGCCACCGTCGACGCGCTCTACGCGCCGGCCAGCCTGGGTGAAAAACACGCACAATGCGTTTACCCCGCACGTACCCGCTGGCTCAAGGACCGGTTGCAACTGACCGACCTGCCCGCCGTGGGCTGCAACGAATTCAAGCAATGGTTCAAGGACGTCGCGCCCCATAGCGCGGTGATGATCTTCCCGGCGGCCTACCTCAACAGCCCTTCATCGATGTTCGGCCACACCCTGCTGCGCATCGACCAGGCCGACGTGCAGAGCAACAACACCGCGCTGCTCAGCTATGCGATCAACTTCGGCGCGTACATCGAAGGCTCGGACAACAGCATCCTCTACGCCTGGAAAGGCCTGATGGGCGGCTACCCCGGCCTGTTCGCCCTGGTGCCCTACCAGGAAAAACTCTCCGAATACCGCAGCCTGGAGAACCGCGACCTGTGGGAATACCGCCTGAACCTGACCCAGGTCGAGACCGAGCGCATGGTCGAGCACGTGTGGGAACTCAAGCAGATCCAGTTCGACTACTTCTTCTTCGACGAAAACTGCTCCTACCGCCTGTTGGAGTTGCTGCAAGTGGCCCGCCCCGGCCTGCGCCTGACCGAGCAATTCCCGCTCACTGCGATCCCCACCGACACGGTCAAGGCCGTGAAAGACGCCGGCCTGGTCGAGAAGATCGACTATCGCCCGTCCCGTGAGCGCGAGTTGCTGGAACGCGCCAAACCGCTGGACAGCGACGAGCAGCAATGGGTGCTGAAAGTCAGCGACGACCAGAAACAACTGCAGGCGCCCGCGTTTAAAGCGTTGCCGCGCGAGCGCCAGGCGCTGATCATCGACGCCGCCTACCGCCTCGGCCGCTACCGCGCCAATGGCCTGGAGCGCGACACCGAACGCTCCCAACGCAGCTTCGAACTGCTGCGTGCGATCAACCAGAACCCCGCGCCCGACCTGAAGATCACGCCCCCAGGCCTGCCGGAAACCGGCCATGAATCACGCACCTGGCAAGCCGGCATCGGCACGCGTGGCGACAAAGCCTTCGGCGAATACGGCCTGCGCATGGCCTACCACGACCTCAACGACAACGCCGAAGGCTTCCCCCTCGGCGCGCAGATCGAGATCCTGCAAATGAAACTGCGCCAGTACGAAGGCAACCACTGGCAACTGCAGCAACTGGACCTGGCCACCATCCGCTCCCTGACTCCGCGCAACGCGTTGCTGCAACCCTGGTCATGGCAAGTCACCGGCGGCCTGGAACGCGTGCCGGGCAAACACGACGATGAAACCCTGGTCGCCCACGTCAACGGCGGCGCCGGCGGCACCTGGCAACTGCGCGACGACATGCTCGGCTTCGCCCTCGGCACCGTGCGCGTGGAACACAACAACGACTTCAGCGAAGCCATCTCCCCCGCCGCCGGTTTCAACACCGGCGTACTGTGGAAAAACCCGCTGGGCAACCTGAGCCTGGAAGCCAAGGGAGATTTCTTCACCAATGGCGAAGTACGGCGCAGCATCAGCCTGAACCAGCAGTGGGAATTGTCGCGCAACCTCGGCCTGCGCCTGAGCGCCCAACGCGAGTACAGCCACTTGTCGACGCCGGTGAATGAGGTAATGCTTGAGATGAAGTGGTATCACTACTGACCAACGCCCAACCAGAATCAGGAGTTCACTCAACATGGCCGTTACCTGCACCACCCTTGAAGAAGTCCGAAGCAACATCGACCGCCTCGACCAGCAAATCGTCAGCCTGTTGGCCGAACGCGGCCACTACGTTTCCCAGGCGGCACGCTTCAAAAAAGACACCGACGGCGTCAAGGCACCACAGCGCGTCGAACAGGTGATCAGCAAAGTACGCAATCTGTCCCAAACGGTCGGCGCCAATCCCGACGTCACCGAACAGGTGTACCGCGCGATGATTGCGGCGTTTATCCAGCAAGAATTGGCTGAGCATGCTGCGCTGGCAGGAGTTGACAGATCATCCGCCTAGACTATCCGTCTACCTATCCAGAGTTTTCAGACTTTTTGTCCTGCACACACAAATTTTTCGCACACCTGCAACCTATTGATAAATAGATAAGAAATTTACGAACTTTTTTAGCTTTTTTTCAATTAAAGACAAACAACCTCTTACCGCATTTTCTTTATGGTTTTTTGTGTCTAGTATCAGATGGCTGTCAATTTGCCACCACATCTATACACGGAACCGAATAGGTAAGAGGTTTATATGGAATTTTTTGAAAAGCTCACCAGCCTGGCAGCCAAAGTTCGACTGCAAGGCCCCGCCATCCAAACAGAAGAAGCTACAAAAAATGCTTTTGTAATGCCTTTTATCAACACGGTGCTGGGCTACGACGTGTTTGATCCACAGGAAGTGATGCCAGAATTTGTCTGCGATGTCGGGACAAAGAAAGGTGAAAAAATCGACTACGCTATCATGAAAGACGGTGAGGTTCAGATACTTATCGAATGCAAAAAAATCGGTGAGTCATTGAGCATCAATCACGCCTCTCAGCTTTTCCGTTACTTTCACGTCACAAGCGCAAGAATATCAATTCTCACCAATGGTCAGGTCTATAGATTTTTTACTGACCTAGATGCCCCGAACAAAATGGACGAGAAACCATTTTTAGAATTGGATCTGCTAGACATTGATGAGTACTCCATGCCGGAGCTGATAAAGCTGACTAAGTCGGCCTTCGACGTCGACTCAATCATCAACGCTGCGGGAGAGCTGAAATACGTTAGCCAACTCAAAAAACTCATCGGCGCTCAAGTCAGCAAGCCAGAAGATGACTTCGTAAAATTCTTCGCATCCCGCGTTTATGAGGGAGTAATCACGCAGAAAGTGCGTGAGCAATTTTATGAACTGACTCGAAAAGCCTTAGCCCAGTTTCTAAATGACCAGATCAACGATCGCCTGAAGTCAGCGATGAGCGGCACGATCCAACCGATAATGACATCGATGCCCGTCACAAACAGCGCAAACGCAGATACTCAGGATAGAGACGAGTCAGGAGACAAGATCCTGACTACGCTGGAAGAACTGGAGGGTTATCACATCGTTCGGGCCCTTGTCCGATCAGTGGTCGATGCCAAACGAATTGTTCAGCGAGATACCCAAAGCTATTTTGGGATATTGTTGGATGACAACAACCGCAAACCAATTTGTCGTCTTCACTTCAACCGAAGCCAGAAGTACCTCGGGATTTTTGACGAAGAAAAAAACGAGACACGTCATGCGATCTCTTCCATTGATGAGATATACGAATACGCAGATCAGCTGAAAAAGACCGTGGGTTATTACGCTTGATGGTTGCAGGGTGATAGCGGGAAGCCTCTTACAAGGCTATCGATAAACCTGTGGCAAGTGGGCTTACCCGCTCGCCACAGGAACAGTGTCTACCTTTAGGCTGCGGGTGTTAGCGCCTGAGTCAGATCATCCACTACAGCCTTGCCCATCTCACATAAAAAATGTGCAGCCCAGGCATATTGTTCGCCACGGACATCCATGGCGGCTTCCATTGCAAGTTTCTTAGAGTAGTAAAGCAGGGTGGAGGCGTGCTCTAGCGCTTCATCAATGGGCATGCCGGCATTGACGCGAAACAACGGTTTTTCGTTTTCGCCGTAGTCGCCGAACGTAACGACGCCTAGGGTGGTGATTGAGGACTGTGGTGGATCGGGCACGACTTTAGTCATGATGCACCTCTAAGTGAAATAAAGGACCACCACAACACGTCGCTAAACATGAAGGGGTGGCAGCTGTACGCAGGTTAGCGAACCGGTCACCTAGACACCCGGCAGATCCGAAGATCTCCCACGCACAGCCGCCATAACACGATATCGACGAACGTAAAAACCGCCGGCCTAATGTGTACAGAGGATGCGTCTCGGTGGTTCGGGTCGCTAAACCCGGTCACTGTTTTCACAGCGAAGTCAGGAGGCTAGTGATCCAAACCCTAAGGCGCAATAGGGCAGAGATTCTCTAGGAATCGTCCTGCAATTTAAAGAGAATCGTCATTGATGGCCCTTTAACCCAACACCTTTCTCACCCCCCTTTCACATCCCCCCGACGAATCCCCTTCTAAACTTCCCCTATCAGCCGTGAAACGGCCAGGGAGCGAGTAATGTGGCGGTATGCAGTAATGCTGTGTGCGGTGCTGGGGTTGTCGGGTTGCCAATCGACCCATCAGGAGTTGCTGGCCAAGGGCTATCCACCGGCGTTTGCCGATGGCTTCGATGACGGTTGCAGCAGTGGTCGCCAGGCCGCGGGGGTGATCACCGGGGAGTTTCGCAAGAATGTGCCGCGTTATCTGAAAGACCGCGTATACGCCGAAGGCTGGGAAGATGGCTTTCGCCAGTGCAAGGCCATGCGCGAAAACGAGGAGTTACGCGATTACAAAGATCATCACTGGGACGAGCGCGAGCGCGCCTGGCAGCAGGAGAAGGATCGCGACGCAGCCAAGGCTTATCGCTCGCAATAGGTCGCTTTCAGACATTCGTCGAAACTTAAGTGCGGCGAACATGGCCCAAACGCTTATAGAGGGAGCCTGTCATGAGCCGAGCTTTTGTGAATGAAGACAGCGCCGCCGCCCAGGCCGACCCACCGGTCGAGCGTCAGGTCAGCGAGCAACCCAATCGCCTCACCGCGCGCGGGTTGGCGCAGTTGCAGGCCAAGGTCGCGCAGTTGCAGCAGGAATACAGCGTCGAATCCGCCAAGGGCGAACAGGCCGACAAACAGCGCCAGGCCGACCTTGAGCGGGATTTGCGTTACTTCAACCAGCGGCTACAGAGTGCCCAGGTGGTGGCGCCGGCCGTGTCCACCGACAAGGTGCAGATCGGCAGTTGGGTGACCTTTGCCAATGAGCAGGACGAGCAACAGCGCATTCAGTTGGTCGGTGAAGACCAGGCCGATGCCGGTGCGGGCCTGATCAACTGGGGTTCGCCCCTGGGTCGGGCGCTGCTCGGGGCCCGGGTGGGCGACGAGGTGCTGTGGCAGCGCCCCGTCGGCGATCAGTTGATCGAAGTGCTGCGCATCGAGGCCGAGACCTAGACGATGCCTTGGGCCAGCATCGCGTCGGCGACTTTGACGAAGCCGGCGATATTCGCGCCTTTCACGTAGTTGATCCGGCCGTTTTCCTCACCGTAATGCACGCACGCGTGGTGGATCGACTGCATGATGTTGTGCAGTTTGCTGTCCACCTCACCGGCGGTCCACAGCAGGCGCATGGCGTTCTGCGACATTTCCAGGCCACTCACCGCCACGCCGCCAGCGTTGGACGCCTTGCCCGGGGCGAACAGAATGCCTGCGTCGATAAAGATATCCACAGCCTCCAGGGTGGTCGGCATGTTGGCGCCTTCGGCCACGCAGAGGCAGCCGTTGCGCAACAGGGCGCGCGCAGCGTCGGCGTTGAGTTCGTTCTGGGTGGCGCATGGCAGCGCGATGTCGCACGCCAGTTCCCACGGGGTTTTACCGGCGCGGAACTCCAGGCCGTAACGGGCCGCCAGTTCGCTGATGCGACCGCGCTGGACGTTTTTCAGCTCCAGCAGCGCCGACCATTGCTCCTCCGTCAACCCGTTTTCGGCGTACAGGGTGCCTTCGGAGTCGGACAGCGAAATCACCTTGCCGCCCAGGTCCATGACCTTGCGCGCCGCGTATTGCGCCACGTTGCCGGAGCCGGAGACCGCCACGCGTTTGCCCTCGACCCGCTGGCCATCGCGCTTGAGCATTTCTTCAGCGAAGTACACGCAACCGAAACCGGTGGCTTCGGGGCGGATCAAGCTGCCGCCGTAGGTCATGCCTTTGCCGGTCAGCACGGAGGTGAACTGGTTGCTCAGGCGCTTGTACTGGCCGAACAGGAAACCGATCTCGCGGGCACCCACGCCGATATCGCCGGCCGGGACGTCCACGTCCGCGCCGATATGGCGGTACAACTCGCTCATGAACGCCTGGCAGAAGCGCATCACTTCGGCGTCGCTCTTGCCCTTGGGGTCGAAGTCCGAGCCGCCTTTGCCGCCGCCCATGGGCAACGAGGTCAGGGAGTTTTTGAAGGTCTGTTCGAAGGCGAGGAATTTCAATACGCCCAGGTTGACCGACGGGTGAAAGCGCAGGCCGCCCTTGTACGGGCCGATGGCACTGTTCATCTGGATACGGAAACCGCGGTTGACCTGAACCTTGCCGTGATCATCGACCCACGACACCCGGAAAGTAATCGCACGTTCCGGCTCGCAGATGCGCTCCAGGATGCCCGAGGTCAGGTAGTGAGGATTGGCTTCAAGAAACGGCCACAGGCTGCGTAGGACTTCTTCTACGGCCTGGTGGAATTCCGGCTGGTCGGGGTCGCGTTTCTTCAGGCGGGCAAGGAAGGATTCAACGGATTCGATCATGAAAAGTCTCGGCAAATTTATTGTCGTTAAGGGCGATTGAGCCGGACTTTATCAATTCATGTCGCACCGCGACAGGGCAAAATGTCGCCTTTGTGAATTTAAATGGTGCATTGGATATAAATAAACCTGAAAAACAGGCATTTATCGCACCTAAAAGGGGATTTCAAAACGGCGCCATGCACCAACTGAAAAACCGCTATCGGAGGCAAGCCTCCTCCCACATTTGATCGATGTTCGTCAGGAAGTCATGGGCAAAAAAAACGGAGCCCGAAGGCTCCGCTTTTCCAAACCGACCCGAATCAGGCCAGTTTCTTGTGACGTACACGGTGCGGCTGGGCAGCGGCTTCGCCCAGGCGTTTCTTGCGATCCGCTTCGTACTCGGTGTAGTTACCTTCGAAGAACACCGCCTGCGAGTCATCTTCATACGCGAGGATGTGGGTCGCGACGCGGTCGAGGAACCACCGATCGTGAGAGATCACAATGGCGGCGCCCGGGAAGTCCAGCAGGGCTTCTTCCAGGGAACGCAGGGTTTCAACGTCGAGGTCGTTGGACGGTTCGTCGAGCAGCAGGACGTTGCCGCCCTCTTTCAGGGTCAGGGCCAGGTGCAAGCGACCACGCTCACCACCGGACAGGTCCTTGACGAACTTCTGCTGGTCGCCACCCTTGAAGTTGAAACGGCCGACGTAGGTGCGCGACGGGATTTCATAGTTGCCGATACGGATCTGGTCGGAACCGTCGGAAATCTGCTGAAACACAGTTTTGCTGCCGTCGAGGTCTTCGCGGCTTTGGTCCACGCAGGCCAGTTGCACGGTTTCACCGACTTCGATGGTGCCCGAGTCCGGGGTTTCCTTGCCCATCAGCATGCGGAACAGTGTGGATTTACCCGCACCGTTACCGCCGATAACGCCGACGATCGCGCCTTTTGGCATGGAGAACGACAGGTTGTCGATCAACACGCGGTCGCCATAGCCTTTGGACACGTTCTTGAATTCGATGACCTTGTCACCCAGGCGCGGACCGGCCGGGATGTAGATCTCGTTGGTTTCGCTGCGCTTCTGGAATTCCTGCGACTGCATTTCTTCAAAGCGTTGCAGACGTGCCTTGGATTTGGACTGGCGGGCCTTGGCGCCTTTGCGCACCCACTCCAGTTCTTCCTTCATGGCTTTTTCGTGGGCCGATTGCTGCTTGGATTCGGCGGCCAGACGGTCGGACTTGGCTTCGAGCCAACCGGAGTAGTTGCCCTCGTAAGGGATGCCGGCGCCACGGTCGAGTTCGAGAATCCAGCCGGCGACGTTGTCCAGGAAGTACCGGTCGTGCGTGATCGCAACCACGGTGCCCGGGAAGTCGTGAAGGAAATGTTCCAGCCATGCGACGGAATCAGCGTCCAAGTGGTTGGTCGGTTCGTCGAGCAGCAGCATGTCGGGAGCCGACAGCAGCAGGCGGCACAGGGCCACACGGCGCTTCTCACCACCGGACAGGTGTTCGACCTTGGCGTCCCACGCCGGCAGGCGCAGCGCATCGGCGGCGACTTCCAGCTGGCGATCGAGGTTGTGACCGTCGCCAGCCTGCAGGATGGCTTCGAGCTTGGCCTGTTCGGCGGCCAGCTTGTCGAAGTCAGCATCCGGTTCGGCGTAGGCGGCGTAGACTTCGTCCAGGCGGGCCTGGGCGTCCTTGATCACGCTGACGGCTTCTTCGACCACTTCGCGCACGGTCTTGGCCGGGTCCAGGATCGGTTCTTGCGGCAGGTAGCCGATGTTCAGATCGGGCATCGGGCGGGCTTCGCCTTCGAACTCGGTGTCGACGCCGGCCATGATTTTCAACAGGGTGGATTTACCCGAACCGTTGAGGCCGAGCACGCCGATCTTGGCGCCGGGGAAAAAAGACAGCGAAATGTTTTTCAGGATTTCCCGCTTCGGCGGAACAACTTTGCCCAGCCGATGCATGGTGAAGACGTATTGAGCCATGGTGAACCTAGCGTCAGTGACTGATGAATTGAGCGGGCGAAGCCCGTGCCAGACCATGCGCCGCGCGGGCCGTTGACCTTGATCAATGCCTGCGAGCGGAAAAAGCCTGATTGTCTGGGGCTGGAACGCCCCCGCGTAACCGGCAAAGCTACCTGAATGCGCCAGGGCAGTCCAGCCAGGCAGGACTGGCACTTTGCCACAAGTCAAGGCATGCTAGCCGCCCTCCGGGCGTCCGGCTTATAGTGCATGTCGCGCGCCAGTCCAGCCAAACCGCAGGATCACAGTTTGTCCAACGTCACGCCGCCTACTCCCCTGCGCGCCGCTCACATAGCGCCGGGAGCGCCCCTGCACGGCACCCTCAAAGGCGCATTGGCGACGCTTGTCCTCATGTTGCTCGCGTTATTGTTCTGGCAACTGCTCGACCAACTGCAGCAGAACCAGAAAAACCAGCAGCAATACACCATCGACTACAGCGCCGACCTGGCGGAACAGATCAGCCTGAACATGGCCCTGAGCGCACAGATCGCGCTGAATCTGCTGCCGATGGTCGAGCCGCCGCGCAACGACGAACAGCAACAGGCGTTGATGCTCAGCTTGCAACGCTCTCTGCCGGAACTGCGCAGCTTCGCGCTGCTCGCCCCCAGCGGCGCGATAATCCGCGACACGGCCAAAGACAGCCAGGACAGCGACTTCCTCGAGGAACTGGTCAAGCGCAGCCATTCCCAGCCCTACTACCTGAGCAACGACAACAACGGCACCATCATTTATCTGCTGCTGCATCAGCCCAGTGGCGATTCGAAAATGTACTGGGCGCTGCGCCTGGCGCCGAACTACCTGGCCAACCTTACCCGCCAGGATGGCCAGGGCCAGCGGCCGATGTGGGCCGTCGAGAATCGCCTGAACCACCACGTAGTCAGCCGTGACAGCGGCATGCCGACACAATTGGCCGCAGCCCTGACCCCGGACGAGTTGAAAAAAAGCGTGCTGGTCACGCCACTGAGCAAAAGCGACTGGCAACTGCGCGGCCTCTTCGACCGTAACGCCGTGCTGGAACAATTGCTGCCGGCGTTTATCGGCAAGTGCCTGCTGGGCCTGGCCTTCTCGTTGGTGCCGGTGATCGTGCTGTTGAATATGCGCCGCCGCCAGCGCCAGGTGAACGAAGGTCGGCGGCGTTATCAGGATATTTTCGAAGGCACCGGCGTGGCCCTGTGCGTGCTTGACCTGTCGGGGCTCAACGCGTTCTTCGACAAGGCCAAGATCCGCACGCGCGAGCAATTGCACGGGTGGCTGCAGGGCAACCCCGAAGCGCGTCGCCAGTTGCTCAAGGAACTGCGCGTCACCGAGGTCAACCAGGTGGCGGTGCGCCTGTTGAACGTCAGCTCGTGCGAGCAAGCCTGGGAACGCCTGATCGATGACTGCCCACGCAACGCCACGGCTATCGGCTATCAGGTGCTCGAGGCGGTGCTGACCCAACAGAACCAGTTGGAACTGGAAATCCAGCTCAACGATGTGCTCGGCAACAACCAATACCTGTGGCTGGTGATGCGCCTGCCGGAACAGCGCGACGACTTCAAGGCGGTGATCCTCAGCATCAGCGACATCACCAGCCGCAAGCTGATCGAACTGTCGCTGGTGGAGCGCGAAAGTTTCTGGTCGGACGTGGTGCGAACCGTGCCCGATCACCTGTATGTGCAGGATGTGATCAGCCAGCGGATGATTTTCAGCAACCACCACCTGGGCCACACCCTCGGCTATAACAAGGCCGAATTGCAGCAAATGGGCGAGTACTTCTGGGAAATCCTGCTGCACCCCGAGGACGCCGAGCATTACCACGACTTGCGCCAGCAGCAGCGCCAGGCCGGTTATTCGAGCCAACTGCAATGCCAGTTGCGCTTTCGCCACCGCAACAATCAATGGCGCCGCTTCGATATCCGCGAGCAAGCCCTGGCCGGGGACAAGACCGCGCAGGTCACGCGCATCATCGGCGTGGCCAAGGACATTACCGATCAGATCGAGGCCAGCGAATCCCTGCGTGACAGCGAACAGCGCTACCGCATGCTGGCCGAAAGCATCAGCGACGTGATCTGCTCCACCGACAGCCGCCTCGCCCTCAACTACATCAGCCCCTCGGTCAACGCCGTGCTGGGCTATGACGTGGACTGGGTGTTCAAGAATGGCTGGCAGTCGATCATCGCCAACCCGCAGCAATTGGCCGGCATCTACAGCCTGGTCGAGCAAGTCAGCCGGGCCTTGGGCGACGCCGAGGCGCTGGCCAAGCTGCGCGATGACATCCACACCCAACTGTACCTGTTCGACTGCCTGCGCGCCGACGGGCGTAAAGTTCCGATCGAGCTGCGCCTGGTGCTGGTGTGGGACGAGCACGGCGCCTTCGAGGGCATCCTCGGCGTCGGCCGCGATATCAGCCAGCAGCGCCGCGCCGAGAAAGACCTGCGCATGGCCGCCACGGTATTCGAGCACTCCACGTCGGCGATCCTGATCACCGACCCGGCCGGCTATATCGTGCAGGCCAACGAGGCGTTCAGCCGCGTCAGTGGCTACGCCGTGGCGGACGTGCTCGACCAGTTGCCGAACATGCTCACCGTCGACGAGCAGCAGGAAGCCCACCTGCGCTACGTGCTCAAGCAGTTGCACCAGCACAGCACCTGGGAAGGCGAAGTGTGGCTCAAGCGCCGCAACGGCGAGCATTACCCGGCCTGGGTCGGCATTACCGCCGTGTTCGACGATGAAGGCGACCTGGCCAGCTACGTCTGCTTCTTCAGCGATATCAGCGAGCGCAAGGCCAGCGAACAGCGCATCCACCGCCTGGCCTATTACGACGCCCTGACCCACCTGCCCAACCGCACGCTGTTCCAGGACCGCCTGCACACCGCGCTGCAGTCGGCCGAACGGCAGAAGTCGTGGGTGGTGCTGATGTTCCTCGACCTCGACCGCTTCAAACCGATCAACGACTCCCTGGGCCACGCCGCCGGCGACCGCATGCTCAAGGAGATGGCTACCCGCCTGCTCGGTTGCGTGGCCGAAGACGACACCGTGGCGCGCATGGGCGGTGACGAGTTCACCCTGCTCCTGCAGCCGCGGATCAGCCGCGAAATGGCGCTGAACCGCGCGATTCACGTGGCCGAGCAAATCCTCGCCAGCCTGGTCAGACCGTTCGTGCTGGAAGGCCGCGAGTTTTTCGTCACCGCAAGTATCGGCATCGCCCTCAGCCCGCAGGACGGCAACGAGCTGAGCCAGTTGATGAAAAACGCCGACACTGCGATGTATCACGCCAAGGAGCGTGGCAAGAACAACTTCCAGTTCTACCAGGCCGACATGAACGCCAGCGCCCTGGAGCGCCTGGAGTTGGAAAGCGACCTGCGCCACGCCCTCGACCAGAACGAATTCGTGCTCTATTACCAGCCGCAATTCAGTGGCGACGGCAAACGCCTGACCGGCGCCGAAGCCTTGCTGCGCTGGCGTCACCCGCGCCGTGGCCTGGTGCCGCCAGGGGACTTCATTCCAGTGCTGGAAGAGTTGGGCCTGGTGGTGGACGTGGGCGACTGGGTGATCAGCGAAGCCTGCCGCCAGCTCAAGAGCTGGCACCAGAACAAGGTGCGGGTGCCGAAAGTCTCGGTGAACATCTCGGCGCGGCAATTCTCCGATGGTCAGTTGGGTGAGCGTATCGCCAGCATCCTTGAGGACACCGGCCTGCCGCCGGCGTGCCTGGAGCTGGAGCTGACCGAAAGTATCCTGATGCGCGAAGTCAACGAAGCCATGCAGATCCTCGCCAGCCTGAAAAACCTCGGCCTGAGCATTGCGGTGGACGACTTCGGCACCGGTTATTCGTCGCTCAACTACCTCAAGCAATTCCCCATCGACGTGCTCAAGATCGACCGCACCTTCGTCGACGGCCTGCCGTCCGGCGAGCAGGATGCGCAAATCGCCCGTGCGATCATCGCCATGGCCCACAGCCTCAACCTGGCGGTGATCGCCGAGGGCGTGGAGACCCATGAGCAACTGGACTTCCTGCGCGAGCATGGCTGCGATGAGGTGCAAGGTTATCTGTTCGGGCGGCCGATGCCGCCGAATCGGTTCGCGGCGCAGTTCAGCAATGATGCGCTGTTCATGTTCGACTGAGAGTTTGTGGTGAAGCCGCTGGCCCCATCGGGAGCACGTCGAATCGTCGCACCGCCCCTCCCACACTTCGATTTGTGAATACATTCAAATGTGGGAGGGAGCTTGCTCCCGATAGCGGCGGTACAGTCCCCCCCACGTCAGATGAACACCACTTGTCCGCGACATGACGTCCTTTCATATGCCATCTAAAACCCATTAGGTTAGAATGCCTTCCTTTTCTGCCCCCCGATCCTTGAGGACCGCCATGTTCAGCCGTGATTTGACCATTGCCAAGTACGACGCCGATCTCTTCGCCGCCATGGAGCAAGAAGCCGTGCGCCAGGAAGAGCACATTGAGCTGATCGCTTCGGAAAACTACACCAGCCCTGCGGTAATGGAGGCTCAAGGTTCGGTTCTGACCAACAAGTACGCCGAAGGCTACCCAGGCAAGCGCTACTACGGCGGCTGCGAATACGTCGACGTGGTTGAGCAACTGGCCATCGACCGCGCCAAGCAACTGTTCGGCGCCGATTACGCCAACGTCCAGCCACACGCCGGCTCCCAAGCCAACAGCGCCGTGTACCTGGCCCTGCTGCAAGGCGGCGACACCATCCTGGGCATGAGCCTGGCCCACGGCGGTCACCTGACCCACGGCGCCAGCGTTTCGTCCTCCGGCAAGCTGTACAACGCCGTTCAATACGGTATCGATGCCAACGGCCTGATCGACTACGACGAAGTCGAGCGCCTGGCGGTCGAGCACAAGCCAAAAATGATCGTGGCCGGTTTCTCTGCCTACTCGCAGATCCTCGACTTCCCACGTTTCCGCGCCATCGCCGACAAAGTGGGCGCGTACCTGTTCGTCGACATGGCCCACGTGGCCGGTCTGGTCGCCGCTGGCGTCTACCCGAACCCGGTGCCGTTCGCTGACGTGGTCACCACCACCACCCACAAGACCCTGCGCGGTCCGCGTGGCGGCCTGATCCTGGCGCGCGCCAACGCCGAGATCGAGAAGAAGCTCAACTCTGCGGTATTCCCAGGCTCCCAAGGCGGCCCGCTGGAACACGTGATCGCCGCCAAAGCGGTCTGCTTCAAAGAAGCCCTGCAGCCTGAGTTCAAGACTTACCAGCAACAAGTGGTGAAAAACGCCAAGGCCATGGCCGAAGTGTTTATCGCACGCGGTTTTGACGTGGTATCCGGTGGGACTGAAAACCACCTGTTCCTGCTGTCGCTGATCAAGCAGGACATCTCCGGTAAAGATGCTGACGCCGCCCTGGGCAAAGCCTTCATCACCGTGAACAAAAACTCCGTGCCGAACGACCCACGTTCGCCGTTCGTCACCTCGGGCCTGCGTTTCGGCACCCCGGCCGTGACCACTCGTGGCTTCAAGGAAGCAGAGTGCAAGGAACTGGCCGGCTGGATCTGCGACATCCTGGCTGACCTGAACAACGACGCCGTGATCGACGCGGTCCGTGAGAAGGTCAAGGCCATCTGCAAAAAGCTGCCGGTGTACGGCGCTTGATTGCAGTTGCTTGAATAAAAAGCCCGGCTCTTGAGCCGGGCTTTTTTATGCAGATCAGGATTTGGAATACCGGCCAATGTGGGAGGGGGCTTGCCCCCGATGGCGGTGGGTCAGTCGACACATGTATGGCTGACACACAGCTATCGGGGGCAAGCCCCCTCCCACATTTTTGATCGCATTTCCAAGTTAGGCTTGATAGACCTTCGCAAAACCCTCGCGAATCTTGTCTTCCGGCAACTCATCGGCAATAAACACGATCACACTCTCCCGCGTTTCGCCCTCGGCCCATTCGGTATCCCAATCGAAACCGTAGAGCTTCAGCACGCCCTGGAACACCATGCGCCGGTCTTCCCCGGCGATGTTCAGCACGCCCTTGTAGCGCAGCAGTTGCTTGCCGTGGTCTTCCAACAACTCGTTCATGAACTCACTGAGGCGGTCGATATCCAGCGGCTGTTCGGTGCGCAGCACCAGGCTGGAGATGCGGTCGATGGACGGCGCGGCGCTGACCGGGCGCAGGTTCATGCCGGCGTTGAGGTTGAAGCCGCGCACGTCGAGCAGCTCGGCCAGGTCGATGGCGCCGTGGTCGACCACGCGAATCGGCGCACGGCGGTTGATGCGGGTCAGGCGCTGGCTGAGGGCATCGAAGCTGGCTTCGTCCACCAGGTCGCGCTTGCTCACCAGCAGGCGGTCGGCAAACCCGATCTGTGCCTGGGCGATGGTTTGGGTCAGGTGGTGCTCGGCGTGGGCCGCGTCCACCAGGGTGATGATGCCGTCGAGGATGTAGCGCTCGCGCAGCTCTTCATCGATGAAAAAGGTCTGGGCCACGGGGGCCGGGTCGGCCAGGCCGGTGCATTCGATCACCAGGCGGTCGAAGGCGATTTCGCCGCTGTCGAGACGTTCCAGCAACAGATACAGGGCTTTGGTCAGGTCGGTGTGGATGGTGCAACACACACAGCCGTTGGACAGGGTCATGACTTGCACGGGCTCGTTGCCCAATAGCTGGGTGTCGATACCGGCGTCGCTGAATTCGTTTTCGATCACGGCGATTTTCAAGCCGTGCTCGGCTTTGAGCAGGTGACGCAGCAACGTGGTCTTGCCGGCGCCGAGGAAGCCACTGAGGACCGTGACGGGAATGGGAGAGGACAAAGACAGTTCTCCTGAAAATGGGGAGGTAAAAACAACTGTAGGAGCGCGCTCGCTCGCGAAGAACGTCAACGATAACCCGTGCTAACTGGATGCACGTGGTGTCCTTGCGTTGTTCGCGAGCAAGCTCGCTCCTACAGGTAAAGCGGTTTTACCAACTTAGCAGCACTTGGGCCCACCCTTGCCGCCGTAACGGGCTTCCTGGCGTTCCCGGAAGAACGTCTTGTAGTCCATCATCGGCTTGTCCGGGTGTTTGGTTTGCATATGCTCGACGTAAGTGTCGTAGTCGGGCATGCCGACCATCAGGCGCGCGGCCTGACCGAGGTATTTACCGAGGCGACTGATGTCATTGAACATGGCTGCAATCCTCGATCATGCGTCCGGTACGGCCTGGAACGGGGCTTCTTTATCCGTGCGCTCTTTGTTGCCCCAGGCGGCGACGCCGACTTTGAGCGCATAGAACAGGATACTGAAGACCACGAACAGGAACAGCGCCGTCAGCGTTGCGTTGGTGTAGGCGTTCCAGATCACATGCTGCATCTGGTCGATGCTCTTGGCCGGGGCGAGGATCTGGCCGTTGGCCAGCGCATCGCTGTACTTCTTCGCCAGCGACAGGAAGCCGATCGCCGGGTTGGCGTCGAACAGCTTGATGAAGCCCGCCGTGGTGGTGCAGATCAGCAGCCAGACGGCCGGCAGCATGGTCACCCAGATGTAGCGTTGGCGCTTCATTTTGATCAGCACGACGGTCGCCAGCATCAGCGCGATACCTGCCAGCATCTGGTTGGAGATACCGAACAGCGGCCACAAGGTGTTGATGCCGCCCAGCGGGTCGATCACGCCTTGATACAACAGGTAACCCCACATCGCCACACAACCGGCGGTCGCGATCAGGTTGGCCGTCCAGGACTCGGTGCGCTTGAGCGCCGGCACGAAGGAACCCAGCAGGTCCTGCAGCATGAAGCGCCCGGCACGGGTACCGGCGTCGACAGCCGTCAGGATGAACAGCGCTTCGAACAGGATCGCAAAGTGGTACCAGAACGCCATGGTGTTTTCACCCGGCAGCACACTGTGCAGGATCTGCGCGATACCCACCGCGAGCGTCGGCGCACCGCCGGCACGAGCCAGCACGGTAGTTTCGCCGATGTCATGGGCAACGGCCGACAGCGCCTCAGGCGTAATCGCAAAGCCCCAGCTGCTGACGGTTTGAGCGACGGTAACCACGTCCGAGCCGACGATCGCCGCCGGGCTGTTCATGGCGAAGTACACACCCGGCTCGATCACCGAAGCGGCAACCATCGCCATGATGGCCACGAACGACTCCATCAACATGCCGCCATACCCGATGTACCGAGCGTGGCCTTCACTGGCCAGCAACTTCGGCGTGGTGCCCGAAGCGATCAGCGCGTGGAAGCCCGAGACCGCACCGCAGGCAATGGTGATGAACAGGAACGGGAACAGACCGCCCTTCCACACCGGGCCGGTGCCATCGATGAACTGGGTCAGCGCCGGCATTTTCAGGTCGGGCATGGTCACCAGGATACCGATGGCCAAGGCGACGATAGTGCCGATTTTGAGGAAGGTCGACAGGTAGTCACGCGGGGCCAGGATCAGCCACACCGGCAGTACCGCCGCGACGAAACCGTAGCCGATCAACATCCAGGTGATCTGGATGCCAGTGAAACTGAAGACCTTGGCCCAGACCGGGTCGGCGGCAATCTGCCCGCCCAGCCAGATCGAACCGAGCAACAACAGCACGCCGACGATCGAAATTTCACCGATGCGGCCCGGGCGGATGTAGCGCATGTAGATGCCCATGAACATCGCGATCGGGATGGTCGCCATCACCGTGAAGATGCCCCACGGGCTTTCGGCCAGGGCCTTGACCACGATCAGCGCCAGCACCGCGAGGATGATGATCATGATCAGGAAGCAGCCGAACAGCGCGATGGTCCCGGGAATGCGACCCATCTCTTCGCGGACCATATCCCCCAGGGAACGGCCGTTACGACGGGTAGACAGGAACAGCACCATGAAGTCCTGCACCGCACCGGCCAGTACCACGCCGGCGATCAGCCACAGGGTTCCGGGCAGATAACCCATTTGCGCCGCCAGCACCGGGCCGACCAAGGGGCCTGCACCGGCAATCGCCGCAAAGTGGTGACCGAAAAGGATGTGTTTGTTGGTCGGTACGAAGTCCAGACCGTCGTTATTGACCACTGCGGGGGTGGCCCGTCGTGGATCGAGTTGCATCACGTTATTGGCGATGAACAGACTGTAGTAGCGATAGGCGACCAGATAGATCGCCACTGCTGCGACGACGATCCACAAGGCATTGATCGCCTCGCCGCGGCGCAAGGCCACTACGCCCAGAGCGCACGCACCTACTATGGCCAGTACCAGCCAGGGTAAGTGGCGTAGCAGGCTATTATTATTTTTCATTTTTTGTATTCCAGCCAGGGTGGACAGAAAGGACAACCAGCTCGAGTTTAGCGCTACTGGCCTTAAAGGCCAGCCCCCTACGTTGGTCTAGAGCCTTCCCATGGCAAAAAAAGCAGAAATAAAGCCTCAATAATGGCGTAGGGCTACAATCCCTTCATCCACAGAGGGTTTCACCATGACCGAGCATGCGTCTGATCGCCGTCGTTTTCGCCGGATCGCCTTTGATGCCAAGACTGAACTCCGGCAGAACGGTCGGAAATGGTCGGTGCAACTGGTGGACTTATCGCTGAAGGGCTTGTTGGTGCAGAAACCGACGCCCTGGCACAGCATCGGCACCGAGTCGTTCGATGTGGATATCCACCTGGATGCCAATACCGATGTGCAGATGCAGGTCAGGCTGACCCATGACCAGAGCGGTCACCTGGGGTTTGAATGCGAGCACATCAGTCTGGAATCGATCAGCCATTTGCGCCGCTTGATCGAGTTGAACCTGGGGGATCAGGCAGAACTGGAGCGGCAGTTGGGCGCGCTGCTGGAGCACTGACCACCGGTGGGAGGGGGCTTGCTCCCTCCCACATGTGTATTGCGGTGTTGCGGGCTACTCGAAAAGTGCATCCAACGCCTGCTCCAGCCGCGTCACTGCAATCACCTGCAACCCCGGCGGCGCTTCCTTCGGCGCGTTGCCCTTGGGCACGATCGCGCGCTTGAAGCCGTGTTTGGCCGCTTCCTTCAAACGCTCCTGACCGCTGGGCACCGGGCGCACCTCGCCCGACAGGCCGACTTCGCCGAACACCAGCAGGTCGTGGGGCAGCGGCCGGTTGCGCAGGCTGGACATCACCGCCGCCATCAACGCCAGGTCGGACGCGGTCTCCAGCACCTTGACCCCGCCCACCACGTTAAGGAACACGTCCTGGTCATGGGTCGGGATGCCGCCGTGCCGGTGGAGTACCGCGAGCAGCATCGCCAGGCGGTTCTGGTCCAGGCCCAGGGTCACTCGACGTGGGTTGGCCAAATGGCTGTCGTCCACCAGCGCCTGCACTTCCACCAGCATCGGGCGGGTGCCTTCCCACGTTGCCATCACCACACTACCGGGGACTTCTTCCTGGGCACGGGTCAGAAAAATCGCCGAGGGGTTGGAGACTTCTTTCAGCCCGCGGTCGGTCATGGCGAATACGCCCAGCTCGTTCACCGCACCGAAGCGGTTCTTCACGGCGCGCAGCAAACGCAAACGGCCGTCGGACTCGCCTTCGAAATACAGCACGGTGTCGACCATGTGCTCCAACACCCGTGGCCCGGCCAGCGCGCCTTCCTTGGTCACGTGACCGACCAGGAAAATCGCCGTGCCGCTCTGCTTGGCATAGCGCACCAGCAGCGCCGCGCTCTCACGCACCTGGGACACGCCGCCCGGGGCCGATTGCAGTTGCTCGGTGAAAATCGTCTGGATCGAGTCGATCACCATGACCTTGGGCTTTTCGATCCGCGCGGTGGCGATGATGCTTTCGATGCAGGTTTCGGTCATCACCCGCAGTTGGTCCTGGGGCAAGCCCAGGCGGCGTGCGCGCATGGCCACTTGTTGCTGGGATTCTTCGCCGGTGACGTACAACGCCGGCATGCGGCTGGCGATGCTGCACAGGGTTTGCAACAGGATGGTCGACTTGCCGATACCGGGGTCGCCGCCGATCAGCACCACCGAACCGTCCACCAGGCCACCGCCCAGCACGCGGTCGAGCTCACCGGACGCGGTGGAGAAACGCGGGACTTCCTCGACGCTGACTTCGGCCAGGGTCTTGATCTGCGCCTGTTGCCCGGTCCAGCCGGCACGGCCGCTGGGGGCCGCGGCGCCGCCGCTTTCGATCATGGTTTCGGTGAGGGTGTTCCACGCCCCGCACTCGGTACACTGGCCGGCCCACTTGGGAAAGGTCGCGCCGCACTCGGTGCAGCCGTACATGCGCTTGGCCTTTGCCATTTGAGAACCTCCAACCGAAAAACCGCGATGATAGCTCAGCGCGGCGCCGGGGTCCGGATTTCACCGCTGGCCAATCGTGAAGCACTGTTGCCGATCGGGTCTTCGGCATTCAGGTCGGCGCCTTTGGCCTTCAATTCGTCGAGCAGTTCGAGACGCTTGAACAGCCCGGCGTACATGGCGGCGGTCTGCCCGGCGCCGTTGCGCTGGTCGGGGTTGCAGTCGGTGGCCAGCAGGCGCTGGGCAATCTTCAGCTCGCCCTTGAAAATCGCGCCCATCAACGCGGTGTTGCCGCGCTTGTCCTGCACACAGGCATCGGCGCCGGCGGCGAGCAGACGTTCAACGTAGGCGCTTTCGCCGTGGTAGGCGGCGAGGATCAGTGCGGTGTAGCCCTTGTCGTCCTGGGTATTGAGGGGGAAGCCGGCGTCGATGAAGGTATCGAGCATGGGCAGGTCGCCGCGACGTGCGGCATCGAAATAGTAGCCTTGCAATTGCGCCTTGAGCGCCGCTGCGTCATTGGGCGCAGGCTGCCCGGCAACCCCGCTCAGCGACCAGCAGGCCAGCAGCGCGCCGATGAAGGTACGCATTGATTCAACTCCTCTACAAAACCCTTGTAGGAGCGAGCTTGCTCGCGAAGATCTGCCAGGCAACGCGTACATCCAGGATGCACGCGTCATCGTTGACGTTTTTCGCGAGCAAGCTCGCTCCTACAGGGGGGGGGGTGGGGTTAGTCGGTGAGTTTTTGTGCCAGCGCTTTCACGCGGGCCAGGTCACCTTTGGCGACCTTGGTCACGCCGGCGCCGTATTCCGGGTCGGCTTTATAGAGGAAGGACAGGATGATGTGCTTGCTCTCGTCGTCGGTGGTGGCCAGGGAGCCGCCGAAGTTGTCGATCAAGTCCTGACGTTCTTTCTTGCTGTAAGAGCGATACAGATCACCGGCCTGCTTGAAGTTCTGCTCACGCTGGATCTTCGCCTGCTGGGTACTGCCCGCCAGCGGCGACTGGCTGTAGCGTGCGTTTTGCGGCTCTTCCCGTGGCAGCAGGCGGCTTGGCTGGTAGTTCACGCCGGTGCTGGTCTTGCCGGAATTCATCGCGCCGTCCTGGTTGCCGTTGTTGACGGTGACCCGTGGCGCGTTGATCGGCAGTTGCAGGGCGTTGGCGCCCAGGCGGTACATCTGCGTGTCGGCATAGGAGAACACCCGGCCTTGCAGCAGGCGGTCTTCCGACGGCTCGATGCCTGGCACCAGATTGGCCGGGGCCATGGCCACTTGCTCGGTTTCCTGGAAGACATTGGCCGGGTTGCGGTTCAACACCATCTGCCCGACTTTGCGCTCGGGTATGCCGGGCCAGATCTTGGTGGCGTCCAGCGGGTCGAAATCGAACTTGGCCAGTTCCTCAGGTTTGAGCACCTGCACGTACAAGTCCCACTTGGGGAAGTCGCCCTTGTTGATATGGGTGACCAAGTCATTCGTCATATGGCTGTAGTCACGGCCCTGTACGTCGGTGACTTGCTTGGGATCAAGATTCTTGATGCCTTGCAGGCTCTTCCAGTGGAACTTGACGTAATGCACTTCGCCCTTGGCGTTGATCAACTTGTAGGCATGTACGCCGTTGCCGTCCATTTCGCGGTAACTGGCCGGCGTGCCGGAGTCGGAGTACAGCTCGGTCAGGGTGCGGGTGGCTTCGGGAACATGGGAGAAGAAGTCGAAACGACGCGAGTCATCATCCAGGTTAGTGCGCGGGTCGGGTTTGAAGGCGTGGACCATGTCCGGGAACTTGATGGCGTCTCGGATAAAGAACGTCGGGAAGTTGTTGCCGACCAAGTCCCAGTTGCCGTCGGCGGTGTAGAACTTGGTGGCGAAGCCGCGAGGGTCGCGCAGGGTTTCCGGGGAGTGATTGCCGTGTACCACCGCCGAGAACCGCACGAATACCGGGGTTGCCTCACCGGCGGCGAAAACTTTGGCCTTGGTCAGGTCGCTGAGGTTATCGGTGACGGTAAACGTGCCGTGAGCGCCGGTGCCACGGGCATGTACCACGCGCTCGGGGATGCGTTCGCGGTCGAAGCGTTGCAGCTTCTGAATCAGTTGCACATCTTGCAGCAGCACCGGGCCGTTGGCGCCCGCGGTTTGCGAGTTCTGGTTGTCGCCGACGGCGGCACCATTGTCACGGGTCAGGTTGGCGGCCTGCACAGACAGCGAAAGCAGGCTGACGGTTGCCAGCACCAGCGCATGTCGCGCCAGAACGGGCGCGCGGCTCATTGGGTTGTTCATCGGGGTTTCCTCTGGTTTTTTTAATGCACATTCAGTTGTGCTTGCCAGAGGCTAGTGACCCGCGAGTCAGAAGATAAATAGAAAAACCCCAACGGGTCGATTGAAAAAATAATCTGGTAACTCACTGAAATCGCGGGTATTTCGCGCGCGATTGATGGCACTTTGCAAACTATTTGCGATTTAATGTGTCGATAAAAACCGACAGTGTTAACAGTTGTGTCAGGCAAGCCCGCTACGACTGACTTACACTGACTTCCACCCTTCTCATCTGTAACAAGGAATAACCTATGGGCGTGATCAGTGAGTTCAAGGCCTTCGCGGTCAAAGGTAATGTGGTCGACATGGCCGTCGGGATTATCATCGGCGCCGCCTTCGGCAAAATTGTTTCCTCGTTTGTAGGCGACGTGGTGATGCCACCGATCGGTCTGTTGATCGGCGGTGTGGACTTCGCTGATCTGGCGGTGACGCTCAAGGCTGCGCAGGGCGATGTCCCGGCGGTCGTGCTGGCCTACGGCAAGTTCATCCAGAGCGTGATCGACTTCCTGATCGTCGCGTTTGCGATCTTCATGGGTGTGAAGGCCATCAACCGCCTGAAACGCGAAGAAGCCGTGGCCCCCAGCCTGCCGCCGACGCCGAGCAAGGAAGAAGTGTTGCTGGGTGAGATCCGCGATCTGCTCAAGGCACAGAACGACAAACCGCAATAAGCCGTATCGGTTTGAACGAAGGCGCCTCCAGGGGCGCCTTTTTTGTTACCAGTAGTTCTCCACCGCCACCTGGCCGGGGCGCCGGGACAGGCTCAATTGCATATCGCGTTGTTTGAGCAACTGACGGGTGTCGTCGATCATCTGCGGGTTGCCGCAAATCATCACGCGCGAATGCTCTGGGGTCAGCGCGACGCCGGCTGCGCGCTCCAGCTCGCCATTCGCGATCAGGGTGGTAATGCGCCCGTGCAGGGCGCCGGGGTGCTGCTCGCGGGTGACCAGCGGCAGATAGGTCAGCTTGTGGGCGTACTCGGCCAGGTACTCACGCTGCGCCAGCCCCTGGATCAGCGACTGATAGGCCAGCTCCCTGGCTTCCCGGGCGCTGTACACGAGGATGATGCGCTCGAATTTTTCCCAGACCTCGAAGTCCTGCAGGATCGACAGGAACGGCGCCACTCCGGTGCCGGTGCCCAGCAACCATAAGTCACGACCGTCGACAAACCGGTTCAGGGTCAGGAAGCCTGTGGCCTGACGCTCGACCATCAACGTATCGCCGACGCGCAGACGGCTCAGCTCGCTGGTGAACTCGCCACCGGGCACCACGATCGAGAAAAAATCCAGGTACTCATCAAACGGCGACGACACCACGGAGTACGCGCGCCATACCGTGCTGCCATCGGCCTTGGTCACCCCCAGGCGCACGAACTGGCCGGCGGTGAACCGAAAGCCCGGGTCACGGGTGGTGCGCAGGGTGAAGAGGCTGGGGGTCAGCGATTGCACGTCGAGCAGGGTCTGGCGGGTAAATTTCTCAGCACTGGCCGTCATGGGGAGCTCCGTTCTACAGGTGCCCTAGTGTCCCCCAAAGTCACGTGCGGAAACACCCGCAGTCGGTAGTGGCATTGTGAATAGAGCAAAAAAAACCACAAGTTGATGGCTATTTAATTGCACTACTAAACATTTGGCTATTAGTCCAAGACACATCACAACATCGCCCCATAGTGCGATTGTCAGTGACGCATTACAGACGCTAAAACCCACTAAAAAAGGGCAAACCTTCGCAAAAAGTTGCGGACGGAAGTTGCACACCTGCTTAAAGAGTCTTAGAACACGACGAACAAGAACGAAAATTTCCGCTGCAAGTGTAGTCCGTGTCCTACACTAATTTGCGTGCAACATTGGGGGCCAGGACGTACCCAAGTCACAAAGAACTCCATGGAGAGCTTCCGATGGTCAACTGGCGCAATACACGACTCCCTAAACTGGAAGGCGAGGACAAGATCACCAGTGTATTTGAAATGGTCATCAACAAAACCTACGAGCTTGGCTTCCAATTCTGTTCCTTCACGATGAGTTCACAACGACCCACACACCCATGCAAACCGATTTGCCTCAACAACTACCCAAATGAATGGAACTCCCTGTACGACCAGGCCCACTTTTTCGACGTAGACCCGGTTGTCACCCACTGCAAACGTTGCGTACTACCGATTGTCTGGGAGGAAAAAGTGTTCGGCGCCGCGCCGAATTTGTGGGAACTGGCCCGGTCCTCTGGCGTGCATCTTGGATGGACCCAGGCGGTCCACGATTTCCAGGGCGTGTTCAGCATGCTGACTCTGGGACGCAGCAAGGGCGAGGTCAGCCCGGAAGAGCTGTACGAAAAGGCCGGCCAGGTATTGTGGCTCTGTCATGCGATGCATGCGGTGGTCGCACAGAAATATGCCGACAAGCCCAACGCGCCTTCGGCCTGCAAATTGACACCACGGGAGACAGAAATCCTCAAATGGTCAGCCCTGGGCAAAACGGCTGCCGATATCGCCGCCATACTGTGCCTGTCGGAACGCACCATTGGTTTTCATCTCAAAAGCATCTTCACTAAAATGGGCGTCAATAACAAAATCGCTGCGGTGCTCTGTGCCTCGAAAGCAGGCTTGTTTTAACCCGCTTTGAAACACCGCATGTAATCACTCCAAAAAAAAAGTAACATTTACGGCCAACTCTGAGTGTTGACGCAGCCCCTCGGTGCCGCCTCGCAGTTCACTCAGACGGTTCCGCCGGCCGCCACAGCGCCTGCCGAACACCCATCGATTACCCAGAGCCTCCCCCGCCATGCCCCTGCTCGAAAGCCCGTTCGCCCAGCTCGATCTGATCCGCCAACCCGAGCAGCACAATGATCCGCTGCAGGCCTTCGACGCCGCCGACGAGTATCTGCTCAGCTACCTGGCCGAACAGCAACCGAACGCCGCAACTCGCGTGCTGGTGCTTAACGATAGCTTTGGCGCATTGGCCGCCAGCCTTGAGGGCCATGTGCAGGTGACATCCAGCGGCGACTCGTTTCTCGCCGCCCAAGGCCTGGAAAAAAACCTGCTGCGCAACGGCAAGGCGTTCGATGCGGTGTCGTTCATCCCCGCCAGCCAAGTGCCTGTCGGGCCATTCGACCGGGTGCTGATCCGCGTGCCGAAAACCCTGGCGCTGCTCGAAGAACAGTTGATCCGCCTGCAGGGCCAACTGGCGCCGGACGCTGAAGTTATCGCCGCAGCGATGGTCAAGCATCTGCCACGGGCCGCCGGTGAATTGCTGGAGCAGTACATCGGGCCGATGCACGCGTCCCTCGCGATCAAAAAGGCGCGTCTGTTGATCGCCACCGTTGGGGAGCGCCCGGCCGCCGTCTCGCCCTACCCCACCCGTTACGCCTTGGACACTCCAGCCATCGCCCTGCTCAACCACGCCAACGTGTTCTGCCGCGAAAGCCTGGACATCGGCACCCGCGCCTTCCTGCCACACTTGCCCACGGGCCTTGGCAGTGCGCGAGTCGCCGACCTGGGTTGCGGCAATGGCGTACTGGCGATTGCCAGCGCCCTGCTGAACCCGGACGCGCATTACACCTTGGTGGACGAGTCCTACATGGCCGTGCAATCGGCCGCCGAGAACTGGCAAGCGGCCCTGGGTGATCGCGAGGTCATCGTCCGCGCCGACGATGGCCTGGCCGGGCAGGCACCGCAATCGTTGGATGTGGTGCTGTGCAATCCACCGTTCCACCAGCAGCAGGTGGTCGGCGACTTCCTCGCCTGGCGCATGTTCCAGCAGGCGCGCGAAGCGTTGGTGGTCGGCGGCGCCCTTTATATAGTCGGCAACCGTCACCTGGGTTATCACAGCAAGTTGGCGCGGCTGTTCCGGGGCGTCGAGCAAGTGGCCGCCACGCCCAAATTCGTCATTCTCAAAGCGCGCAAATAAAAAAAGACCCCGCCCCTCCAAAGAGGGGCAGGGTCAAAAAACCGTGCCGCAAGGCAACGGGATGGGATGTCAGTGCGTGGTCAGGCCGGCCGCGCTCATGAACAGGCGCATCAGGCTGGCCACGATGAACAGGGCCAGCACGCTGCCGCTCCAGATCATCGCCAACCAACCAAGGCGCCGCCACAGCGGTTGCTTCTCAGCCTGTTCAATCTCGTGCAACGAAGGTTTGCCGGACATGAAACGACCCTCCTAGTGATAACCGTCTTCATGGGTGACCTTGCCGCGGAACACGTAGTAGCTCCAGAAGGTGTAGCCCAGGATGAACGGGATGATGAACAACGTGCCCACCAGCATGAAGCCCTGGCTTTGCGGCGGCGCGGCAGCGTCCCAGATCGATACCGACGGCGGGATGATATTCGGCCACAGGCTGATCCCCAGGCCGCTGTAGCCGAGGAAGATCAGCACCAGCGTCAGCAGGAACGGCGTGTAGTGCGCGTTGCGCGCCACGGCGCGGATCAGCCCGTACATGGTCACCAGCACCAGGATCGGCACCGGCAGGAACCAGAACAGGTTCGGCAGGGTGAACCAGCGCGAGGCGATTTCCGGGTGCGACAGCGGCGTCCAGATACTCACGATGCCGATCACCGCCAACACCACGAAGGCCAATGGCCGCGCCAGGTCGTGCATCTGCTCCTGCAACTTGCCTTCGGTCTTCATGATCAGCCAGGTGCAACCGAGCAACGCGTAGGCCACGATCAGCGCCACGCCGCAGAACATCGTGAACGGCGTCGCCCAATCCAGTGAGCCACCGGCAAACTGGCGATCGACCACCGGGATGCCGTCGATGAACGCACCCAACGCGACGCCCTGGAAGAACGTGGCCGCCAGCGACCCGCCGATGAACGCCTTGTCCCACAGGTGACGCTTGTGGTCCTTGGCCTTGAAGCGGAATTCAAAGGCCACGCCACGAAAGATCAGCCCGATCAGCATCAGCATCAGCGGCAGGTACAACGCCGACAGCACCACCGAATAGGCCAGCGGGAACGCGCCGAACAATGCCGCGCCGCCCAGTACCAGCCAGGTTTCGTTACCGTCCCAGACCGGGGCGACGGTGTTCATCATCACGTCACGGTCGGTCTTGCCGGGGATGAACGGAAAGAGGATGCCGATGCCCAGGTCGAAACCGTCCATGACCACGTACATCATGATGCCGAAGATGATGATCACGGCCCAGATCAGCGGAAGATCAATACCCATCTCAATGCCCCTTATGCTGGAGGTCGACGTGATCGTCATCGCTGCCGTCATCGGCCGCCGACAACGGCCGCGCCGGTGTGCGTTTCTGGCCTGGGCCACCGTGGGTTGGCTCGATGCCGTCGTGGGCCACCGGGCCTTTGCGCACCAGGCGCATCATGTAGCCCAAACCGGCGCCGAACAGCGCGAAGTACACCACCACGAACAGCACCAGGGTGATGCTCATCTGCGCCAGGCTATGCCCGGAGGACGCATCCGCAGTCCGCATCAGCCCGTAGACCACCCACGGCTGGCGGCCGATCTCGGTGGTGAACCAACCGGCGAGAAGCGCGATCAAGCCGGATGGGCCCATCCACAACGCCAGGTACAGGAACGGCCGGGACGTATACATCTTGCCGCCCCGACGCAGCCAAAGGCTGAACAGGCCGGTGAAGATCATCAGGAAACCCAGGCCGACCATGACCCGGAACGACCAGAACACGATGGTCGAGTTGGGGCGGTCCTCAGGCGGGAACTCCTTGAGCGCCGGTACCTGTTTGTCCAGGGAGTGGGTCAGGATCAGGCTGCCGAGGTAGGGAATTTCCACCGCGTACTTGGTTTTTTCCGCCTTCATGTCGGGCCAGCCGAACAGGATCAGTGGCGTCGGCTCGTTGCCGATGTTTTCCCAGTGGCCTTCGATCGCGGCGATTTTCGCCGGCTGGTGCTGCAGGGTGTTGAGGCCGTGGAAGTCACCGATCACTGCCTGGATCGGCGCGACGATCAGCGCCATCCACATGGCCATCGACAGCATCTTGCGGATCGCCGGGTTGTCCTTGCCACGCAGCAAATGCCAGGCCGCCGAAGAACCGACGAAGAACGCCGTCGCCACAAACGCCGCCGTGGCCATGTGCATCAGGCGGTAGGGGAACGAGGGGTTGAAGATCACGGCCAGCCAGTCCGTGGGGATCACGCGGCCGTCGATGATTTCAAAGCCCTGGGGAGTCTGCATCCAACTGTTGGAGGCGAGAATCCAGAAGGTCGAAATCAGCGTGCCGACGGCCACCATCACGGTCGCGAAAAAGTGCAGCTTGCGCCCCACCTTGTTCCAGCCGAACAGCATCACGCCGAGGAAACCGGCCTCGAGGAAGAAGGCCGTGAGCACTTCATACGTCAGCAGCGGCCCGGTGACGGAGCCGGCGAAGTCCGAGAAGCGGCTCCAGTTGGTGCCGAACTGGTACGCCATGACCAAGCCGGAGACCACACCCATGCCGAAGTTGACGGCAAAGACCTTCGACCAGAAATGGTAGAGGTCACGGTAGGTATCGTTATGGGTCTTGAGCCACAAGCCTTCCAGCACCGCAAGGTAACTCGCCAGGCCAATGGTGATCGCCGGGAACAGGATGTGGAACGAGATAGTAAACGCGAACTGAATTCGGGCGAGATCTAGCGCCTCCAAACCGAACATAAGTCTTCCTCTGTCAGGTAATACCGAATGCTGGCTGGAGGCCGCATCCACTGCCCCCACGGATATGGAGTGTGGCGAATTTCAATTCGTTTCTTTTTTTACCAACCACGTAGGGAGTCAGGCCTTGCGGCCGCCAGAACAAATCCTGAAATAGCTTTGATCTGGATCAATCACAGTCAAAAGAGTAGTCCCATTTTGGTAATTGGCCTGTGTGGTCTTTTGCCGCGTGACAGCTTGCCTCAGCGCAGTTTCTGCAACTGTTTGTTACAGCTTGATGCTAATCTCGGGTTTCCCTACCGCGCTGGCCCGAACTCCCGATGCCCAATGAACCCGCGTTGCTGTTGCGTCACCACCGCCCTTTCATCGCGTTCTGGCTGGCGCGGATCTTCACCGCCAGCGGCTTCCAAATGCTCACCGTGGCCATCGGCTGGAACCTCTATCAACTGACCGGCAACGTGCTGGACCTGGGCCTGGTCGGCCTGGTGGAATTCGTTCCCCGCGTGCTGTTCATGCTGCACACCGGGCATGTGGCCGACCGCTATGATCGGCGCAAGGTGGCGGCTATCTGTCAGACCGTGCAGGCGCTGATTGCCGTGTCCCTGGCCATTGGCGGCCTGACCGGCAATGTGACCCGCGAGATGATCTTTATCCTCGCCTTCCTGCTCGGCGCCGCGCGCTCCTTTGAAATGCCCACCACCCAAGCGCTGCTCCCGAGCATCGTGCCCAGCACGCTGTTCCCGCGCGCCGTGGCCTCGTCGCAATCGGCCCAGCAACTGGCAACCATCGTCGCCCCGGCCCTCGGCGGTTTGCTCTATGCGTTCGGCAGCGTGTGGGTGTATGGCCCGACCGTGGTGCTGTACCTCATTGCCTGCACGCTGACCCTCAACCTGCCCGCGCGCCAGACGCCGCTGAACAAGGCCAAGGCCACGATGGACTCGCTGCTGGCCGGGATTCGCTTTATCCGCAGCCGCCCGGACATCCTCGGGGCGATTTCCCTCGACCTGTTCGCCGTGCTGCTCGGCGGTGCCACCGCGTTGCTGCCGGTGTTCGCCAAGGACATCCTGCTGACCGGCGCCTGGGGCCTGGGCCTGCTGCGTTCGGCGCCGGCGGTGGGCGCGCTGTTGATGTCGTTGTGGCTGGCGCGCTTCTCGGTCGACCGACACGTGGGCCGTGTGATGTTTACCGCCGTCGGGGTGTTCGGGGTGGCGACCATCGCTTTCGGCCTGTCCACCTCGTTCTGGTTTTCCCTGGCGGTGCTGGTGGTGTTGGGCGCGGCCGACATGATCAGCATGGTGATCCGCGCATCCTTCGTGCAATTGGAAACCCCAGACGACATGCGCGGGCGGGTCAGTGCGGTCAACGGCCTGTTTATCGGCGCGTCGAATCAACTGGGCGAGTTCGAATCCGGGATCACCGCCCACTGGTTCGGCACCGTGCCCGCCGTGGTCATGGGCGGGATCGGCACGTTGGTGGTGACCGGGACGTGGATCAAACTGTTCCCGACCCTGGCTCACCGCGACCGCATGCATGTGCCGCTGGACGAAGCCAAGGGCTGAACCTCACCACCAGCCGGTGCGGATATCCGTGACGTTCAGGGCCATTGATCAGCGGATATTGAGCTGGGTATTCAAGGTATTTCGCGGCGCGTTGATCGACGTGTTGCTGTATTCGAACCAGCCTTGGGCTTCGACGTTCAGGTCGAACACATAGATGTAGCCCATCAACGTGCCCGCGCCATTGCAGGCCTGGCTGACGTTGCCGACCTGGCACACCGCGGTGCGTTGCCCGTTGAGTACTGCGCCATTGAAGCGACCCATCGGGTTGTTGCCCAGGCCAACCTCCATCACCGACACCTGGGTGGGCCCACGGTGCGTACACATCTGTGTGCTCTGGGAGCGCTCCGGAATCGTTTCCACACACCCGGCCGACTCGACCTTGAACACCCGCACCTCGCTCAAGGCCGGTGCAGTCGCGCCCCACGCCGGTGCCGCGCCTAACCACGCGCTGATACAAGCGATCAGAGCTAGACTCCACGGGTTGGCTTTTTTCATGCTGTCGATGACCCTGAATTAAACATCGGCGCAGTATGCCTCAAGGCCATGATTCACAGCCATGCGCCACAAAGCCAAGCCCGTGCGCCACACGGCCTCGGCTGCTGGTATGATGCGCCGCTTTTTCCGATCCTCTCTGAAACCACAGGCGCTTGGCGCAATTTGTGCTTTGACTTAGAGGTCAACAAATAACGACGCAACATAGCGTCACAGGGAGCAGGCATGCTGGAAAAGCTGTTTCAACTCAAAGCACACAACACGAACGTGCGAACCGAGATCCTCGCGGGCATCACGACATTCCTGGCCATGGCCTACATTTTGTTCGTGAACCCGAGCATCCTCGGCGAAACCGGCATGGACAAGGGCGCAGTGTTCGTCGCCACCTGCCTGGCAGCGGCCATCGGTTCGACCGTGATGGGCTTGATCGCCAACTACCCGATCGCGCTGGCGCCGGGCATGGGCCTCAATGCCTTCTTTACCTACACCGTGGTCCTGCACATGGGCCATACCTGGCAAGTGGCGCTGGGGGCGGTGTTCATTTCGGCGGTGCTGTTCTTCATGCTGTCGATCTTCCGCATCCGTGAATGGATCATCAACAGCATCCCCCTGCCCCTGCGCTCGGCGATTGCTGCCGGTATCGGCCTGTTCCTGGCGCTGATCGCCCTGCACAACGCCGGGATCGTGGTGAGCAACTCGGCCACCATGGTCGGCCTGGGCGACCTGAAACAACCGGCGCCGATCCTCGCCGCCCTCGGTTTCGCGCTGATCGTCGCGCTGGAAGCCCTGGCGGTACGCGGCGCGGTACTGATCGGCATCCTGGCGGTGACCATTGTCTCCATTCTGCTCGGCGTGACCCCGTTCGGCGGCGTGACCTCGATGCCACCGTCCCTGGCCCCGACCTTCCTGCAGCTGGATATCAAGGGCGCGCTGGACATCGGCCTGGTCAGCGTGATCTTCGCGTTCCTGTTCGTCGACCTGTTCGACAACTCCGGCACCCTGATCGGCGTGGCCAAGCGCGCCGGGTTGATGGACAAGGATGGCCACATGCCGAAAATGGGCCGTGCGCTGATCGCCGACAGCACCGCCGCCATGGCCGGTTCGCTGCTGGGCACCTCGACCACCACCAGCTACATCGAATCCGCCGCGGGCGTGAGTGCCGGTGGCCGCACCGGTTTGACCGCGGTCGTGGTCGCGATCCTGTTCCTGCTGGCACTGTTCTTCTCGCCACTGGCCTCCAGCGTACCGGCCTTCGCCACTGCACCGGCGTTGCTGTTCGTGGCCGTGCTGATGACCTCGGGCCTGGCGGAAATCGACTGGGATGACATCACTGTTGCAGCGCCGGTGGTGATCACCGCCCTGGCGATGCCCTTCACTTACTCCATCGCCAACGGCATCGCCTTCGGTTTCATCGCCTGGACCGCCATCAAGCTGCTTTCGGGCCGCTACCGTGAGCTGAACCCGGCGCTGGTGATTCTGTCGATTCTGTTTGTGATCAAGCTGGGCTGGTTCAACGCATGACTTTTGACGCCGCAAGCTACACCGTTCAACTGCAAGACAAGGTCACGCGCTTGCGTGACCTGCTGGCACCGTTCGACGCACCACAGCCTCAGGTCTTCGACTCGCCCCTGCAGAACTTCCGCCTGCGCGCGGAATTCCGCCTGTGGCGCGAAGCGGGGGAACGCCACTACGCAATGTTCTCCCAGGACGACAAGCGCACGCCGATTCTGATCGACGAGTTCCCCATCGCCAGCCAGCGCATCAACCAGTTGATGCCGCAGCTCAAGGCCGCCTGGCAAGCCAGCGCCGCCCTGAGCCACAAGCTGTTCCAGGTGGAGTTCCTGACCACCCTGGCCGGCGACGCGATGATCACCCTGTGCTATCACCGCCCGCTGGACGAGCACTGGCACACCGCCGCGAACCAGCTGGCCGCCGACTTGAACGTGAGCATCATCGGCCGCTCCAAGGGCAAACGCGATGTGATCGGCCATGACTACGTGGTGGAAAAACTCGACGTCGGTGGCCGCACCTTCAGCTATCGCCAACCCGAAGGCGCCTTCACCCAGCCCAACGGCACGGTGAACCAGAAGATGCTCAACTGGGCATACGACGCACTCGGCGATCGCCCGGACGATCTGCTGGAGCTGTACTGCGGCAACGGCAACTTCACCCTGCCGCTGGCCACCCGCGTGCGCAACGTGCTCGCCACCGAAATCAGCAAGACCTCGGTGAACGCAGCCCTGAGCAACCTCGATGAAAACGCAGTGGATAACGTCACCCTGGTGCGCCTCTCCGCCGAAGAACTCACCGAAGCGCTGAACGACGTGCGCCCGTTCCGACGCCTGCACGGCATCGACCTGAAAAGCTACGAATTCGGCAGCGTCTTCGTCGACCCGCCGCGCGCCGGCATGGACCCGGACACCTGCGAACTGACCCGGCGCTTCGACAACATCCTCTACATCTCCTGCAACCCGGAAACCCTGGCGGCGAACATTGCGCAACTGCATGACACGCACCGGATTACCCAATGCGCGATGTTCGACCAGTTCCCATGGACGCACCATATGGAGTCCGGGGTGCTGTTGACCCGTCGATAACCTCCCTTACGGTTCCTTGCGCGGCCGACCGCCCTTCTTGCCATTGGCTCGGGCGGCGGCGGATTTGGCCGCGCTGCTTTTGCGGCCGTTGTGCGACGCCACCAGGCTCACGGCCAGATCCATCAAGGGCTGGCTGGTCGCAATCAGGCCGGTGATGGAAACATGCAGGTCGCGGGCTTCACAGCACAGCGCCTTGCCGCCAAAGCCAACCTCCAATTGCTCGAAGTCCTGCGCGGAAAACCCTTCGAACTCCGGAAGACCGGCCACCGGCAACATGATGCGACTGCCATCGCTGAAGCCGATGGAGATGCAGTCATCCTCGTAACGCACCGAGCAGGCATTGGCGTACACACGCTTCAGTTTGCGCCCCCGCACCATGGCCTTATCGATATCGGCCTCAGTGATCGGTACATCGGGCAAGGTTTTGGCTTTTACGATTTTCATAGATCAATCTCCACACAATCTGGCGCCCTGACCAGATTCAAAAGGGTTCGTTGCCCCGCCACATCGTGTCGGGCGTTTGCAATCACATAGACGCCACGCCGAATGATCAACCCCGGCACCACCTCGTCGGCGTCCCAATCCCAGGAATGGTTCTCCAGGCAAACCGTTTGCAGTTTTTCCCACCAGATCCTTCGTACACGAGCCAGGACGTGTCGCTGCATCAACGTCTGGCGAATGCCCTCCAGAATCCCGGGGGGTGGCCGCCGCCGTTCGGGGTCTACATCCCAAAGCTCCACTCGCCCATCCAGAAAGCTGAAACGAAAACGCGCATCCCATTGCTTTCCCCTGACATGCACGTGAGGCGGGCAATGCTCATACCTGAGAAACACCGCAATCACATGTCCTTTGTAAGTGCCTACTTTCATCGTAACCCATCCGTTAGGTTATTTTCCGCCGGGTAACACTTTTCCATACATCACCCGACAACCGGCTCCTTGATCAGGGCGTTTTTCACAGCGTAGTAACAGCGGGCAAACCGTCGAATACGGTCTTGTAACGACTCATGGCAGCACCTGGAAATGCCCGGTCTCACTGATTAACGGTTCGATAATCGAACACATCTACCGCCATCGATTGACCAAATTAACCATTCAGTACATTTTATCCGCACAACGAACAATAACTGTGGAGATCCCCTTATGCCGCCCATCGTGCTGGTGCTCAACGGCCCCAACCTCAACCTGCTCGGCACCCGTGAGCCCGCCACCTATGGCCATGAAACCCTGGCCGACATCGCCACGCTGTGTGGCCGCAGTGCCGAGCAACTGGGGCTGACCATCGAATTTCGCCAAACCAACCACGAAGGCGAATTGCTCGACTGGATTCACGGCGCCCGCGCCCGTTGCGCCGGTATCGTGATCAACCCGGCGGCCTGGACCCACACCTCGGTGGCGATTCGCGATGCGCTGGTGGCCAGTGAAGTGCCGGTGATCGAGGTGCATTTATCCAACGTGCATGCGCGCGAGCCGTTTCGTCATCACTCGTTCGTGTCGCCCATCGCCAAGGCGGTACTCGCCGGGTTTGGCAGCCACGGCTATCACCTGGCCCTGGAACATTTCAGCCGCACGGTGAAAGGATGAGCCCGATGAAACCGCGCGTCCTCGCCGGCCTGATCGGCGCCGGCATCCAGGCCTCCCGCACGCCCGCCCTGCATGAACAGGAAGGTGACGCCCAAGGCCTGCGCTACCTATATCGCCTGATCGACCTGGAACCGCTGCAGCTGGACATCAATGCCCTGCCCGACCTGCTGCAGGCCGCCGAGCAGATGAACTTCACCGGGTTGAACATTACCTACCCGTGCAAGCAGGCGATCCTGCCTTTACTCGATGAATTGTCCGACGAGGCCCGGGGCATTGGGGCGGTCAACACCGTGGTGTTCAAAGCGGGCAAACGCATCGGCCATAACACCGACTGCCTGGGGTTCGCCGAAGGTTTCCGACGCAACTTGCAGGATGTCGTTCGGCGACGCGTGGTCCAGATGGGTGCCGGCGGCGCAGGCGCGGCGGTGGCCCATGCGCTGCTGGCGGAAGGCGTTGAGCACTTGAGCATTTTCGACGTGGACGCCAGCCGTGCCCAGGGCCTGGCGGACAACCTCGCGCACTGTTTCGGCCCGGGACGGGCCCAGGTCGGCACCCATCTGGAAAACGCCATGGCCGAGGCCGACGGGTTAGTGAACACCACGCCGATGGGCATGGCCAAACTGCCCGGCACGCCCGTGCCGCCGGCCTTGCTGCACGCGCAATTGTGGGTCGCGGAAATCGTGTATTTCCCACTGGAAACCGAACTGCTGCGCAACGCCCGCGCCTTGGGCTGCCGCACTCTGGATGGCGGCAACATGGCAGTATTTCAGGCGGTGAAGGCGTTCGAATTGTTCAGTGGCGTGGTGCCGGATGCACACAGGATGTTGGCGCACTTCCAGAGCATGAAGAGCTGACGGCCGAAACCGCATCCAAATGTGGGAGGGAGTTTGCCCCTCCCACCGTGAATCCGCGCCAACCTCAGGTTTGCAGGTAACGCAGCACCGACTCGCAAATCATCTGTCGATGCCGCTGCTTAACGGCCTCGTCCGACAGTTCGATCTGAAAAATCTCACTGAACGTATGGCGGTTGGATACGCGATAAAAACAGAATGAGTTGATCAGCAGGTGAACGTCCAGCGGCTCCAGCCCCTCGCGGAACAGCCCCATTTCGGCGCCACGGCGCAAGGTCGTGCCCAGCGCGTCCAGGATGTTGCTGTTCATCGCCTTGATTGAATCGGAGCGCTTCACGTACTCGGCATTGTGGATATTTTCGATGCAAACGATACGCACGAAATCCACGTTCCGGTCGTGGTGATCGAAGGTGAATTCCACCAGCCGACTGATAGCTTCGCGCGGTTCCAGGGCCGTGAGGTTCATGCGTGATTCGGTGTTGCGGATATCGCCATAGAGCTTCTCCAGCACCTCGACGTACAACTGCTCCTTGCTGCCGAAGTAGTAATAGATCATGCGTTTGGAGGTGTGGATACGCTCGGCGATCGCATCCACGCGAGCGCCGGACAGGCCCTGCTGAACAAACTCGACAATGGCTTCTTGCAGTATGTTTTCGCGGGTCTTTTCCGGGTTGTTCTTGCGACTCTTGCGCGGTGCGTCTGACACTGCGGAGAGATCGGGAGTCAAGGTCATGGTGCGCTCACGGCCGTTTTTTATTGTGCAGGCCGCGATTATGGGCCGCGGCGCGCCCCGAAGGAAGCACCGGCCCTGCCGTCACAACCGTGCCTGGCGTACCGCACCACTGCGCGACTTGGCCATCGCCGCCAGACGCACCGCCACATTGGCCGCACCGTAGCCGGCGTAGCCATGCTTGCGCTGGATGATCTCGAAGAAAAACCGCCCTTCGAACGGCTCGGTGTACACATGAAACAACTCACCGCCCTGGGCGTCGCGGTCGTACAGCACGTTGTAGTACGCCAGCTCGCTGAGGAACTCGTCGTCGAAATCAAAGCGCGCCGCCAGGTCGTCGTAGTAGTTGAGCGGGATATCCAGCAGCGGTACACCCGCCTCCTTGGCCCGGCGCACTTCGGCGAAAATATCCACGCAGTCGAAGGCAATGTGATGCACACCCGAGCCGCGATAGCTCGACAGCGCGTGGGAAATCGCGGTGTTGCGGTTTTCGGAAATATTCAGCGGCAAACGAATCGAGCTGCAACGGCTGCGCAGCGCACGGCTTTTCACCAGGCCATACGGATCAGGCAGCACCACTTCGTCATCGGCCTCGAAATCCAGCAAGCTCTTGTAGAACAGCACCCAGCTGTCGAGGCTGTCGGCAGGCAAGGCCATCGCCATGTGGTCGATGCGCAAAAGCCCGCCGCTGGTGGCAGCGGCCGGTTGCAGATTGAAATCAGTGTCGTATACGCCTTCGCTTGGGTCCACCAGGTAAATCAGGCTACCGTCCGGCGCGCGCACCGCCGCCAATTCCAGTTCATTCGGCCCGACCAGGCCACGATACGGCTGGCCCTTGTAGGCCACCGCCCGTTCCAGGGCCTTGGCGCTGTCCTTGACCCGAATCGCGGTGGCGCACAGCGACGGCCCATGCGCCTCGAAAAAATTGTGGGCGAAGGAGTAGGGCTCGCAGTTGAGGATCAGGTTGATATCGCCCTGACGCAGCAGGCTGACGCTCTTGGAGCGATGCTGGCCGGCCTTGACGAAGCCCAGGCGCTCCAGCCATTGGGTGAGCTTGGCGCCGAGGTTTTCGTCCACGGCAAACTCAAGGAACTCGATGCCGTCGTATTCGCTGGCGGGCGGGGTTTCGAAGAGAATATCCAGCGGTGCGGCAGGGCGTTCCTGCGCCAGGCGTTGGCGGGTTTTCTCTTCGAGGTAGAGCAGCGAGCGCAGGCCGTCCGCCGCGTTGGCTCGGGTTGGCGCGGCGCGGAAGCCGTCGTTGAAGATTTCCAGGGACAGCGGCCCGGTATAGCCGCTCTTGATGATCGGCGCGAGAAAACCCGCCAGGTCGAATTCGCCTTGGCCGGGGAAGCAACGGAAGTGTCGGCTCCACTCCAGCACATCCATGGCCAGGATCGGTGCGTCGGCCATCTGCACAAAGAAGATCTTGTCGCCGGGGATCTCGGCGATGGCGCTCGGGTCGCCCTTGAGCGACAGGGTGTGGAAGCTGTCGAGCAACACCCCGAGGCTCGGGTGATCGACCTGACGCACCAGGTTCCACACCTGCTGCCAGGTGTTCACATGCCGGCCCCAGGCCAGCGCTTCATAGCCGATGCGCAAACCACGGCGGCCGGCGCGTTCGGCGAGCAGGCTGAGGTCATCGAGTAGAATACGTTCATCGCCCACGCAATCGGCCGAGGCGTTGCTGCACACCAGCACCAAGTCGGTGCCCAGCTCGTGCATCAGGTCGAATTTACGCTCGGCGCGCTCCAGGTTGCGCGCCAGACGGTCGCGGCGGCAGCCTTCAAAGTCGCGGAACGGCTGAAACAAGGTGATAGCCAGGCCCAAGTCAGTGCATATTTGCCTGACTTCCCGCGGGCTGCCGTCGTAATACAACAGGTCGTTCTCGAAGATCTCGACCCCATCAAACCCGGCGGCAGCAATGGCTTCGAGCTTTTCCGGCAGGGTGCCGCTCAAGGAAACAGTGGCGATGGAACGTTGCATGGGGCGACTCCCGGCAATTGTTATTTACAGTAAATTATTCGCCCCCTAGCCTAATGCAGCAATTGAAATGTACGAACCAGTTAGTTTTCAGGGCGATTATCGAACACAATGGCCATTGGCGAATTGACGATTTTTTAGCCACTGCGCACCATCGATTCCGTAACAAAACCCAGAACACACCATAAAAATTTCAAAAACGGGTAAACCCTCATGCCTTCGCAAAACTCAGTCCTGGCTGCGCGCCCGGCCAACCCGCACGCCGGCATCGGCGACAAGATCCGCGGTGCAATGGCCGTCGGTAAAACTCGCTGGGGCATGCTGGCCCTGGTGTTCTTCGCGACCACACTCAACTACATCGACCGCGCCGCCCTCGGCGTGATGCAACCGATCCTGGCCAAAGAAATGAGCTGGACGGCGATGGACTACGCCAACATCAACTTCTGGTTCCAGGTCGGCTACGCGATTGGCTTTGTGCTGCAAGGCCGGCTGATCGACCGCGTAGGTGTCAAGCGCGTGTTCTTCTGCGCGGTGCTGCTGTGGAGCGTGGCTACCGGCGCCCACGGCCTGGCCACCTCGGCCGTCGGCTTCATGGTTTGCCGCTTTATCCTCGGGCTGACCGAGGCCGCCAACTACCCGGCCTGCGTCAAGACCACCCGCCTGTGGTTCCCCGCCGGCGAGCGCGCAGTGGCCACCGGCATCTTCAACGCCGGTACCAACGTCGGCGCGATGATGACGCCGATGCTGCTGCCGTTGATCCTGCATGTGTGGGGCTGGCAAGCAGCGTTCCTGTGCATGTCGGCACTCGGTGGGATCTGGCTGCTGTTCTGGGGTTTGAAGTACTACAACCCGGAAGAGCATCCGACGGTTAAGCAATCCGAATTGGACTACGTGCAACGGGAAGTCGAACCGGAACAGCCCCGCGTCCCCTTCAGCCGTATCCTGCGCATGCGCGGCACTTGGGCCTTCGCCATCGCCTACTCGCTGACCGCACCGGTGTTCTGGTTCTACCTGTACTGGCTGCCGCCGTTCTTGAACCAGCAATACAACCTGGGCATCAACGTCACGCAGATGGGTATCCCGCTGATCATCATTTACCTGACCGCCGACTTCGGCAGCGTCGGCGGTGGGATTCTGTCGTCGTTCCTGATCGGCCGCGGGATGAATTCGATCAAGGCGCGGCTGCTGTCGATGCTGCTGTTCGCCTGCTGCATCATCGGGGTGATCATGGCCGCCGGTTCCAGCCAGTTGTGGGTCGCGGTGTTCGCCATCTCCCTGGCGATTGGCGCACACCAGGCCTGGACCGCCAACATCTGGAGCCTGGTGATGGACTACACGCCCAAGCACATGATGAGTACGGTATTCGGCTTCGGCGGCATGTGCGCGGCCATCGGCGGCATGTTCATGACCCAGATTGTCGGCCACATCCTGACCGTGACGAACAACAACTACACCGTGCTGTTCACCCTGATCCCGGCGATGTACTTCATCGCGCTGACCTGGATGTACTTCATGGCACCGCGCAAGATTCCCAGGGTCGACGCCTGATTCAGCGCCGCCGCTGCTGCCAGGCAGCGGCCAACCCGCTCATGCAGATCACCCCGATGCCGACCACCGTGGTCAAGTCGGGGGTATGCGCAAACACCAGCCAGCCCAACACGCCCGCAAACACGATCTGGCAATAGCCGAACGGCGCCAGCAAGGCCGGCGCCGCGAAGCGGAAGGCCTGGGTCAGCAGCAAGTGCGCGGTCATCCCGCAGGTGCCCAACGCCAGCATCAACACGCCGTGCCACAGGGTTGGCACTTGCCAGAAGAACGGCACCATCGCACTCATCACCAAGGTATTGCACAGGCCGGCGAAGAAGTTACTGGTGGTGGGCGTGTCGTATTGGCTGAGGATGCGCGTGAGCAGTTGGTAGAAGCAGAAGAACAATGCCGAGCACAGCGGCAGCAGCACCGCCGGGGTGAACAGTTCACCGCCCGGGTGGATGATCACCAGCACCCCGACAAACCCGCAGATCACCGCCAGCCATTGGCCACGCGTCACGTGTTCACCGAGCAGGGGCACCGACAGCGCCGTCACCAGGATCGGTGCGAGGAAGTTCACTGCGGTGGCTTCCGCCAGCGGGATGTAATGCAGCGCGGCGGTAAAAAACAGGCTGGTGCCCAACAGGCACAAGGCCCGCACCACCTGCATCCCCGGCCGCTTGCTGCGCAGCACGCGCAAGCCCGATTGCGGCAGGAAAATCCCGGCCATCAACAAGGTATGCACCAGGTAACGCGCCCACACCACCATCACGATCGGGTAGAACCCGGCCAGGAATTTGGACAAGGCGTCGTGGCTGGAGAACAGAAAAGTCGCCACCACAATCAGCAGAATGCCTTTGAAGGGATGGTTGACGCCGGAAAGTGGGGTGCTGACAGTCATTGAATTCTCTTGCGTGGCGGGCTGAACGCGGTGGTACTCAACCCGTTAATCTAGCAGTCGGGCATGCGTCTGCCCCAAGAGCATAACCAAACACAGTGCGAACAGCGCACTAAATCACTGCAACCGAGTCCAACGCTGCACGTTCGCCCCGGCGTTGCACACTTTTTAACCAAGGCCTTGCCGCTATGAAAAAAACTGTCTTTCTTCTGTCTACCCTTGCCCTGCTCACCGCGTGCAACCAAGAGTCCAAGGCGCCCGCCAAACCGGCGCCGCCTTCCGTGCAAGCGACCCTGGTGCCGCAAACCCCACCCACCGACAGCTGGGTTGGCAAATGGATCGGCGTCGAAGGCTTGCACCTGACCATCGCCAAGGACGACAGCATCGGCCGTGGCCACTACCTTCTTACCATGCAATACGGCCTCGACGCCGACGCCGCCGGCACCTTCAAAGGTGAAGCGGCCGAAGACGGCATCGCCTTCACCCGCCCCGATGGCCCGCAACAGCTGCGCGCCGGTGACGGTGCGGCAACCGGGTTGAAATGGCTGGCGGATAAAAAGAACTGCCTGATCGTCGCCACCGGCGAAGGCTATTGCCGTTAATCACGACCATAATCAATCACGCTTAGCACACAGAGGATTGCCCCATGCTATGGAAAAAAGGCCGACGCAGCGACAACGTGGTGGATGCCCGCGATGACAGTGGCGGTGGTGGTGGCGGCATGCGTTTTGGCGGCGGCAAGGGCCTGAGCCTGACCGCGATTGTGTTGATCGTCGGCATCGGCTGGCTGACCGGCCAGGACCCGCTGCAGATCCTCGGCCAATTGACCGGCCAGTTGGAGCAGGCGCCCTCGGTGAGCACCCCGTCGCGCCAGGCGCCGCCGGCCAATGATGAGCAAACCGACTTTGTCCGTGCAGTGCTCGGCGATACCGAAGACACCTGGGCCCAGGTGTTCCAGGAAAACGGCTTGGCCTACAAGAACCCGAAACTGATTCTGTTCCGTGGCCGGGTCAATTCCGCCTGCGGTGGCGCCACGTCCGCCAGCGGCCCGTTCTATTGCCCGGCGGATCAGCAGGTGTACCTGGACCTGGATTTCTTCCGGGAAATGTCGCAACGCTTCCAGGCCGCCGGCGATTTTGCCCAGGCCTACGTGATCGCCCACGAAGTCGGGCACCACGTGCAGACCTTGCTCGGCATCTCGTCGAAGATCCAGGCTGCGCGCCAGCAAGGCCGGCAGATGCAAGGCGACGGCGGCCTGCTGGTGCGTCAGGAGCTACAGGCCGACTGCTTTGCCGGCGTGTGGGCCAACCGCGCGCAAAAACGCCTGAACTGGCTGGAACCCGGCGATATCGAAGAAGCGCTGAATGCGGCCAACGCGATTGGCGATGACCGTTTGCAGCAACAGGGCCAGGGCCGTGTCGTGCCGGACTCGTTCACCCACGGCACCTCGGCGCAGCGCGTGCGTTGGTTCAAGACCGGCTTTGCCCAAGGCCAGATCACTCAATGCGACACCTTCGCGGCCAAGAGTCTTTAAATGAATACGCGATTGCGAATGCTGCTGGGTGTGCTGGCCGCCTGCAGCGCCTCCACCTGGGCCGCCGAGCAGGGGGTCAAGGCGGTCAGCCCCGAGCGCTTTCACCTGACGGCCGGCGACCTCAGCCTCGGCTTGAGCCAGGACTGGAGTAAACCCCTGCCCAACGTCACCCGTGCGTTGATCATCGTGCATGGTCGCCTGCGCAACGCACAGACCTACCTGCAGAGCGCTGAAGACGCCGCCGAACATGCCGGGGTTGGTGGCACGACGCTGGTGGTCGCGCCGCAGTTTCTCAATGACTCGGACGTGAAACGCCATCACCTGGCCCCGCAAGTGCTGCGCTGGAACGGCAATGACTGGATGGCCGGCGAGCCCTCCACGGGCCTCGGCCAGGTCAGTTCCTACGGCGCCCTGGACCAGATTATCGAGCACCTGGGCAACCGCACCGTGTTCCCGGCACTGAAAGAGATTGTGGTGGCCGGCCATTCCGGCGGCGGCCAGGTGGTGCAGCGCTTCGCGCTCACCGGCCAGGCTCAACCGAGCCTGCAAAGCGCGGGCATCCGCCTGCGCTATGTGGTGGCCAACCCGTCGTCCTACGCCTACTTCAGCCCGCAGCGCCCGGTGCCGTTCAAGGTCGCCGACTGCCCTGGCTTCAATGACTGGAAGTACGGCATGCAACACCTGCCCGCCTATGCCAAGGGGCAAAGCGCCGAGCAACTGGAACAGGCCTATGTGTCGCGTGACATCACCTACCTGCTGGGCCGGCAAGACACCGACCCGAACCACCCGGCGCTGGATAAAAGCTGCGAAGCCGAGACCCAGGGCGCGTACCGCCTGATTCGCGGGCACAACTATTTCGACTACCTCAAGCAGCGCCACCCGCAACTGACCCAGAAGCTGGTGGAAGTGCCGGGGGTTGGGCATAACGGCGATGGGATCTTCACTTCGCCTGAAGGGCAGAAGGCACTGTTCTCTCAGTAATACCTGCAGAAACCGGCTCAACCTGTGGGAGGGGGCTTGCCCCCTCCCACATTTGATCTCTATTGCCCGGGCTGGATCATCCGGCGCAATACCGCACAATCCTCGGCATGCCAGTCTGCCAACTCCGGCCACGGGTTCTCCGGCAGGTTGACCAACACCGTTCTGGTCCCCGCTGCCCGGCCGCAATCCAGGTCAAAGCGGTAATCCCCCACCATCACCATCGCACTGGGCGATACATCCCAGGCCGCCGCCAGTTTCAGCAGGCCGCCTGGGTCGGGCTTGGGTGGCGCATCATCGCGCCCCAGTACATCCTCGACGGCAAAGCAGTCCGCCAGGCCAATCGCTTCCAACGTCACATGCGCCAGCTCCCGCGCGTTGCGGGTCAGGATGCCCAGGCGACAACCCCGCCCGGCCAATTCCCGCACCAGTTCCACCGAGCCTTGCGCCGCGACCGAACCCAGCGCCAGCTCGCGCTCATGCTCCAGCAACCAGGCATGTTTGGCCGCCGCGACATCCGCCGGCAATGCTGCGAGGTGGGTGAGGATGTCATCCTCGGGCGGAATATCCAGCGCTACGCGAATGGCCGCGAAATCATGCACGGCCACCGTGAGGGTGCCGTCCATGTCGAACACCCAATGTTTAATCTGCGCCAGGCTCATGCCCAGTCCTTACGGTGGCGGATCAGGCCTTCCTGAGTGACCGAGGCCACCAGTTGCCCAGCGCGGTTGTACACGCTGCCCCGCGAAAAACCACGGGAATTGCCGGCCCACGGGCTGTCCATGGCGTAGAGCAACCAGTCATCGGCGCGCAGGTCGGCGTGGAACCACAGCGCGTGGTCAAGGCTGGCGACCTGCATGTCTTTCTGCCACACGGTCTTGCCATGGGGCAGCAGCGACGTGGTCAGCAAGCCGAAGTCCGAGGCGTAGGCCAGCAGGTACTTATGCAGCGCCGGCGTGTCGGCCAGGGCGCCGTCGGCGCGGAACCACACGTACTTGACCGGGTCGGACGGCTGCGGGTTGAACGGGTCTTTTTCGGTCACCGGGCGCACTTCGATCGGCTTGGGGCACAGCAACTTGTCGCGCATGTGCTCGGGGATCAGGTGAACGCGCTGCTTGGTCAGTTCCAGCTCCGACGGCAGGTTTTCCGGGCCGACCACCGCAGGCATGCTGGTCTGGTGCTCGAAGCCGGCTTCGTCGTACTGGAACGACGCGCTGCAGGTAAAAATCGGGTGGCCCTTCTGGATCGCCGTCACGCGGCGTGTGCTGAAGCTGCCGCCATCGCGCACGCGGTCCACCGAATACACCACCGGCAATGCGGCATCGCCGGGGCGCAGAAAATAACCGTGCAAAGAATGCACGTGCCGCTCGGCTTCTACGGTCTGGCTGGCAGCCGACAGCGACTGGCCGAGCACTTGCCCGCCGAACAGTTGGCGAAAACCCAGGTCCTGGCTGCGGCCGCGAAAGAGGTTTTCCTCGATCGGCTCCAGGGTCAGCAAGTCCACCAGATCTTCCAATACTTGGCTCATAGAGCAACTCCTACAATCTATGGGGCATTCCGGGCTGCTTATCCGTGCAGCGTGTCCAACCATTGGGCGCGGGTGATGCGGTACAAAACATGCGGGCGCAGCGGGTCATCGGCCGCGACCTTGGGGTGTTCAAAATCTGCCTGGGGATCGTAATGCATCCCGATGGCTTGCATGACTTTTTGTGATGGCAGATTGGTTTGGGTGGTGAAGGCGACGATTTCGTCCAACTGCAGGCGGTCGAAACCACAACGCAACGCGGTCCATGCCGCCTCGCTGGCATACCCCAGGCCCCAATGCTCACGCGCCAGGCGCCAGCCGATTTCCACCGCAGGGGTGAAGGCGGTTTCAAAGCTGACATTCTGCAACCCGGTCAGGCCGATGAACTCGCCGCTGTCCTTGCGCTGCAAGGCCCACAGGCCGAAGCCGTATTCGGCGAAATGCCCACGAATCCGGCCGATCAACGCGGCGCTTTCCAGGCGGTCCAATCGGGCCGGGAAATAACGCATCACCTGCGGGTCGGCGCACATGTGCGCAAACGCCGGCAGGTCGGCATCGCGCCATTGGCGCAGCACCAGGCGTGCGCTGTGCAATTCCAGTATCGGCTCCATGGGTCCCCCTCCCTTGCCATGTGCGTGAGTGTACCGCGCTGTTAAGATCCGTCGCAGGTTCCCGTCAGAAAATCCCATGCCTTTGCCATTGATCTACCACGATGATTACAGCCCCGAGTTCCCGGCGGACCACCGCTTCCCGATGGACAAGTTCCGCCTGTTGCGTGACCACTTGGTGTCCACCGGGCTGACCCAGGACAGCCAATTACTGCGCCCACCGCTGTGTCCGGCGGACATTCTGGCCCTGGCCCATGAACCTGGGTATATCGAACGCTACATGAGCGGCGAGTTGTCCCGCGAAGACCAACGGCGCCTCGGCCTGCCCTGGAGCGAAGCCCTGGCGCGGCGTACCGTGCGCGCGGTGGGCGGTTCGATCCTGGCGGCGGAGCAGGCGCTGGAGCACGGCCTGGCCTGCCACCTGGCGGGCGGCACCCATCACGCCCACTACGATTACCCGGCGGGCTTTTGCATCTTCAATGACCTGGCCGTGATCAGCCATTACCTGCTGGCCAGCGGCCGGGTCAACCGCGTGCTGATCTTCGACTGCGACGTCCACCAGGGCGACGGCACCGCGCGCATCCTCCACGACACGCCGGACGCGATCACCGTGTCGCTGCACTGCGAAAAGAACTTCCCGGCGCGCAAGGCCCAGAGCGACTGGGACATCCCGCTGCCCATGGGCATGGGCGACGCCGATTACCTCAAGGTGGTGGACGACGCGCTCAACTACCTGCTGCCGCTGTACCAGCCGGACCTGGTGCTGTACGACGCAGGCGTCGACGTGCATAAGGACGACGCCCTCGGCTACCTCAAGCTGACGGACGAGGGCGTCGCCGCCCGCGATGAGAGCGTGATGCGCCATTGCCTGGGCCGCGACATTCCGGTGATGGGCGTGATCGGCGGCGGCTACAGCAAAGACCGTGTGGCCTTGGCCCGCCGCCACGGCATCCTGCACCACAGCGCGCAACGGGTGTGGACGTCATCAGGTTGTCATTGAAATATGGGCGTTACCCACAATGCCTGTGGAACGGCCTGTGGATAACTTGAGCGTAAACGTCTGAAAGCCAGTAACCGCATAGCCTGTAGGAAGCTGTACGTTTTTTGATCAGGAACTTGCGCCGTCCTCGGGTAGAATGCTCGACCTATTCACGCGACCGTAGCCCTGCCCATGCCTCACACCCCTGCCCAACACGTCACCATTATCGGCGGCGGCCCTGCCGGCCTGATGGCCGCTGAAATCCTGAGCCAGGCGGGCCTGCGGGTGGAGGTGTACGACGGCATGCCCTCGGTGGGGCGCAAGTTCCTGCTGGCCGGCGTGGGCGGGATGAACATCACCCATTCCGAGGCTTACCCGGCGTTCCTGTCACGCTACGCCGAACGTGCGCCGCAGATGGCGCCGTTGCTGCGTGCGTTCGGTGCGCAAGCACTGTGCGAATGGATTCATGGTCTGGGTATCGATACCTTTGTCGGCACCTCCGGCCGGGTGTTTCCCACAGACATGAAAGCCGCCCCGCTGTTGCGTGCCTGGCTCAAGCGCCTACGCGACCACGGCGTGGTTATCCACACCCGCCATCGCTGGCTGGGCTGGAGCGCGGACGGCGGTTTACTTATCCACAGCCCGGACGGCGAAAAAACCATCCACAGCGACGCCGTGCTGCTCGCCCTTGGCGGCGGCAGTTGGTCGCGCCTGGGCTCCGACGGCACCTGGCTCAAGCGGCTGGAAGCTAAAGGCGTGCCCTGCGCGCCGTTACAGCCGAGTAATTGTGGCTTCGAGGTGTCGGCCTGGAGCGAACTGATGGTCAGCAAATTCGCTGGCGCACCGTTGAAAAACGTCGCTATCGGCCTGGGAGATGAAAAGCCGCGCCTCGGCGAATGCGTGATCACCGCCAGCGGTATCGAGGGCAGCCTGATCTATGCGCTGTCGGCACCGATTCGTGAGGCGATCAATCGCAATGGCGCCGCCACGGTGCATATCGACCTGCTGCCGAGCAAGCCGCTGGACAAGGTCCTGGCCGCCTTGGCCAAGTCGCGTGGGTCGCGCTCGATGAGCAAGCATCTGCACAGTCAGTTGGGGTTGGATGGGGTCAAGGCGGCGTTGTTGCGTGAGCTGGCACCCGCCGAACATTTCAACGACCCGGCGCAATTGGCTGTGGCTATCAAGGCATTGCCCCTGAGCCTGGTGAAAACCCGGCCGATGGATGAAGCGATCAGTACGGCGGGCGGTGTGCCGTTTGAGGCGCTGGATGAGCGGTTGATGCTCAAGCAATTACCAGGGGTGTTTTGTGCGGGGGAGATGCTGGACTGGGAGGCGCCGACCGGCGGGTATTTGCTGACGGGGTGTTTTGCCAGTGGCAGAGCGGCCGGGCGGGGGATGTTGGAGTGGCTTAAGCGCTGAGATCTGCGGTGAATTCAAAGCCGTCATCGGGGGCAAGCCCCCTCCCACATTTTGACTATGTGAACCCGATCAATATGTGGGAGGGGCGGTGCGACGATTCGACTTGCCCTCGATGAGGCCATCAGCAGCGCCGCAAAATCACTTCTTCTTACGCGGCCCGGTGTTGAACACCGGCACCTTGCGCACCGGCTTGATCGACGGCTCGGCAGGCGCGACCTCGCCACTGTCCACCCACTTGCCCAGGTTGCGCTTGCCGCCACCACCGGAAGCCTTGGGCTTCTTCGGCTTTTTCGGTTTCTTCACCACTTGCCCACTGGCATCGGTGTCCGGCACGCGGTGTTCCGGCTCGAAATCCTGTTCCATATGCCGGGTCAAGGTCTGACGGGTGAGCATCTCGATGGCCGACAGCATGTTCACTTCATCGGCGCACACCAGGGAAATCGCCTCGCCGGTGTTGCCCGCGCGGCCGGTGCGGCCGATACGGTGGATGTAGTCTTCAGCCACAATCGGCAGGTCGAAGTTGACCACCAGCGGCAGGTCTTCGATATCCAGGCCACGGGCCGCCACGTCGGTGGCCACCAGGATCTGCACGTCGCTCGACTTGAAGCGGTCCAGCGCGCGTTGACGGGTCGCCTGCGGCTTGTCGCCGTGGATGCCGTCGGCATTGATGCCCAGGCCCTGCAGCTTATCCACCAACGCGTCCACGCCGTTACGGGTCTTGGCGAACACCAGCACCTGCTTCCAGCGGCCCTTGCGCATCAGGTGGACAAACAGCTCCGGCTTGCGCTTCTTGTCCACCGGCACCACCCATTGCTTGACGGTATTGGCGGCGACGTTGCGCGGGCTGACTTCGATGCTCAGCGGGTCGTTGAGCATTTGCCCGGCGAGCGTGCGGATTTCATCGGAGAAGGTCGCGGAGAACAGCAGGGTCTGGCGCTTTTTCGGCAGCATGCGGTAAATATTCGCCAGCTCCTCGGAGAAGCCCAGGTCGAGCATGCGGTCGGCTTCGTCGAGCACCAGGGTTTGCAGCTGATTGAGTTTCAGCGCGTTCTGGCGAAACAGGTCGATCAGGCGGCCAGGCGTGGCGACCAACACGTCGACGCCTTTGCGCAGCTTCATCATCTGCGGGTTGATGCTCACGCCGCCGTACACCGCGTAGGTGGTGAGTGGCAGGTGCTGGGCATACTCAGCAACGCTGGCGTGAACCTGCTCGGCCAGCTCGCGGGTCGGGCACAGGATCAGCGCGCGCGCCGAGTTGGCGGCGACTTTCGGCCCTTCCATGGTCAGCAGTTGCAGGAGCGGCACGGCGAAAGCGGCGGTCTTGCCGGTGCCGGTCTGGGCAGCGGCCATCAGGTCGCGGCCGGCCAGCACCGCCGGAATGGCTTGCGCCTGCACCGGCGTCGGGGTCTGGTAGCCGAGCGTCTCAAGGGCGCGCTGCAAGGGTTCGATCAGGCCAAGTGTGGCGAAAGTCATGTGGTTACCGTAGGGGAAATTCAGCGCCTAAGCGGGTAAAAAGGCGTTATGCGCGGCAGTTTACCTTATTTTCGGCCCAGGCTTTCGCCACTGGGGCAGGCTGATCAACAGCACGGCGCTGATGATCACCAACATGGCCAGTGCCTCTTCGATGCCGATGGACTCGCCGACAAACACGATCCCCAACAACACCGCCACCGCTGGGTTCACATAGGCATAGCTGGTCGCGGCAGCCGGACGCACGTGCTTGAGCAGGTACATATACGCGTTGAAGGCGATGATCGAACCGAACACCGTCAGGTAGGCCAGGGCCAGCCAGCCCTCCAGCGGCGGCATGGCTTGCAGGTGCTCACCGGACACCGCGCTGCCGAGCAACAGGGCCGCACCGGCCACCAGCATCTCCGCCGCACTGGCCATCGCGCCCTGGGGCAGCGGCAGTTGCCGGCTCCACACCGAACCGAACGCCCACGAAGCGGCGGCGAACAGCAGTAAAGCCGCGCCGATCGGGCTCGATTGCAAGGTGCTGCCCATGTTGAGCATGGCAATGCCGATAATGCCCAGGATCACCCCCGCCCACTCCAGACGGGTATTACGCGCGCCCCAGAAGTAACCGCACAGCAAGGTGAACAGCGGCACGGTCGCCACGGCCAGCGCAGCGACACCGGACGACACCCCCGCGTGCTCCGCCAACGTGACGCCGCCATTACCGAAAGTGAGCAGCAAAATCCCGATCATCCCGGCAGACTTCCATTGCACCCACGTCGGCGCTGGCACTCCACGCCAGCGCAAAAACGCGTACATCAGCGCCCCCGCCGTACAGAACCGAATCCCCGCCAGCAACAGCGGTGGCCAGTACTCCACACCGATCCGGATCACCAGGTAGGTAGACCCCCAAATCACATACAGCGCAAAAAAGGCGGCGATCAACGGTAAGGGAAAGCGACGTGGGCCAGGCATTGGGCAGCTCTGCGGCAGAAAAAGAGAGGCTTATTCTAAAAAGACAGGTGCATAAACATAAGTTACAAAACCTGTTTAAACCGCCCATACACTTTTCAAAGCATGGTTATGAGGGCTATAAACCATGCTTTCGAAAGCCACCTGACGCTGGAGCCTTTTCATGGACAAATACGACCGCATGCTCCTCAGCGCCCTGCTCGAAGACGGCCGCGCGTCCTACGCGCAACTCGCGCGCACGGTCAACCTCTCCGCCCCCGCCGTGGCCGAGCGCGTGGCCAAGCTGGAAGCCAGCGGCGTGATCACCGGCTACCAGGCCAAGGTGGACCTGTCCAAAGTGGGTTTGCCGATCCAGTGCGTGATCGAACTGCGCCTGACCAACCATGGCAGCCAGAAGGTGTACGACGCCCTGGCCGAAATCCCCGAACTGACCGAATGCCACCGGGTCACGGGCGATCCGTGCGTGATCATGCAAGCGGCGGTAGGCACCATGCCGGAGCTGGAGAGTTTGATTAATCGGATAGCGAAGTTCGGGTTCAGCAAGACCTCGATCATTTTGTCGAGCGCGATAGAGCGGCGGGTGCCGTTGGGGCAGTTGGAGGGGAATGGGAAAAGTGGTGGCTGATCCAGCGCCATCGGGGGCAAGTCGAATCGTCGCACCGCCCCTCCCACAGTTTGCATGTATTCACACATCAAAATGTGGGAGGGGCGGTGCGACGATTCGACTTGCCCCCGATGGCGTCAGAGGCCGCACTGCAGATTTGAACGCTGAACGATCAAGTCGACAATTTGCTCAAGGGTGGTGATGTGATCCCAATCTGCCTGCGTCGCGCGCAGTTTGAATTGCCACTTGATCTGCATGACAAAGCAAGTCAAATCGTCATCGATGATCTTGAAGTCATGGATGAAATCCGTTTGTTCCGTCACCTGGCTGCGGTCGATGAAGCCGATGATATCGACGAACAGTTGAATGACCTTTTCGCTGATCTCGGCTCGGGTCAGATTACTTTCCATTTCTTGCCTCGTAGGCACACTTACCAATACTGATTAGATCAAAGACAGCCAACCCCGCAGCCACGAAGGGAATGCCTCGCCCGATAATGCCAAATACCCTGACAGTTCCAAATGTTGCTTTCGCCATTCTGGCCACGGTTGGCTGCCTGATCAATGTACGAGGGAAGAAGCGCATTCCGATGAGGCTAGCCAGGTTCGTCGTTTTGCTGGAGCCGACTTGAACCCAAGTGCCCACGGCAATTTTGCTTATCGGTATGCCCGCCGCACCAGTGAGAACCGTTGCAGCCGTCAAGCCGTAGTGTTGCTTTGTACACTTCCAGAGTTCGTCAAAAGTAGTGCTCGGCACCGAGGATTCCGCATGAATGGGCTTGAGTAACTGATAACTGGCGCCATGGGTCCAGCCTGGCGAATTAGGCAAAGCCATGACTGCCGGGCAGCTTGTCATTGTGTTTCCCATATGAAACGCCATGCTTGAAGTTGAGCCGAAATCGATGCCCTTGCTTTCGAGCTCAAACTTGCTTCGCATGATTGCTGTATGAAGATCGCTTTCCTGCATGCCGTAGTCCCTGTACGTAAATGACAGGCGGATAGTAAGTTTCAGCAAAGGGCGATTGGTGGTTGGCGGGAAAAACCAGAAAGGTCCGACGAAGCAGTAGCGCTTAGCCTACTGACGTTTCAGAAGACCGCTAAAAGCCTCCACAAAGAACTGATGTTTTAGTGGCAAGCAAGACCAATCCCTTTCATTTGCGGGACGTTTCCTAGAGAATTCCACGGCCTTGCGCCCCTCGGATCAGGTAGCTAGTCTCGCCTCGTCATCGAATCATCGATGATCGGACGTGCAAGTCCGGTTCGCAAAGGTGCACTAGCGCCCTACATCTCAACGCCTGGTTTTTAGTGGTCGGCGTTTATCTGTTATGGCGGCTGTGCGCTGGAGACCTTCGGGGTCTGCCGGGTTTCCTTTGCCCCGGTCTTGCACACCTGCGTACAGCTGCCACCCTCATTCGCGTGCAAGCGAACGGTGACGGCCTCTTACTTCAGAGGAATTACACCATGGTCAAAGTCACCCCCGATCCACCAGACTTCTTGAGCGAAGACGCCCTGCTCAACCGCCGCGCCATCGACTACTACCTCAAAGCGTCCGCCCCGGATGCGCCCACCTTCATCCTGAATGACAACCTGAGCCTCGAAGATGCCCTCGCCCATGCGGCGGACTTGCTGCATTGCGCGGTGAAAACTGCGCACTTGCCGGGTGAGGCGATGAACGCGCAGCCACGGGCGGTGATGCATTTGGTGGAAATGGCGAAGGGAGTGGTGGATCGGGCGCTGGAGTGTGTGCAACCTCGTTGAACCACACATAACGAATGTGGGAGGGGGCTTGCCCCCGATTGCGGTGGGTCAGCTACACATAAGCTGACTGATCCACTGCTATCGGGGGCAAGCCCCCTCCCACATTTTGAACGGCGTTGTTCTATCAGAACCCGCGATGCTTCTTCAAATGCTCATTGATCTTCGCCGCCGGGACTTTCTGCAAGGTACACAGCAGGTCGTGGGACAGCTCGCGCAAGCCATGGGTTCGCCGCAGTTGCTCGGCCAGGTGCGCCGTCAGGTTAGCCGCCATCTCCGCATCGGCCATGGCCCGGTGAGCCTGGCCGGTGTGGGGCAGTTGGGCGTAGCTGTTGAGGGTGCCGAGTTTGTGGTTGGGTGCAGCAGGCATGAGGCGGCGGGCCAATAGCAGGGAGCAGGCGAATTTTTGCAGGCGGGTGCGGCGGATCAGGCCCAGTTCGAAGTCCCAGAACTTCTGGTCGAACGCGGCGTTGTGCGCCAGCAGCGGTGTGGTGCCGACGAACTCGTTGACTTCGTTCATCACCCGCTCGGCCGGCGGCGCGCTGCGCAGCATGGCGTTGCTGATGCCGGTGAGCTGTTCGATAAAGCCCGGCACGCGCACGCCGGCGTTCATCAGGCTCTGGTAGCGGTCCACGATCTGGCCACGTTCGAGGATGACCACCGCGATTTCCGTGGCCCGGCAGTGGCTGCTCGGGGTGATGCCGGTGGTTTCAAAGTCGATGACCGCTATACGTTCCAAACCTGTTCCAACTCCGTCTAAGCATTTATCTATTGAACCGCAGCGCTTATTTGAGCAGCAACGCGCCTTCGATCGGCACGTAGCGGCTGGCGGCGCGTATCAGTGAGTTGGCCGTCAGCCCCGGCACGCCATAGGCCACGGCGTCGACGCCATGCTTGTGGATGATGCGGTCGAGCAGCATGTCGAAATCACCGTCGCCGGAAGCCAACACCACTTCGTCGACGTTAGCGGCGGCGTCCATGATGTCGATGGTGATACCCACGTCCCAGTCGCCCTTGGCCGAGCCGTCGCTGCGCTGGATGTAGGGTTTGAGCTTCACGGTAAAGCCCAGGTTGCGCAGGATCTGCTGGAATTGCTGCTGCTTGCTGTCACCACGGTCGATGGCATAGGCATACGCCTCGACGATCTGCCCGCGCGAGCTGATGTCAGCCCACAGGGCGGCGTAGTTGAAGTGGCAGCCATACGCCTGGCGCACGGTGTAGTAGAGGTTTTGTACATCGGCGAACACTGCAATTTTCTTCACCGCACTTCCCCATGACTGCCGCTTGGACCCCGGACGCGAAGGTCCGCAAAGGTTGCCAGTATGCCAGCCACGGGAAAGTTTCCGGGAAAAATCAGCCCGGGGCGGCAAAGCGCCCCGGCCTGGATGCGTCAGACGAAGGAATCGTCGTCGTCGAAGGAGGACGAGTTGTCGGAATAATCACTGTCCGCGAAGCTATCGGAATTGTTGCTGCCCCAGTTGTCATTGCCAGCAAACTTCTGGTCATCGTTGCCCCAGTTGCTGTTGTCACTGGCAGGCGCGGGCACTTCACGGATGATTTCTTCCACCACTTGCGGCTGTTGCGAGTTGTGGTTGAACAGGCTGCTGATACCTTCCGCCAGCATCACACCACCGGCCACACCCGCTGCGGTTTTCAGGGCGCCACCGAGAAAGCCACTGCCGATGGGGGCGGCGGCGGGTTGTTGCGGCTGTTGGTAATTCTGCTGCGGGGCGGCGTAGTTTTGTTGCGGCGCAGGCTGTCCGAAAGACGGCCGAGCCGGTTCACGCCAACCGCCGCCGGATGAGGCTGGAGCGCTCTGTGGCGGTTGCGCGTCACGGGAACCGCCGCCGAAAATGCTCGACAGAAAGCCACCGCTGCTCGGCGCCGGTTGTGCCGCCTGGGACTTGGCCCGCTGCAGCTCGTCCTGCAATTGCTGGATCTGTTGCGCCTGCTGCTTGTTCTGCGCGTCGAGGTTCTTGAGCGCGTGTTCCTGCACCAGGATTGACTGGGTCATGTAGTACCCGGCCGCCGGTTGGCGCGTCATATGCTCCTTGATCCGCGCTTCGGCCTGCGCCTCGCGGGGGGCTGAGTCCGTTTCGGCCTGTTGCAGCCGTGAAAACAGTCCATCGATCAGGGTTTGCTCTTCGCTGTTCATGGCGACCTCGTTAGATTGCCGGTAGAAATCATGGTCCGGCCTGTGATCAGGCTCGGTCCTGCTAGTTATGGGGGTGTTACCAGTTGTTTCAATGGTCTTTACTCAAGGTTTACGTTTGCTTGCTCACGGCACCTATCGGTTAAAGTGTGCCCCTGCTTTTTTTCGGCCTGTGATGACTCTGATGAATCCGTTAGATGTGCTGCGCGACTCCCTCCGTTTCACCCAGCGCAACCTGGGCGCCATCGTCCAGCTATGCCTGCCTCTGGTGATCCTCGAAGCCCTGCTGCAACAGGTGCTCGACCACACGCTCGGCCCGGATGCCTTCCCCGGCTACAGCGTGGTGGTGGGGTTGCTGGTGTATCCGCTGTACACCGGGGCGCTGATCCTGTTTCTCGACGCCCGCACCCGTGGCGAATCGCCGCGCACCAAGGATGTGTGGGCCATGGCCCTGACGCTGTGGCCGCGCTTCGCCCTGCTGACGGCGATGAGCACCCTGCTGATATTGCTCGGGCTGTCGCTGTATTTCCTGCCGGGCCTGTGGCTGATGGTGGTGCTGGCGTTCGCCGAATACCTGCTGGTGCTGCGCGGCATGCCTGCACTGGCGGCGATGAAGGAAAGTTTGCGCCTGACCCGCGGGCATTTCTGGCGAATCCTGGTGTGCCTGCTGTGCGTAATGACGCCACTGTGGCTGCTCAAAGGCGCCAGCATGGCGGCGTATCCCGAGCCCGCGCCTTTGCTGGGCGTGCTGATCGACAGCGCGCACAGCTTCCTGCAGCTGTTTACCAGTGTGGTGCTGTTCCGTTTATTTATGCTGATCGGTGGCGACGCCGACGTGCGGTGATATGCTCCGTGTCACCCCTGACACGCTATAAGCCGAGCCGATGACCCGTTTATTGCGCATCACCTTGCTGGGCCTGCTGATCATCGCGGGCCTGCTGACGGCCCTGATCTACAGCCTGACCTGGCGCCCCGCCGACAAGCAAACCCTGCCCGTGAGCTGCATCGCGCCCCGTGCGCCGACCCTGCTGCCCGGGCAGGCGCTCAAGGTGATGACCTGGAACGTGCAGTACCTGGCCGGCAAGAACTACGTGTTCTGGTACGACACCGCCGACGGCAGCGGCCCGGACGACCGCCCCACCGTCGAAGACATGGCCTTCAGCCTCGACGAAGTGGCCCGGGTGATTCGCGACGAACAGCCCGACATCCTGCTGTTGCAGGAACTCGACGAAGGCGCCAAGCCGTCCCACTACCAGGATCAGGTGGCGCTGCTGCAAGAGCGGCTCGTCGATCTCTACCCCTGCAGCGCCCAGGCCTTCGACTGGAAAGCCGACTTTATCCCCAACCTGCATATTTTCGGCAGCGTCGGCCGCAAGCTGGTGACCCTGAGCCGCTACCAGATCGAACACGCCGAACGCCTGCAATTGCCCGTACCGCCCGCTGATTTCATCAGCCGTCAGTTCCAACCCAAACCGGCGTTGCTGCTGACCTATCTGCCCTTGAGCGACGGCGGCCAGCTGGCGGTGCTCAACACTCGCCTGGAGGGCGACGCACCCGGGCGCAGTGCGGTGCAAGCACAAGTCCAGGCCACGGTGAAACTGCTGGATAAGTTCGAAAGCCGCGGTACGCCGTGGTTGATCGGTGGCGATTTCAATTTGCTGCCGCTGGGGCAATTCCTGCGCCTGGATGCCGGTAAACGCGGGCAGTATTCACCGGACAGCGAACTGCATCTGCTGTGGGACAAATACCCGATGATCCCGAGCAACAGCGAATCCAGCGGGATTGATCGTGAGCAGTGGCTGACGCACTTTCCGAATGACCCGAGCCTGGACGGGCCGGATCGCACCGTCGATTACCTGTTTTACAGCTCGCGGATCAAGCGTGTAGAAGCCAAGGTGCGCCAGGCGGATACGTTGCGCATTTCCAACCATCTGCCGGTCATCGCCCGCTTCCTGCTGCCCGCCGCGCAATAACCGCCCCTCCCACATTTGAATCGCGGTCACGCTTACTTGCGGGGCTTGATCCGCGCCGTCGCCTCGGCCACCAACGGGTCATCCGGCCAGTAATGCTTGGGATAGCGCCCTTTCAGATCTTTCTTCACCTCGGCGTAGGTACTGCGCCAGAAGTTCGCCAGATCCTGGGTCACCTGCACCGGCCGTCGCGCCGGGGACAGCAGGTGCAACTTGACCACCTGGCGCCCGCCGGCAATGCGCGGTGTATCCGCCAGGCCGAACAATTCCTGCAGGCGCACCGCCAGAATCGGCGGATGCTCGCTGTAGTCCAAGCGCACCGACGAACCCGAAGGCACTTTCAAATGGTGCGGTGCCAGTTCGTCCAGGCGTTGGGGCAACGGCCAGGGCAACAGGTTGTGCAGGTAGCTGGAAATATCCAGGTTGGCGAAATGACTGAGGCGCGAGACCTTGCCCAGGTAAGGCATCAGCCAGTGCTCCAGGCTGGCGAGCAAGGCGCTGTCGCTGACGTCGGGCCATTCGCTGGTGGTGCCGGTGTCCAATTGGCGCAGCAACATCACGCGAGCCTGCCATTGGCGCAGTTCCGGCGTCCAGGGCAACAGCTCCAGGCCTTTGCGCCGGACCAGGTTGACCAGCGCCTGGCTGCGGGCGTTTTCGTCGAGGCCGCTGAGGGGTTCGCGGCTGAGCACCAGTTCGCCGACTTTGCGCTGGCGTTCGGCGCGCAGCACGCCTTCGCGCTCGTCCCAATCCAATTGGTCGACGGTGCTTACTTGTTCGGCGAGGACCGTGTCGAACAGCGCCGGATCAAAATCCGTCGCCAGGTAGATGCGTTCTTCGCGCTGGCCCTGGCGGCTGCCCAGGTCGGCAATCACCAGCCAGGCTTGTTTCATCAGGCTATCGGCCTCGGCGAACAAGGCGGCGCGGCCATTGGCCAGGCGGTATTCGGCGCCGCCGGGGCGGCGTTGTTGGGCCACGCGGTCGGGATACGCCAACGCCAGCAGCGCGCCGAGCCAACGCGGGTGTTCGGGGTCGGCCACCGGCTTGGTCGCCTGGCCGCGCAAATAGCCGCGATATTGCCGGGCCAACTGCTTGGCGCGCTGAACACCACCCTGAGTGCCCCGCGCGCGTTCTTCACCGGACAATAACGCCAGGCGACTGTGCAGATCCGCGCCGCCCCCGCGCAGGATGTCGCGCTCGCCCAGCAGCGCGGCGACATCACACGCGGTGGCCGCCAGCCCCAGATCCTGCCCGCGCAGCAACAGATGGGCGATGCGCGGATGGGCCGGCAGCTCGGCCATCTTCTGGCCGTGGGCGGTCAGTTTGTCGTCATTCAAGGCGCCGAGGCGTTGCAGCAGGTCCTGAGCCTGGGCATACGCGGCAGCGGGCGGCATGTCGAGCCACACCAACTGCGCGGGCGCAACGCCCCAACGCGCCAGTTGCAAGGCCAGCCCGGCGAGGTCGGCGGCGAGGATTTCAGCGCTGCCATAGGCGGCCAGGCCTTCGTGCTGGTCCTCGGACCACAAGCGATAGCACACGCCCGGTTCCAGGCGCCCGGCCCGGCCGGCACGCTGGGTGGCGCTGGCGCGGGAGATGCGCTGGGTGTCGAGGCGGGTCATGCCGCTGCCGGGGTCGAAACGCGGCACACGCGCCAACCCGGCGTCGATCACCACGCGCACGCCATCGATGGTCAGGCTGGTCTCGGCGATGTTGGTGGCCAGCACCACTTTGCGCTTGCCGGCGGGCGCCGGGTCGATGGCGGCACGCTGGGCATTCAGGTCGAGCTCGCCATGCAGCGGGCAGAGCAGCACATCGCGGCGATCACCGAGCGCGTCCGCCAGTTGCTGGTTGACCCGGCGGATCTCCGCTTGGCCGGGCAGGAACACCAGCACGCTGCCGGTTTCGTCATGCAAAGCGTCGAGGATGGTCTGCACCAGGCGCGGCTCGATGAATTCACCGGCCTGGTACGGCCGCCCCCAGCGCATCTGCACCGGGAACATGCGCCCTTCGCTGCGCAGGATCGGCGCGTTGTCCAGCAGCGCGGCCAGGCGCTCGCCTTCGAGGGTGGCGGACATCAGCAGGATTTTCAGCGGCTGCTCATCGCGAAACAGGTCGCGGCCATTCAGGCTCAGGGCCAGCGCCAGGTCGGCGTCGAGGCTGCGTTCGTGGAATTCGTCGAAGATCAGCAGGCCCACGCCGTCCAGCGCCGGGTCGTCCTGCAGGCGGCGGGTGAGGATGCCTTCGGTGACCACTTCGATGCGCGTGTTGGGCCCCACTTTACTGTCGAGGCGGATGCGGTAGCCGACGGTTTCACCGACCTTTTCCCCCAGCTCGCTGGCCAGGCGCTCGGCGGCGGCGCGCGCGGCCAGGCGTCGGGGTTCGAGCATCAGGATGGTCTGCCCGGCCAGCCAAGGCTCATTCAACAAGGCCAAGGGTACGCGGGTGGTTTTACCGGCGCCGGGCGGTGCTTCCAGCACGGCTTCATGGCGATTCGCCAAGGCGTCACGCAGGGCGGGTAAAACATCATCGATCGGCAACGAATTCATACTGGCTCCAAAGCAGAGCGGCGAGTATAACGGCGAACTGTCGGATACCGGTGGTGGTCTCCCGTAGGCGCGAGCCTGCTCGCGAAAAATCACAGAGCACCACGCACATTCAGGCAGCACGCGGTATCGTTAACGTCTTTCGCGAGCAAGCTCGCTCCTACAGTGACTGACAGGAGATTTTCCATGCGTATCGCTTCCCGTGTCATCGGCGGTGTCCTCGCCGTCACTCTGCTGAGCCAACTGACGGCCTGCGGTTCGATTTTCTATCCCGACCGTCGCGGCCAGATCGACGGCAAGATCGACCCGACGATTGCCGTGCTCGATGCCGTGGGCCTGCTGTTCTACGTGATCCCTGGCCTGATCGCCTTCGGCGTCGACTTCGCCACCGGCGCGATCTACTTCGAACCGGGCAAGACCGCACAAGTCGCCCCGGAGAAACTGCAGCAAGCCATCGGTGCCGACGGCAAGGTCGACACCGCCAAGCTGCAGACCATCATCCAGCAGGAAACCGGTCGCACGCTGCCGCTGGACGACCCGCGCATGATCCAGTTCAAGGGCAGCGTGCAACAACTGGCGGCCCTCGGCTTACAACCGTCCGCCTAAGGATCTGACCCGCTTATGACCAGCAGTCCCGAACACGCCCGGCTCTTGCGCCTGGCCACCCGCGCGTCGGTGGGCGTCGCCTCTGTGCTGATTGTGACCAAGGCCATCGCCTGGTGGCTCAGCGGCTCGGTGAGCATGCTCGCCGGGTTGACCGATTCGCTACTCGATGGTGTCACCTCGCTGCTCAATCTGCTGGCGGTGCATTACGCCCTGCGCCCGGCCGATGACGATCACCGTTACGGGCATGGCAAGGCCGAGTCGCTGGCCGGGATGGCGCAGGCGCTGTTTATCGCCGGCAGTGCGGTGCTGATTGCGTTGCAGGCATTCGAACGGATCAAGCATCCCGAGCCGGTAGGCGCGCCGTGGCTGAGCATTGGCGTGATTATCTTGTCCCTGGCGCTGACCGTGGCCCTGCTGGTCCTGCAACACCACGTGGTGCGGGAAACCGGCTCAAGCGCCGTGCGCGCCGACTCGCTGCACTACCGCTCGGACCTGCTGCTCAATGGCAGTATCTTGATTGCGCTGATCCTGGCCGGTTTCGGCTTCCATCAGATCGACGCCTGGTTTGGCCTGGGCATCGCGGCCTACATTCTGTGGAGCGCGATCCAGATCGCCCGGGAAAGCTTTGCCGTGCTGATGGACGAAGAACTGCCGCCGGACGTCAGCCAGCACATGCTGGAATTGGCGCGTGGCGTACCCGGCGTGCTGGGCGCACACGACTTGCGCACGCGGATTTCCGGCAACCACTGGTTTGTGCAGCTGCACCTGGAATTGCCGGGGGAATTGACGTTGTCTGTCGCCCACGGCATCAGCGACCAGGCCGCCGATGCCATTCACAAAGCCTACCCGCGGGCCGAAGTGCTGGTACACGCCGACCCGTTGGATGTGGTGAGTGGCGCCCAGGCCTAGTACTGCACCTGATAGCCGCGACTGCTCAGGCAGTTGCCCTGGGCCTGGCGGTAGGCTTGCACCACTGCCGGGGCTGGAGCGTAGGTGACCGCTTGCGGGTCAAAGCCACTTTGCTGCACCGCCCAGCGATAACAGTCGTAACCATCCTGCTGCACCTGCGCCGGTGACTGGCCGTTGGCGGGATAGGCCACCACGTCATAACCGTTACCCTGGGGTGCTGGCTGCGGTGCCGGTACGGCGGTCGGCGGTTCCACCACCACGTACTGCTGGGTACTGTTTTCGTAGGTGTAATAGGCACCCGCCGCGAGGAAAAACAGCGCACCGCCCACCCACACTTCGCGCGCGTAGTCCGGCAAGTAATGCACGCGGATGCCATATGGCGGCGCCACCACTACATAGCGCGGGCCTTGCGGGCGATACCAGTAGCCGCCGGAGAAGAAATAATCCTGGCCACGGTAAGGCACGCGGTAATTACGCTCGGGAAAACGATCCACCATATACCCCGGGCGATACTGCGGGCCGGGGCCCCAGCCGTTGCCGTGCCCATCGGGGCGACCTGGCCAGCGATTATCACCGGGACGCTCATTGTGGTAACCGCCGTCGTTGCCTGGACGTGAACCGGGGCCACCGGCCTCCCAATGTTGATTGCCGTCGTTGCGGCGCGGGATATCGCGGTAGTAACCCTCACGCGGTTCCTGGGTCTGGCGCACCGTATCGGGCCGCCCCTGGATCGGCAGGCTGTTCGACGGTTGTGGCTGCGGTGCCGGGCGACCCGGCTCATTGCCCTGGGGCCGGCCTTGCCCCTGACCGCCGCCGTTCGGGCCGCCGCGATCAAAATGCGGGTTCTCCGGGCGTGGCTGATTGTTCTCAGGCCGAGGCGGCGCGATCTGCGGGCGCGGCTGATTATTCTCGGGCCGTGACGGCGGGTTCTGCGGGCGCGGCTGATTATTCTCGGGCCGCCCGCCACCTTCAGGGCCGCGTTCATGCTGCCCGCCGCCCTGCGGCCGCTCGGGTGAATTATCGCGCTCGTCCGCTGTTACCTGCGCGCTGACGCTGACCACCAACAAACCAACACCTGCCATTCGCCAGATGCGCTTCATGCTCTTCCTCACTGCGGTTTAGGGCTTATCAATGAGACTGGAAAAGCCTCGCCCGGTTCTGGAACAGGTTATCAGTCACGAGAACTATTTTCTTAAGGCAAAAAGAAAGGGGCAGCCCGTCGGCCGCCCCTTGAGAACTTCGTCCTGGCTCAACGCTTATGACGTTGGCTCACCTCACGCCGTCTTGTGGACAGTGTGCAGCCTGGAGGCCGGCTCAACCCTGCTGGGGTGGCGGCCGCAGCGGGCCTGATTGGGCGAGCTGCAGTGGACTATGTCCAGGCGGTGATTCTGTTGGTAATCATAGGCGCAGCGCCCCGGCAGATGATTGCGAAGATTGCGTCAATAAACAGTGCTTGCGCAATTTTTAACCCTTAAGGGATAATTCACCGCAATAGTTACGACAAAGGCCAGCCCCATGAGCAAACTTGACCGATACGACCTGAGTATTTTGGCGGAATTGCAGCGCGACGCGAGGATCTCCAACCAGGAGTTGGCCGAGCGTATCGGGCTGTCGCCGTCGCCCTGCTCGCGCCGGGTCAAGCAATTGGAGGACGACGGCTACATCGCCCGCCAGGTCGCGCTGCTCGACCGCAAGATGCTCGGCCTGAGCCTCACCGCCTACGTGCTGATCGGCATGGACCGCCACACCCCCGAGCGCTTCGAGAACTTCGAAGCCGCCATCCGCACCCTGCCGCAGGTGCTGGAATGCAGCCTGGTGACCGGGATGGATGCCGACTATCAGTTGAAAGTGGTGGTGCCCGACATGGATCACTACCAGAAGCTGCTGCTGGGCCACCTCACTCGGATCGAAGGCGTGACCAGCGTGCGCTCGAGCTTTGTGCTGAACCAGGTATTGAACAGCACCGAGCTGCCGCTGACCCACCTGCGTACTTGAGATCGGTGACGGTCAAAGGTGGGAGTGGGCTTGCTCCCTCCCACATTCAGCCTGTGTTTCAACCGTGAAGTCTGCCTGCGACGCACCGACGCAGGTCAATGCCCAGCCCGAGCACTGCCGTATACTTGCCGCCTGCCCTGTCGGAAGAAACCAATGAACTCGATTGACCCCGCACTATTCGAAGAATGGATGATGACCGGCCTGGTCACGATTCTGATCATTTTCATGGGCTTCATCGTCTGGGACCTGGCGAAGAAATCCAAGGCCGGGCGTTTTGGCTCGTTCATTCTGTTCTTCGTGCTGGGCCTGGGCGTGGCCGCGTTCGTCATCAAGAGCGTGGTGATCGGCCTGATCGAGTCCGGCGCCTTATAAGCGCGCCGGCACGGCCTTCCATTGGCCCTGCTCCAGGCCGTCGATGGACCAATCGCCAATCCGCACGCGCACCAGGCGCAAGGTGGGCAACCCCACCGCCGCGGTCATGCGCCGCACCTGGCGGTTTCGCCCCTCACGAATCACCAACTCCAGCCAGTGGGTCGGCACGCTTTTGCGAAAACGCACCGGCGGGTTGCGTGGCCATAACTCAGGCTCGTCCAGTTGCCGGGCTTCGGCGGGCAAGGTCATGCCGTCGTTGAGCTCCACCCCGTCGCGCAGGCGTTGCAGTTGTTCTTCGGTGGGTTCGCCTTCCACCTGCACCCAGTAGGTTTTCGCCAGCTTGTGCTTGGGGTCGGCAATCCGCGCCTGCAATTGACCGTCGTTGGTCAACAGCAGCAGGCCTTCGCTGTCACGGTCCAGGCGGCCCGCCGGGTAGATGCCGGGGATGTCGATAAAATCCTTGAGGGTCGCCCGCCCGCCTTCGTCGCTGAACTGGGTCAGCACGTCGAACGGTTTATTGAACAGGATCAGCTTCGGCTCGGCCGGTGGCGCCTTGGCGACGCGACGGGCTGCGGAATACGGGGCTTTCACGCCAGGGCGACGCGAATCGGGACGGCTGGGACGGGACATGGCGAAGGAACATCTAACGGTCAGGACCGACAATGCTAGTGGCCTGACCGCTAAATGACCATCCCAACCGCTTAGCGGAACGGCGGCTCGTCGAAGCTGCGCAGTTTGCGCGAGTGCAGCGAGTTGAGCTCGGTGCGCAACAGGTCGACCGCTTCGATGCCGATCTTCAAGTGCTGGCTGACCGCCCGTTCATAGAACGCGTTGGCCGAGCCCGGCAGCTTGATCTCACTGTGCAACGGCTTGTCCGAGACACACAGCAACGTGCCGTAAGGCACACGCAAACGGTAGCCTTGGGCGGCGATGGTGCCGCTCTCCATGTCCACCGCGACGGCGCGGGACAGGTTGATCAGCGGCCGTTCCTGGGCCCAGCGCAGTTCCCAGTTGCGGTCGTCGTAGGTCAGCACGGTGCCGGTGCGCAGGCGCTTTTTCAGCTCTTCGCCTTTTTCGCCGGTGACGTTGGCCGCCGCTTGCTGCAAGGCCATCTGCACTTCGGCCAGGGCCGGGATCGGGATGTTTGGCGGCACTACGCGGTCGAGAATGCCGTCACGGCGCATATAGGCGTGAGCCAGGACATAGTCGCCGATGGTCTGGGATTGGCGCAGGCCGCCGCAGTGGCCGATCATCAGCCAGCAATGCGGACGCAGCACGGCCAGGTGGTCGGTGATGTTCTTGGCGTTGGACGGGCCGACGCCGATGTTCACCAGCGTCACCCCGTGGCCGTCAGTGGCCTGCAGGTGGTAGGCCGGCATCTGGTAACGGTGCCAGACCACGCCTGCGGCAATGGCGGACGCTTCGCCGTGGTCCATGCTCTTATCGATGATCACGTTGCCCGGCAACACCATGCGGATAAAACGCGGGTCGCTGCGCAGTTGCTCCAGGCCATGCAGGATGAACTGGTCGACATAACGGTGGTAGTTGGTCAGCAGGATCCACGGCTGTACATGGCGCCAATCGCTGCCGGTGTAATGCACCAGGCGGCGCAGGGAAAAGTCCACGCGGGCCGCGTCGAACAGGGCCAGGGGCAGCGGGTCGGTGTTTTCCCAGTCGTACAGGCCGTCGGCGATGCCATCGGTGGCGGCCGACAGGTCGGTGCTGGGGAACACCCGCGCCAGAGTCGCGGCGGTCACGCCGGAGCCGGCCAGTTCGTCGCCCTGCTCGACCACATACGGGTAAGGAATATTCTGCTGACTGACGCCGACTTCCACCGTCACGGTGAAGTCGTGCATCAGCGGCACCAATTGCTCCAGCAGGTATTTACGGAATGCCGACGGATGGGTGACGGTGACGCTGTAAGTCCCCGGCAGTTGGACCTTGGCATACGCCCGGGTGGTCTGTGGGACTTCGCCATGGCATTGGTAAGTCAGGCGCAGCTCCGGGTAACGAAACATCGCGCGTTGTTCGGCGTCGGGCTCGACGCGGTCCTTGAGGTATTGCTTGAGGGCCTGATTGAGCGCGCCGGTAGCACGCTCATGCAGAGCCGCCAGCCGGTCCACGGCTTCTTCGGCGGTTTGAACGACAACAAAAGCTTCGGTCACGGTAAGCATCCTGTGTGCTGACTTGCAGACCTTTATCTTGCCTGTATCCCGGCCAGACGCAAACTTTGAATTGGCATTCCTACTCAAGAAGAGCTCAGTCCCTGTGGGAGTCGGGCTTGCCCGCGATAGCGGTGGGTCATTGCCATATCGGGAGGCTGGCACACCGCGATCGCAGGCAAGCCAGCTCCCACATGTTGACCGCGTGTATTCAAAGGGCCTGTGGCGTGGACCGCGCGACAATCGCCTCAACATCCACACCACGTGGCAAGGTGCCATACACCCGTCCCGACGACTGGCCCAAACGGCTGGCGATAAACCCATCGCTGACCGCCGCGTTCCCGGCCTCCAGCAACAACTTGGCCTGCAACGCTACGGCAATGTCCTCGGTCAGTTGCCGCGCGCGGTACTGGATATCCTGGGTGTCCATGAACGCCGATTTCAGTTGCTCGACATGCCGCGCCAACTGCCTGTCGCCATGCCCGTCGCCCAGTTCGACGAACAGCGCTTCCAGCACGCCCGGTTCTTTGGACAAGGCGCGCAGCACGTCCAGGCACTGCACATTGCCGGAACCTTCCCACGTCGAATTCACCGGCGCCTCACGATACAAGCGCGGCAGGATACTGTCCTCCACATAACCGGCACCGCCCATGCACTCGGCGGCTTCGTTGATCATCGCCGGCGCGCGCTTGCAGATCCAATACTTGCCCACCGCCGTCACCAGCCGGGAGAACTTGGCTTCCTGCTCATCGCCCAAATGATCGAGGGCGCGGCCCATGCGCAGGCTCAAGGCCAGCGAGGCCTCGCTTTCCAGCGCCAGGTCGGCCAGCACGTTTTGCATCAGCGGCTGCTCGCTGAGTACGCGACCGCCGACCGAACGATGGGCGCAATGATGGCTGGCCTGGGTCAGCGCCTGGCGCATCAAGGCGCTGGAGCCGACCATGCAATCGAAGCGGGTCATGGCGACCATCTCGATGATGGTCGGCACGCCACGGCCTTCTTCGCCGACCATCCAGGCCAGGGCGCCGCGGAACTCCACTTCGCTGGACGCGTTGGAGCAATTGCCGAGTTTGTTTTTCAGACGCTGGATATAGAACTGGTTGCGCGTGTCGTCCGGACGGTGCCGAGGCAGCAGGAAACAGGTGAGGCCCTTGTCGGTCTGGGCCAGAGTGAGGAACGCATCGCACATCGGCGCCGAGCAGAACCACTTGTGCCCCACCAGTTCATAGGCTTGGCCGGGACCGGCCGCGCCCACGGGGTAAGCACGCGTGGTGTTGGCGCGCACGTCGGTGCCGCCCTGTTTCTCGGTCATCGCCATGCCGATGGTGGCACCGGCCTTGTGGGCGATGCCGACGTTGCGCGGGTCGTAGTCGGTGCTGAGGATTTTCGGCAGCCAGGTCTGCGCCAGATCCGGTTGCAGGCGCAGGGCCGGGACGCAGGCAAAGGTCATGGTCAACGGGCAGCCGGTGCCGGCCTCGGCCTGGCTGTGCAGGTACGTCAGGGCAGCACGGGCCACATGGGCGCCGGATTGTGGGTGAGCCCACGGCAGCGACGGCAGGCCATGCTCGACGGCGGTGTGCATCAGCTCATGGTAGGCCGGGTGAAACTCCACCAGGTCGACACGGTGACCATAGCGGTCATGGCTGCTGAACTGCGGCTTGTTCTGGTTCGCCAGGAACCCGGCCGCCATCAGCGGCCCACCGGCCAACGCGCCATAGGCATCGAAGCGCGGTGCTGCCCAGCCGGCACCGAAGCGGTGCGACCAGTCTTGCAGCGGCACATCGATGCGGTACAGGTTGATGCCGTCCAGGGAGGGCGGCTGGTTGGTGACGTCGTGGGTTTCGGCGAACTGGTGCAGGTTCATGACGGGCCTCCTGGAAAAAAGGCCACCTGGAGTTGCGGCCCGAATTTCAGTTAAGCACCGTCATCTCGCTTAAAAAAGTGGCATACGCGCCGAATGTCCGGCGCTTTCGCCCTCTGACGGACACAGCAGCCGACGTTCCAGCAGCGCTTGCAGCGCGTCGAAACGTACTGGTTTGACCAGGCGCTCGGTGATGCCGATGCCATGGCAGCGCTCGCGTTCGGACACATTCAACGTGGTGCTCAGGGCGATCACCGGTAACTCGCCGCAGCCGGGCAACGCGCGAATCTGACAGCACAACGAGAAACCGCCTTCCGGTATATCCAGCAATACTGCGTCGAAGGTTTCCCCCTGCAACGCCGCCAACGCCGCCGGCCCGCTGTCGACGGTTTTCACCCGATAACCGAGCTTGAGCAACATGCCGCGCACCACCAACTGGCCGACGCTGTTGTCGTCCACCAGCAGCACCGCACACTGCGCAGGCGTGCGTGCGTGCGCGGGGCTTGCCGGGCGTGGCTCGGGCTGCAGCGGGGTGACCGCCAGTTCCAGCTGAAAACGACTGCCCTTGCGCGGTTCGGAATGATGGGTGAGGCGCCCGCCGAGTAATTCGATCAGTTGCCGGCAGATCGCCAGACCAATCCCCAGGCCGCCGTATTCGCGGGTCGTCGAGCCATCGAGCTGGAAGAACCGCTGGTACAGGGTGGCCTCGTCGAGGAACGCAAAGCCGATGCCCGTGTCGGTGACGATAAAACTCAGGCGCACGCTGCCATCGCTCAGGGGCACGCCGACCACCCGCAGACGCACGACGCCTTCGTGGGTGAACTTGAAGGCGTTGTCCAACAGGCAATCCAGGCACTGGCTGAGTTTGTCGGCATCGCCGCGCAGGCGATCGGGCAAGTCGTCGGCGACATCGATGGAAAAGGCCAGGCCTTTGCTCTGGGCGCTGGCGCTGAACTGCTGGCGCAAGGTGTCGAGCACGCCGCGCAGGCTGAACACCCTGGGCTGGGCACTCAGGCGCCCGGCCTGCAACTCGGTGAGGGTGAGGATGCCATTGACCATCCGCATCATGTCCCGCGCCGAGCCGGCGGCGGTTTGCTGGTAGTTCGCCAGGTCGTCGTCCAGGGGCACGGTCTGCATCAACTCCAGGGAGCCGATCACCCCATTCATCGGCGTGCGCAGTTCGTGGGTCAGGGTGGCGAGGAATTCGTCCTTGAGCCGGTTACTGCGGGCCAACTGCTGGTTGAGCACTTCGAGCTTCTGGCTCGCATCGTAGAGGATCTGCGCCTGTTGCTCGCGCATGGCGTTGATGCGGTCCGCCAGGGCCAGGGACAACAGCGCCACTTCGATCGCCGAGCCGATCTGGCTGGCGTACATGGTGAGGAACACATTCGGCAGGTAACCCAGCACCATCAAGGTGTTGACCACGCCGCCCAGCAGGAACGCCGACCAGGCGATGATGAAATAACGCGCCACCCGCTGGCCGCAGTACCAGGCCTTGATGGCGGCGACGAAGATAGTCACGGTGAACACCAGCGCCAGGCCGGTGGCCAGGCGCAGCGCGAGGGCGTAGCTGGTCATCAGTGAGAGCAGCATCACCACCGCGCCACAGGCCACCAGCGCCAGCAACAGGCGATTGATCCAGCGGCTGTGCTGGGCGGTGTGCAGGAAGCTGCGGGCGAACAAGCTGCCGAACAACGCCGCCGAGCCGATCATGAACGGCGTCGCGGCATTCGCCCACCAGGGGTTGTTCGGCCAGAAATACTCCACCGCCGCACCGTTCACCGACAGCTGGTACAGACCGAACGAGGCGATATAGAAGATGTAATAAAGGTAGCTGGTGTCGCGCACGCTGAGGTAGATGAACAGGTTGTACACCAGCATCCCCAGCAACACGCCATAGATCAGGCCCAATACATATAGGCGCAGCGGTTGTTGTTCCAGATAGGCAGTGCTGGACCACAGCGTCAGCGGCGCCTGGATCGAACCTTCGCTTTGCAGGCGCAGGTAGACGGTCTTGGTTTCGCCCGGCGTGAAGTCGACCTTGAACAAGTAGTTGTTCTGGCGAATCTCGCGGCTGGAGAACGCCAAGGCATCCCCGGTGCGACCGGCCAGGCGATAGTTGCCGGTGCTGTCGGGCAAGTACAGGTCAAGGTGGTCGAGGGGCGGATAGGCCAACTCCAGCAGCCAGGTGCGCTGGGTTTCAGGCGGCTTGGGCTGGTAACGCAGGTTGACCTTGAGCCAGAACACCGAGCGCGAATAGCCGGCGTTGAGGGTGTCTTTGTCGTGGGGCTTGAACTGTGTGGCAGCGGCGGGAGCGCTCACATCGGCGATGGTCAGGGTGTTGGTCGGGTCTTCGAGCACTTGCATGGCCCGGCCCAGCGGCAGGCTTCGCGTGTCTTGGGTGAACTCAATGGCGTCGGCGAGCAGCGGTAGCCCGCACAATAATAAAATCAGCAAATAACGCATAGAGCCCCAGCGTGACCTGTCCGGTCATGTCAAAAAGCCCCCCATTCCTTTTGAGAAGACGTATACCGGCGATACAGTAAGTTGTTTCGAATCACTTTAGCATAGCTGCTAAAGGCCATTAGACACCATTGATATAATTTTTCTAAAGGCTCTAGAACAAGGCTTTCAGCGGACTTCACAACTAAAATCCGATACTAGCAAACAGCCATAACCGCCCATGGATCCGGGCAAAATTCAGCCATCGCCAGACGGCCACGCCAAAAGCGTTTGGTGGTAAGCTCGCGCACCATGAATATCTACAGCTCTCGCCCCGTTGTCCTCTGTCTCTCCGGCCATGATCCCAGTGGTGGCGCCGGCTTGCAGGCAGATATCGAAGCCCTGCTCGCCCAGGGTTGCCATGCGGCCCCGGCCGTTACCGCGCTGACGGTGCAGAACACCGTCAACGTCAGTGATTTCCGCGTGCTCGACCGCGAGTGGGTGCTGGCCCAGGCCAACGCCGTGCTCAGCGATTCGCCAGTGGCGGCGGTCAAGCTGGGCATGCTCGGCTCCACCGCGATGGTCGACACCGTGGTCGAGCTGCTGCAGGCGCACCCGCACCTGCCGGTGGTGTGCGACCCCGTGCTGCGCGCCGGCGGCGGCGGCAGCCTAGGCAAGGACGAAGTCGGCTACGCCATGCGCGAGCGGCTGTTGCCGTTGTCGCTGATCGCCACGCCCAACCTGCCTGAAGCACGCATCCTTGCCGAACTGCCTGAGGGCACGGCGGACGAATGCGCGGAAAAGCTGTTGCCGTTTATCAAGCACCTGCTGATTACCGGCGGCCATGGCGATGAGCACCAAGTCCACAACCGCCTGTACAGCCGCGACGGCACGCGCCAGACCTTTACCTGCCAGCGCCTGCCCGGCAGCTATCACGGTTCGGGGTGTACGCTGGCCAGCGCGCTGGCGGGCCGGATCGCCCAGGGTGAAGGCCTGGTCAGCGCCGTGCAATCGGCCCTCAACTACACTTGGCGCACCCTGCGTGACGCCGAACAACTCGGCCAGGGCCAGTTCGTGCCTCGCCGGCTGCCGCTGGATTTCTGCTCGTAACACCAAGAGGCCTGCCCGATGAAACTACGTGGCCTTTATGCCATTACCGACAGCCAATTATTGGCCGGCAAATTCCTCGCCTACGTCGAAGCGGCGCTGGATGGCGGCGTGACCCTGCTGCAGTACCGTGACAAAAGCAGCGACGAGGCCCGGCGCCTGCGTGAAGCGGAAAAACTCCGCGAATTGTGCTCGCGCTACAAGACCCAACTGATCATCAACGATGACGCCGAACTGGCCGCGCGCCTGGGCGTCGGCGTTCACCTGGGCCAGACCGATGGTCCCCTGACCACGGCCCGTGCGTTGCTGGGCTCCAAGGCGATCATCGGCGCCACCTGCCACAGCCAGATCGAACTGGCCGAACAGGCCGCGAAAGAAGGCGCCAGCTACGTCGCCTTCGGCCGCTTCTTCAACTCCAGCACCAAGCCCGGCGCCCCTGCCGCCAGCCTCGAAATGCTGGCCCAGGCCCGCGCGCGTCTGCAGTTGCCGATCTGCGTGATCGGCGGCGTCACCCTGGAGAATGCCGAACCGCTGGTGGCCCACGGGGCCGACTTGCTCGCCGTGGTACACGGCCTGTTTGGTGCCGACAGCACCCAGGAAGTCACGCGCCGCGCCCGCGCTTTCAACGATCTTCTTAAATCTTCAGTTTAGAGAGCCCGATCATGTCCCGTTCCGAAACCCTGTTTGCCGATGCCCAGAAACACATCCCCGGCGGTGTGAACTCCCCCGTGCGTGCATTCAAGAGCGTCGGCGGCACGCCGCTGTTCTTCAAGCATGCCGAAGGCGCCTACGTCACCGACGAAGACGACAAGCGCTATGTGGACTACGTCGGTTCCTGGGGCCCGATGATCCTCGGCCACAGCCACCCGGACGTACTCGACGCCGTGCGCCAGCAGTTGCAACACGGCCTGTCCTACGGCGCCCCGACCTCGATGGAAACCGAGATGGCCGACCTGGTCTGCTCGATCGTGCCGTCGATGGAGATGGTGCGGATGGTCAGCTCCGGCACCGAAGCCACCATGAGCGCGATTCGCCTGGCCCGCGGTTTCACCGGCCGCGACAGCATCATCAAGTTCGAAGGCTGCTACCACGGTCACTCCGACAGCCTGCTGGTCAAGGCCGGGTCCGGCGCGCTGACCCAGGGCGTGCCAAGCTCGGCCGGTGTGCCGGCAGACTTCGCCAAACACACCCTGACCCTGCCGTTCAACAACATCGCCGCCGTCGAGCAGATGCTCAATGAAGTGGGCCAGGAGGTGGCGTGCATCATCGTCGAGCCGGTCGCTGGCAACATGAACTGCGTACCGCCGGCCCCGGGCTTCCTCGAAGGCCTGCGCGCACAGTGCGACAAGCATGGCGTGGTGCTGATTTTCGACGAAGTGATGACCGGCTTCCGCGTAGCCCTCGGTGGCGCCCAGGCGCATTACGGCGTAACGCCGGACCTGAGCACCTTCGGCAAGATCATCGGTGGCGGCATGCCGGTGGGCTGCTTCGGCGGCAAGCGCGAAATCATGCAATACATCGCGCCGCTGGGCCCGGTGTACCAGGCGGGCACCCTGTCCGGTAACCCGCTGGCCATGGCCGCCGGCCTGACCACCCTGCGCCTGATCAGCCGCCCGGGCTTCCATGCCGAGCTGACCGACTACACCTCCCGCCTGCTCGACGGCCTGCAACAGCGCGCCGATGCCGCTGGCATTCCGTTTGTCACCACGCAAGCAGGCGGCATGTTCGGCCTGTATTTCAGCGGCGCCGACGATATCGTCACCTTTGAGGACGTGATGGGCAGCGACGCCGGCCTGTTCAAGCGCTTCTTCCACCTGATGCTGGACGGCGGCGTGTACCTGGCACCGAGCGCCTTTGAAGCCGGCTTCACCTCGATCGCCCATGGCGACGCCGAGTTGAAACTGACCCTGGATGCTGCCGAGCGCGCCTTCGCCGCCCTGAAATAACCGGCACAGCATTCTGACGTCGCCCCCGGCGGCGTCAGATTTGCTACTTTGCTTACAGACTTTTCCTGGTTTTCTCGAGAAATCACCTGCAATCCGGCAGATAACTTGCCCAACCGGCAGAAAAACGAGTAAAGACTTTGTAAGCAGAGGTCTGCTTATTTCATAATGCGCGCTTATTGGACCCCCGAGGGTCCGCGTGCCCCGTCAGAGGTAAGTCGATTCCCATGAAACGCACCGGCCGCACCCTGGTCCTGGGCTGCCTGTTGCTCCTTCAGCCGCTGCTGGCACATGCACAAGCAGGCGGCAACTCGTTGTTAATCCCAGCGATGGGTCGTTGCACCCTCAATACCCAGCCAGACAGCCAGGCCGAAGCCCTGAGCGCGTGCCAGAAACAGGCCGACGGCGGGGATGCGCAGGCGCAATACGAGTTGGGCGAGTACTACCACGACGGCAAGAACCCCGCGCGCGACCTCAACAAAGCGTTGAACTACTTCGAAAAAGCCTCGCTGCAGGGCCACGCCCAGGCGCAATTCCAGCTGGGCACCATGTTCTTCAAAGGCGAAGGGGTGCCGGCCAATAACGTCCAGGCGTATATCGTGCTGAAAATGGCCGCGGTCAACGGCGCCGAAGACGCGCTGGACACCGCCGACGAAGTTGCCGAACACATGCAGCGCGATGAACTGGAACTGGCGACCCAGGTGCTGGGCCAGATCTTCCGCAATTATCTGCAGGAACTGCAGAGTGCGGATGGGCGCTCACCGTTCTCGCCCCTGCCCTGATCGACCGGTGACGAGGGAGCCAGCGCCCTCGCTACAAACTCCCTACTTCTCAGGCATCGGCATCGGAAACGGCATGACATTGCTCGTGCCACGCGCTTCGCTGATCTTCGGCGTGCCCAGGCGCTCGACTTCATCGATACGCACGATCGAATGCATCGGCACAAAACTGCGCACCACGCCTTCGAACTGGGCCTTGAGTTTTTCCTCGCCCGGGTCGACGACCAGCTGTGTGCGCTCGCCAAAGACGAACTCTTCCACTTCCAGGAAGCCCCACAGATCACTTTGATAGATCTGCTTGGCGTACATTTCGAACACCTGGCCCTGGTTGAGGAAAATCACCTTATAGATTGGAGCTTCACGTTTGGTCATGGTGGGCGGGGAACACATCGGGGATATAAAAGAGGGCGCGAACTATAGCATGGCACCCGATGCACAGTGCTAGGAACCGATGGACATGACCCCTATAATGCGCGGTTCTTTACCACCAGTTGACGATTCCCATGGCCAAGAAGCTCTACATTGAAACCCACGGTTGCCAGATGAACGAGTACGACAGCTCGCGCATGGTCGATCTGCTGGGTGAACATCAGGCCCTGGAAGTCACCGCCCGCGCCGAAGATGCCGACGTAATCCTGCTCAATACCTGCTCGATCCGCGAACGGGCACAGGACCGCGTGTATTCGCAGTTGGGCCGCTGGCGTGAATTGAAACTGGCCAACCCGGAGATGGTGATTGCCGTCGGCGGCTGCGTCGCCAGCCAGGAAGGCGCAGCCATCCGCGACCGCGCGCCCTACGTGGACGTGGTCTTCGGCCCGCAAACCTTGCACCGCCTGCCGGAAATGATCGACGCCGCGCGCCTCACCAAGCTGCCCCAGGTCGACGTCTCGTTCCCGGAAATCGAAAAATTCGACCATCTGCCCGAGCCGCGCATCGATGGGCCGAGCGCCTACGTGTCGGTGATGGAAGGTTGCAGCAAGTATTGCACCTTCTGCGTGGTGCCCTACACCCGCGGTGAAGAAGTCAGCCGGCCGTTTGACGATGTAATGTCAGAAATCATCCACCTGGCCGAAAACGGCGTGCGTGAAGTGACCCTGCTGGGCCAGAACGTCAACGGCTATCGCGGCCAGACCCACGACGGGCGCCTGGCCGACCTCGCGGAGCTGATCCGGGTTGTCGCCGCGGTGGATGGCATCGAGCGCATTCGCTACACCACCTCGCACCCGCTGGAGTTCTCCGACAGCCTGATCCAGGCCCACGCCGAAGTGCCGGAGCTGGTCAAGCACCTGCACTTGCCGGTGCAATCGGGTTCGGACCGCATCCTGTCGGCGATGAAACGCAACCACACCGCCCTGGAATACAAATCCAAACTGCGCAAATTACGCGCGGCAGTGCCGGGCATCTGCATCAGTTCGGACTTTATCGTCGGCTTCCCCGGCGAGACCGAGAAAGACTTCCAGCAGACCATGAAGCTGATTGAAGACGTCGGTTTCGACTTTTCCTACTCGTTTGTCTACAGCCAGCGCCCCGGCACGCCTGCCGCCGACCTGCTGGACGAGACCCCGGAAGAGCTGAAAAAAGAGCGCCTGAACGCCCTGCAACATCGCCTGAACCAGCAGGGGTTCGAGATCAGTCGACAAATGGTCGGGTCCACCCAGCGCATCCTGGTCACCGACTACTCGAAAAAAGACCCGGGCGAACTGCAAGGGCGCACCGAGAACAACCGCATCGTCAACTTCCGTTGCGACAACCCGACCCTGATCGGCCAGTTCGCCGATGTCCACATCGATGCGGCGCAACCGCACTCGTTGCGCGGCTCTCTGGTGTAATAAATGTGCGAGGGGGCTTGCCCCCGATTGCGGTACATCAGCAGCACATGAGCTGCCTGACACTCCGCAATCGGGGGCAAGCCCCCTCCCACACTGGATCGGGCTGGATAAGTGCTTTCGCACACTGGCGCGTGGCGTTATCCTCTCTTTCACCTCAACAGCCAAAGGGCGGCTAAAAGCGACCTTGAACGCACCCATCGAACCCCATCGTTTTCTCCTCGAGCCGTTTGAGGCTCGCCGTTTCGCCAATTTGTGCGGACAGTTCGACGAGCACCTGCGCCTGATCGAACAACGCCTGAGCATCGAGATCCGCAACCGCGGCAATCAATTCGAGCTGATTGGTGAACCCCAGCACACCACGTCTGCAGAAAACCTGCTCCGCCGCCTCTACCGCGAAACCAAGGGTAGTGAGCTGTCGCCGGAAACGGTCCACCTGTACCTGCAGGAATCGGCCGTGGAAGACCTGGCCAACAACCCGGTGGCCGAAGCCAGCGTGGCCTTGCGCACCAAAAAGGGCATGATTCGCCCACGCGGCTTGAATCAGCAGCGCTACGTCAAAGAAATCCTCGGTAACGATATCAACTTCGGCATCGGCCCCGCCGGTACCGGCAAGACCTACCTGGCCGTGGCCTGTGCCGTCGACGCCCTGGAGCGCGAGCAAGTGCGCCGCATCCTGCTGGTGCGCCCGGCGGTCGAGGCCGGCGAAAAGCTCGGCTTCCTGCCCGGCGACCTGGCACAGAAAATCGACCCGTACCTGCGCCCGCTCTACGACGCGCTCTACGAGATGCTCGGCTTTGAATACGTGGCCAAGCTCATCGAGCGCCAGGTGATCGAGATCGCCCCACTGGCCTACATGCGCGGCCGGACGCTGAACAACAGTTTCATCATTCTCGACGAAAGCCAGAACACCACCGTCGAACAGATGAAAATGTTCCTCACCCGTATCGGTTTCGGCTCCACCGCCGTGATCACCGGCGACGTCACCCAGGTCGACCTGCCCAAGGGCACCAAGTCGGGCCTGGCCCAGGTGATCGAGGTGCTCAAAGACGTGCCGGGGATCAGCTTCACGCACTTCATGCCCAAGGACGTCGTCCGCCACCCGCTGGTCCAGCGCATTGTCGAAGCCTACGAGCGCTTCGAGCACCGCGACGACGCCCCGGCCAAGGACACCCGCCGCGATGCTTGAGCTTGACCTGCAACTGGCAACCGACGCGCACGCCCCCAGTGAAGAGCAGTTCCGTCAATGGTGCGCCCTGGCCCTGCGCCAGCGCACCGCCGACTCGGAGCTGACCATCCGCCTGGTGGACGAACCCGAAGGCCGCGAACTGAATCACACCTGGCGCCAGAAGGATTACGCGACCAACGTGCTGTCCTTCCCCGCCGACGTACCCGACGAACTGCTGGATATCCCGTTGCTGGGCGACCTGGTGATCTGCGTCGAAGTCGTCGAGCGTGAGGCGCAGGAACAAGGCAAGGCCCTTGAAGCCCATTGGGCTCATCTGGTCATCCACGGCTGCTTGCATCTGTTGGGTTACGACCATATAGACGATGACGAAGCCGAAGAAATGGAAGCACTGGAACGATCGTTGCTTGCAGAATTGGGTCACCCTGATCCGTATGCAGATGACGAAAACTGATCAACACTCAACTGAAACATCAAAGGATTTAGAGTAATCGCTATGAGCGAAGACCGATCGAGCAACGGGCAAAAGTCATGGCTGGGTAAACTGACCCAGGCTTTTGCCCACGAGCCGAAAAACCGCCAGGAGCTGCTGGAGCTGCTGCGCGAGGCCCATCAGAACAAGTTGCTGGACAGCGAAGCGCTGGCCATCGTCGAAGGCGCCATCCAGGTGGCTGACCTGCAAGTTCGGGACATCATGGTCCCGCGTTCGCAGATGATCAGCATCAAGGCGCCCCAGACCCCACGGGAATTCCTCCCGGCCGTGATCGACTCGGCGCACTCGCGCTACCCGGTGATCGGCGAAAGCCATGACGACGTCATGGGTGTCCTGTTGGCCAAGGACTTGCTGCCGCTGATCCTCAAGGAGAACGGCGACAGCTTCAACATCAAGGACCTGCTGCGTCCGGCCACCTTCGTCCCCGAATCCAAGCGCCTGAATGTGCTGCTGCGCGAGTTTCGCGCCAACCACAACCACATGGCCATCGTGATTGACGAATACGGCGGCGTCGCCGGCCTGGTGACCATCGAAGACGTGCTGGAACAGATCGTCGGCGATATCGAAGACGAGCACGACGTCGAAGAAGACAGCTACATCAAGCCGCTGCCGAGCGGTGACTTCCTGATCAAGGCGTTGACGCCGATCGAGAACTTCAACGAGTTCTTCGACAGCGAATTTTCCGACGACGAGTTCGACACCGTCGGCGGCCTGGTGATGAGTGCGTTCGGGCACTTGCCCAAACGTAACGAGACCACCGAGATCGGCGCTTATCGCTTCCGCATCCTGAATGCCGATAGCCGCCGGATTCATCTGATTCGCCTGACACCTATTGCCCGTTAAGGACTGACATGCGCCGTTTCATCGCTCCCGGCTGGCCCGGCAACTTGTTGGCCGTGGTGGCTGGCGCCATCACCACCCTGGCGCTGGCGCCATTCGATCTGTGGCCGCTTGCGTTGGTCGCGGCCGGATTGTTCTATATCGGGCTGCGCGAGCTGTCCCCACGCCAGGCCCTCGGCCGTGGCTGGTGTTTCGGTTTCGGCCTGTTTGGCGCCGGCACCAGCTGGATCTACTACAGCATCCACCACTTCGGCGGCGCTTCGGTGTTGCTGGCTGGCTTGCTGATGCTGGCGTTCACCGCCGCCATTGCCTTGTTCTTCGCCCTGCCCGCCTGGTTGTGGGCGCGCTGGCTGCGGCGCAATGAAGCGCCACTGGCCGATGCCCTGACGTTTGCGGCGCTGTGGGTCGGCCAGGAAGCGTTCCGGGGCTGGTTCCTGACCGGTTTTCCCTGGTTGTACTCCGGTTACAGCCAACTTGACGGCCCCCTCACCGGCCTCGCGCCGCTGGGTGGGATGTGGCTGATTTCCTTCGCCCTGGCCTTGACCGCCGCCCTGCTGTGCAACCTGCCGCGCCTGCTGGCGACCCAGCGCAACGCCTTCATCGGCGCTGGCCTGTTGCTGCTGGTGGCGCCCTGGGCCATCGGCCTGGCCCTCAAGCATCACGCCTGGACTTCACCGTCCGGCGACCCGCTGAGTGTGGCGGCGATCCAGGGTAACGTCGAACAAAGCATGAAGTGGGACCCCGAGCAGCTCAATGCACAACTGGCGCTGTACCGCGACATGAGCTTCAGCTCCAAGCGGGTCGACCTGCTGATATGGCCGGAAACGGCCGTGCCGGTGCTCAAGGAGTCCGTCGAGGGCTACCTCGGGATGATGGGCAAGTTCGCTGCCGAACGGCACACCGCGCTGATTACCGGCGTGCCGATTCGCCAGGAAGTGCATCACCAGAAGCGCTACTACAACGGCATCACCGTCGTGGGCGAAGGTGACGGCACCTACCTCAAGCAGAAGCTGGTGCCCTTCGGCGAGTACGTGCCGCTGCAGGACATGCTGCGCGGCTTGATTGCCTTCTTCGACCTGCCCATGTCGGACTTCGCCCGCGGCCCGTCCGACCAGGCGATGCTACAGGCCAAGGGCTATCAGATTGCACCGTTCATTTGCTATGAAGTGGTCTACCCGGAATTCGCCGCCAGCCTCTCGGCCCAGAGCGACTTGCTGCTGACCATCAGCAACGACACCTGGTTCGGCACCTCCATCGGCCCCTTGCAGCACCTGCAAATGGCGCAGATGCGTGCGCTGGAAGCCGGCCGCTGGATGATCCGCGCCACCAACAACGGCGTGACCGGGCTGATCAACCCGTATGGGCAGATCACCGCGCAGATCCCGCAGTTCGAGCGCGGCATCCTCTATGGCGAAGTGGTGCCGATGCACAACCTCACGCCGTACCTGCAATGGCGTTCGTGGCCGCTGATCGTGGTGTGCCTGGTGTTGTTTGGCTGGGCGCTGCTGGCCGGCCGGATGTCCAAAACCGTCTAACAGAATCAAACCGAACCCAATGTGGGAGGGGGCTTGCCCCCGATAGCAGTGTGTCAGTCAGTAGATTTGATACTGATACACCGCAATCGGGGGCAAGCCCCCTCCCACATTTTGATTTGCGGTGCTATCGGTAGAACAACCGATACCCCACCTGCCCCACCGCCTCATTGAGCAACTGCCCGCTCTGCCACACCGACTTGAACTCCGGCATCCAGCCGCCCAGCGGCCGGGCGTTATCCTCGCCGAGGAAGCCGACCGGCGCCGGCACCACGCTGAAACCGGCTTTTTCAAAGCTCCAGACCGCACGCGACATATGCCAGGCCTGGGTCACCACCACGACGCGCTTGACCCCCTCGGGCAACAGAATCTCGGCACTCATCTGCGCATTTTCCCAGGTGGTGCGGCTGCGCTCTTCCTTCCAGCGCACCGCCACATCGAAGTCGTCCCGCATCGACACCGCCATCAACTCAGCTTCGCTGGGCGGTGTGCCGTAATGCAAACCGCCGCTGGTCAGCACCGGCAGCCCGGAGGCCTTGGCCAATCGCGCGGCGTAGCGCTGACGCTCCAGCCCGATGCCGGTTGGCTGGTCCGAACCCCAGGCCGGGTCGCCACGCTCGCGCCCCGAACCCAGCACCACAATGGCATCGGCGCGTCGGGCCAGGCTCGACCAGTCCTCCCGGGCCAACGGCGGCGCCGTCTCCAGGGCGCGCGCGCCCCACTGCACCATGATCGGCAGGCTCATCAGCCACATCCCGCCCAGGCCGAGGGCAAAGCAGCAGCCGGCCAGGCGCGGGCGGCTGCGGCGAAACCACCAGGCAAGGGCCAGCAACAGCAAGAGAATGCCGGGCGGCAACAGCAGTTGTTTGATGAAATAACGAATAGGCATCGAGCATCTCCATAGATGCCCGAAGCCTAAGGTGTAACGGGGTTTAGCGACAATCTTTACAAGAACGAAGCAGAGTCAGCGATGATCAGGAAACTAAGGGGCATGTATTACTTGAACCGCACGGACCGATGTTTTTCCGGGCCGCGAGCGGCTGACACATCCTTGAGCCACACCACCTTGGCCGACCGCACGGGCTCGTTGGGCGGCGTGCTCGCCACGCCGGTAAAGGCCGAACGTTCGTTCCTTGCCAGGTAAGCCTTGATCAGTTCCAGCTCCGCGTGGCTCAAGCCTCGCAGTTCCAACTCGACGGGCTGCTCATCACGCAATCGACCCGCCGTACTTGCTGCATCCAATGCACGACCCAAACGGTCGATGAGTCCTTGGTACACATCCGGTTTAGATAACATTCGCTGCGATTCCACCATCCCCTCACCTCATTGAAGATAAGACTCACTCCCCAATAAACAGCGTAGCCCCCATGGCTGCGCCTGCCCGGCGCCGCGACAGACGGCCTCGACCGCGCAATCAGGGTTTCCCTCGATAGAGTGGGGTCATGTATGCTACGGCGCTTCCTGTAACTCCACTTCCCGCAGGGTTTGGGCACGGACACGGCGCTTTATGGTGTCGGCCAGCTCGGACAATGCACCGAAGAGGATTAGGCCACCCCTATTTAGTTCAAAAGTAGCCATGCACGAACAATATCAGCCCCGTGAAATAGAAAATGCCGCCCAAACCTTCTGGGATGAGCAAAAGTCCTTTGAAGTCAGTGAACAGCCGGGCAAGGAGACGTTCTATTGCCTATCGATGTTCCCTTACCCCAGCGGCAAGCTACACATGGGGCATGTGCGTAACTACACCATCGGCGACGTGATTTCCCGTTACCAGCGCATGCAAGGCAAGAATGTCCTGCAACCCATGGGTTGGGACGCCTTCGGCATGCCGGCGGAAAACGCCGCGATGAAGAACAACGTAGCGCCCGCCAAGTGGACCTACGAAAACATCGCCTACATGAAGACCCAGCTGCGCAGCCTGGGCCTGGCGGTGGACTGGTCCCGCGAAGTGACCACCTGCAAGCCGGACTACTATCGCTGGGAACAATGGCTGTTCACCCGCCTGTTCGAAAAAGGCGTGATCTACCGCAAGAACGGTACCGTGAACTGGGACCCGGTCGACCAGACCGTGCTCGCCAACGAGCAAGTGATCGACGGTCGCGGCTGGCGTTCCGGCGCGCTGATCGAAAAGCGCGAAATCCCGATGTACTACTTCAAGATCACCGCCTACGCGGATGAACTCTTGTCGAGCCTCGACGACCTGCCGGGCTGGCCTGAACAGGTCAAGACCATGCAACGCAACTGGATCGGCAAGTCCAAGGGCATGGAAGTGCAGTTCCCGTACAACGTCGATTCGATCGGCGAAGCGGGTACCCTCAAAGTCTTCACCACCCGTCCGGACACCCTGATGGGCGCGACTTACGTCGCCGTGGCCGCGGAACACCCGCTGGCCAGCCAGGCCGCACGCAACAACCCTGAGCTGCAGGCGTTCATCGCCGAATGCAAAGGCGGCAGCGTGGCGGAAGCCGACGTCGCCACCCAGGAGAAAAAAGGCCTGCCGACCGGGCTGTTCGTCGAGCACCCGCTGACCGGCGAAAAATTGCCGGTATGGGTCGCCAACTACGTGCTGATGCACTACGGCGATGGCGCAGTAATGGCTGTGCCGGCCCACGACGAACGCGATTTCGAATTCGCTACCCAGTACAACCTGCCGATCAAATCCGTGGTACGCACCAGCTCGGGCGACACCAACCCGGCCCCGTGGCAAGACGCCTACGGTGAGCACGGTGAACTGATCAACTCCGGCGAGTTCGACGGCCTGGACTTCGCCGGTGCCTTCGACGCCATCGAAGTCGCGCTGATCAAGAAAAACCTCGGTGCCTCGCGCACCCAGTTCCGCCTGCGCGACTGGGGCATCAGCCGCCAGCGTTACTGGGGCTGCCCGATCCCGATCATCCACTGCGAAACCTGCGGTGACGTGCCGGTGCCGGAAGACCAGTTGCCGGTGGTCCTGCCGGAAGACGTGGTGCCGGACGGCGCCGGTTCGCCTTTGGCGCGCATGCCTGAGTTCTACGAGTGCAGCTGCCCGAAATGCGGCCAGCCAGCCAAGCGCGAAACCGACACCATGGACACTTTCGTCGAGTCCTCGTGGTACTACGCCCGTTATGCCTCGCCGCACTACGAGGGTGGCCTGGTCGAGAAATCGGCGGCCGACCACTGGTTGCCGGTGGATCAGTACATCGGCGGTATCGAACACGCCATTCTTCACCTGCTGTACGCGCGCTTCTTCCACAAGCTGATGCGCGACGAAGGCCTGGTCAGCTCCAACGAGCCGTTCAAGAACCTGCTGACCCAGGGCATGGTGATCGCCGAGACGTATTACCGTCGCGAAGCCAATGGCAGCTACACCTGGTTCAACCCGGCGGATGTCGAGCTCGAGCGCGACAGCAAAGCCAAGGTCATCAGCGCCAAGCTGATCGCCGACGGCCTGCCGGTGGAAATCGGTGGCACCGAGAAGATGGCCAAGTCGAAGAACAACGGCGTCGACCCACAGTCGATGATCGACCAGTTCGGCGCCGACACCTGCCGCCTGTTCATGATGTTCGCCTCGCCGCCGGACATGAGCGCCGAATGGTCCGACTCCGGCGTCGAAGGTTCGCACCGTTTCCTCAAGCGCGTCTGGCGCCTGGCCCATGCCCATGTCAGCCAGGGCCTGCCGGGCAAGCTGGATGTGGCCGCCTTGAGCGACGAGCAGAAAGCCATTCGCCGCAGCACCCACCTGGCCATCAAGCAAGCAAGCCAGGATGTGGGCCAGAACCACAAGTTCAACACCGCCATCGCCCAGGTGATGACGCTGATGAACGTGCTGGAAAAAGCCCCGCAAGCCACCGAACAGGAGCGTGCGCTGGTTCACGAAGGCCTCGAGACGGTCACCCTGCTGCTGGCCCCGATCACGCCGCACATCAGCCACGAACTGTGGCACCGCCTGGGCCACAGCGAAGCCGTCATTGACGCCCGCTGGCCGGTGCAGGATGACAGCGCGCTGGTCCAGGACACGCTGCAACTGGTGATCCAGGTCAACGGCAAACTGCGTGGCCAGATCGACATGCCGGCCAGCGCCAGCCGCGAAGACGTCGAAGCGGCCGCGCGCTGCAACGAGAACGTGCTGCGCTTTACCGAAGGCCTGACGATCCGCAAAGTGATCGTCGTGCCGGGTAAACTGGTCAATATCGTCGCCAGCTAAATCGGATCGGGCGCAGGGCTTGAGCGCTGCGCCGAACTAAACCTTCAGGGCCTCGATAAGGCCCGCATGGTTTCAAGGGGAGCAATAAAATGATCAAACGCAATTTGCTGGTGATGGGCCTTGCTGTGCTGCTGAGCGCTTGCGGCTTCCAGCTGCGCGGTACCGGCACCAATGAACTGACCATCAAGGAATTGGACGTCAGCGCCCGCAACGCCTACGGCGAAACCGTTGTGCAACTGCGCGACACCCTGAAAAACAGTGGCGTACACGTCTACACCGGCGCGACCTACAAGCTGTTCCTGGCCGACGAGAAAGAAACCCAGCGTAACCTCAGCTACGCCAGCGCTGGCCGTGCGTCCGATATCGAGCTGATCACTTCGTTGACGTTTGAAATGCAGGGCCGCGACCATCTGCCGTTGATGGGTGACAAGATCGAAGTGCAAAAGGTCGTGAGCCACGATGGCAACAACCTGGTGGGCTCGGACTCGGAAATGACCCAGGTGCGCAAAGAAATGCGTCGTGAGCTGGTCCAACGCGTGATGCTGCGCCTGCAACAGCTGACGCCGGAAAAACTGGAACTGCTGCAACAGACCGCCGACAACAAGGCCAAGGCTGACGCCGACGCCCTGAAAGCCGCGCAAGAGTACGAAAACAACACGCCGAAACAATCGCCTGTTGAAGTCCCTGTAGACTAAGCCAGACGGGGCGCCCCAGGCGCCCCGTTCATCGCGCCTATGAAACTCGCCCCCGCCCAACTCGCCAAACACCTGCAAGGTGCTCTCGCGCCTGTCTATATCGTCAGCGGCGATGACCCGTTGCTGTGCCAGGAAGCGGCAGACGCCATTCGCACCGCCGCGCGCCAGCAAGGCTTCGACGAACGCCAGGTGTTCAGCGCCGACGCCAGTTTCGACTGGGGCACGCTGCTGCAAGCCGGCGCGAGCATGTCGCTGTTTGCCGAAAAACGCCTGCTGGAACTGCGCCTGCCGTCGGGCAAGCCCGGCGACAAGGGCGCGGCGGCCTTCATCGAGTACTGTTCGCGGCCTGCCGAAGACACGGTGTTGCTGATCAGCCTGCCCAAGCTCGACGGCAGCGCGCAGAAAACCAAGTGGGGCAAAGCGCTGGTGGAAGGGGCACAGACCCAGTTCATCCAGATCTGGCCGGTGGACAGCAATCAGTTGCCGCAGTGGATTCGTCAGCGCCTGTCCCAATCGGGGCTGTCGGCCACGCAGGACGCAGTGGAACTGATCGCCGCCCGGGTCGAAGGTAACCTGCTTGCCGCCGCCCAAGAGATCGAAAAGCTCAAGCTGATGGCAGAAGACGGGCAGATCACCGTCGAAACCGTGCAAGGCGCGGTGGCTGACAGCGCGCGCTTTGACGTGTTCGGGCTGGTGGACGCCATCCTCAATGGCGAGCCTGCGCACGCCCTGCGCATGCTCGAAGGGTTGCGCGGTGAAGGCGTGGAACCGCCGGTGATTCTCTGGGCGCTGGCTCGCGAGTTGCGGGTACTGGCCAATATTGCGCTGCAATACAGCCAGGGCACGCCGTTGGACAAATGCTTCAGCCAAGCCAGACCGCCGGTCTGGGACAAGCGCAAACCGCTGATGAGCAAAGCCCTGCAGCGGCACTCGGCGCAACGCTGGGCGCAACTGTTGCTCGAAGCCCAGCGCATCGATGCACAAATCAAGGGCCAGGCAGCGGGTTCGCCGTGGATGAGCCTGAGCCGTTTGTCACTGCTGATGTCTGGCCAGCGCCTGACATTACCTGCCGAATAACCCCCCCTCTTAAAAACACCGCAAAACCAATGCGGGATGGGGCAAGCCCCCTCCCACATGTTGGCTGCATTTGTATTTCAAAAAACTTGCCGGGCTTTACAGCGGCCAGACTTCGGCAGATGATTTGCACCGCTGCATCCCACCTGAAGAGAGTAACGACCATGAGCAAAAAGCCATCTAAGCATGGCCCCAACAAGGCCAAATCCATCATCGCCCAGCCACTGTTCCGCAGCCGTCAGGAACGCGCCGGCAAGGGCAAAGGCAGCTACCGCCGCGAAGCCTTCCAGTCTAATAGCTGGGAGGCTTCTTACTTTCTGGCCGCCTGAAGGCAAGCGCCCCTCCGGCATGATAAGGTCAGCACTTGATTTGTAATCCCTGGACCTGTGCATGCCCTCTAGTCTTTCCCGTCGTTGGCACCTTCGCCAATTGATCGCTGCCTCCAGCCTCATTCTGCTTGTCGCCTGCGCGGAAAAACCTACCGCCGCAGATGCTCAACCCTTGCCGACACTCTCGACCGCACCGGTCGTAGCGCCCGCTGTCGTGGCCCCGCTGGCTGTGGATAACCTGGACATCCAGCCCACCCAGACCTTTGCCGAATGGCAGGCCGGTTTCCGTGCGCAAGCCTTGAAGGCCGGCATTACCCCAGCCGTGTTTGATATCGCCTTCGCCAACGTCACCCCGGACATGGCGGTGATCCGTGCCGACCGCAGCCAACCGGAATTTTCCCGCCCGGTGTGGGAATACCTCGACGGCGCCCTGTCGCCAGTACGCGTGCGTAATGGCCAAGCACTATTGGTCAAGTACGCCGACATCCTGCAAAGCATCGAGCAACGTTATGGCGTCGACCGCCAGGCGCTGGTCTCGGTGTGGGGCATGGAAAGTAACTTCGGTCAGTTCCAGGGCAATAACTCGGTGATCCGTTCCCTCGCGACCCTGGCCTACGAAGGCCGGCGCCCGGCCTTTGCCCAGGCGCAATTGCTCGCGGCGCTGCAAATCATCCAGCACGGCGATATCCAGGCCGACCAGATGCGCGGTTCGTGGGCCGGCGCCATGGGCCAGACCCAGTTCATCCCGACCACCTACAACACCCACGCCGTGGACTTCGACGGCGACGGTCGCCGCGATATCTGGAACAGCCCGGCCGACGCCCTCGCCTCCACCGCGCATTACCTGCAAAGCTCCGGCTGGCAGAAAGGCCAGCCGTGGGGTTTCGAAGTCAAACAACTGCCGGCCAACTTCGATTACACCCTGGCCGACGGTGGCGTGCGCAAGACCGTCGCCGACTGGCTGAAGCTGGGTATCCAGCTGCCACCGGGAGCGAGCATGCCGCCTAACGTCGACCAACTCTCCGCCGCCCTGCTGCTGCCAGCGGGTTACCGTGGCCCGGCGTTCCTGGTGCTGGATAACTTCCGCGCAATCCTCAAGTACAACAACTCGTCGTCCTACGCACTGGCCGTGGGCCTGCTGTCGGAACGGTTCGGCGGAAGTGGTGTGATTCGTGGCGATTGGCCGAAAGATGAACTGCCGCTGAGTCGTTCCCAGCGCATTGACCTGCAGACCGTACTCAGCAGCAATGGCTATGACGCGGGCAACCCGGACGGGATTATCGGCGCCAACACGCGCAAGGCGATCCGTGCGGCGCAACAGTCACTGGGCTGGCCGGCGGATGGTTATCCGACGGTGAAGTTGCTGGAGTCGTTGCAGAACCGTTAGATCGGCTTATGGCGACTACCGCTATCGGGGGCAAGCCCCCTCCCACATTTTGACCGCGTACATCCTTTGAAATGCGGTCAAAATGTGGGAGGGAGCTTGCTCCCGATAGCGGTTTAGCAGACGACAGATTCAGCGGTTGAACACCACATCCTGTTCCAGCACCAGCCGCTGCTCCCCCGCATCCAACCGCACACGCGCGCCCATCGGCAGCGTCACGTTCGGATCGCAATGCCCACTGCGCCAGCCAGACAGCACCGGAATGCACAGCGGTTCGAAGGTCTGCTTCAGCAGCCGCTCCAGCGCGGTGCTATCCACCCCCGCCACGTCCCCCACCAACACACCCGCTACCTGAGCCAGCTTGCCGGTCAGGCGCAGATGCGTCAGCAAGCGGTCGATGCGGTAGATCGGCTCATTGACGTCTTCGATAAACAGGATGATGCCCTCGGCATCGATTTCGTAGGACGTCCCCATCATGGCCGCGATCATCGATAGGTTGCCGCCGAGCAAGCGCCCACAGGCGATACCGGGCTCGATCGTGGTCAATGGGTAGGCCACCGGGTGCGCCAGCACGCTGCCTGCACCTACCTGGCCACGCAGCATGTTGAACAACGACGACTCGGTGGGTGGCTGCTTGTCGCCGAGCAGGTCGGCATTCAGCATCGGGCCGTGGAAGGTCACAAAACCGGCATAGCGGTTGATTGCCAGGTGCAACGCAGTGATATCACTGTAACCCACGAAAGGCTTGGGGTTGGCGCGCAGCAGGTCGAAGTCCAGGCGGTCCAGCAGGCGGGGCGTGCCGTAGCCGCCGCGCAGGCAGAAGATCGCATCGATATCAGGGTTGGCGAAGGCGGCGTGCAGGTCGCGCAAGCGCACGTCATCGCTGCCGGCCAGGTAGCCGTCGCGTTCATATACTCCGGGGAAGATGCGTAGCTCATAGCCACGGGCGCGCATCCACTGCCCGGCTTTTTCCACGTCCAGCGCGGCAGGGCCGGCGGGTGCGATCAGGCCGATGGTGGCTTCAGAACGCAATGCAGGTACGGCGGCGGCTAGTCGACTGGTCATCCCTGATTCTCCCTATATGACGCGGAACGAAATGTGGGAGGGGGCTTGCCCCCGATAGCGCTGAATCAGCCAGTACCTGTAGCGACTGACACACTGCCATCGGGGGCAAGCCCCCTCCCACATTGGATCTGCGGTGTTGCGCAGATCTGTATTACGAAATCAGGCTAGCCTTGACCAGCTTGGCCTGCTCATCGGCGTGGTACGAGGAACGTACCAGCGGGCCCGACGCGACGTTCTTGAAGCCCATCTTGTAACCTTCCTCGGCGAACCAGGCGAAGGTGTCCGGGTGAACGAAACGCTGTACCGGCAAGTGGCTGCGCGATGGTTGCAGGTATTGGCCGAGGGTCAGCATGTCGATGTCGTGCTCACGCATGCGCTGCATGACTTCGATCACTTCCTCGTCGGTTTCGCCCAGGCCGAGCATCAGGCCGGACTTGGTCGGGATGTGCGGCATCATCTGCTTGAATTTCTGCAGCAGGGTCAGCGACCACTGGTAGTCCGAACCTGGACGCGCCGCCTTGTACAGGCGTGGCACGGTTTCCAGGTTGTGGTTGAACACATCCGGCGGCTCGGCGGCGGTGATTTCCAGCGCGACGTCCATGCGGCCACGGTAGTCCGGCACCAGGGTTTCGAGCATCACGTCCGGCGACAGCTTGCGGATTTCGCGGATGCAGTCGGCAAAGTGCTGGGCACCGCCGTCACGCAGGTCGTCGCGGTCGACAGAAGTGATCACCACGTACTTGAGTTTCAGGTCGGCGATGGCGATGGCCAGGCTTTCCGGCTCGTTGACGTCCAGCGGCTTCGGCCGGCCGTGGCCGACGTCGCAGAACGGGCAACGACGGGTGCAGATGTCACCCATGATCATGAACGTGGCAGTGCCGCCGGAGAAGCATTCGCCCAGGTTCGGGCAGGACGCTTCTTCGCACACGCTGTGCAGCTTGTGCTTGCGCAGCAACGCCTTGATACGGTCGACTTCCGGCGAGACCGGGATACGCACGCGAATCCAGTCAGGTTTTTTCGGCAGTTCGGTGGTCGGGATGATCTTGACCGGGATGCGTGCAACCTTCTCGGCGCCGCGCAGCTTGACGCCGGCTTCCACCTTGGCACGCGGGGCCTGGGCCGGACGTTCGGTGACGTCCAGCGTCGGGATCATGGTTTGCACTGCATCAGTAGTCATAATCAGTCGATTCCGCCCGTAAGGGTCGTCTGCTCAGCATAGTCGAGGTGTTTGACGAGCTGCGCACGCAGCCGGGCACTTACCTCGGCAAATTTAATCGGTGTGGCGTGGTCGCTCAACTGGGTCATCGCCAACCCGGCATAACCGCACGGGTTGATGCGCCGGAACGGCGCCAGGTCCATGTCCACGTTCAACGCCAGACCATGAAACGAACAACCGTGGCGAATGCGCAGCCCCAGGGAAGCGATTTTCGCACCATCCACATACACACCGGGTGCATCGGGCTTGGCCACGGCGCTCACGCCGTAACTGGCCAACAGCTCGATCAGGCAAGCCTCCATACGGTTCACCAGGTCGCGCACGCCAAACCCCAGCTTGCGCACATCCAGCAGCAGATATGCCACCAGTTGACCGGGCCCATGGTAAGTCACTTGACCCCCTCGGTCGACCTGCACCACCGGAATATCACCCGGAAGTAGCAGATGCTCGGCCTTGCCGGCCTGGCCCTGGGTGAACACCGGCGGGTGTTCCACCAGCCAGATCTCATCGGGTGCCGAGGTGCCGCGCTCGTTGGTGAAGCGCTGCATCGCGTGCCAGACGGGCTCGTAGTCCATCCGGCCGAGCTCGCGAAAGCCCAGGACCTGTGGCATCACAGCACCATATGTACGAAGCCGGTGGCCCGCAGTTCGCTGTTGATGTCGTAAAGCTGGTCTTGACCGGTCGCAACGATGTGCAACTGGATCGTGGTGTACTTACCGTTGGTGCTCGAACGCTCATCCACACGGTTGTCGTTGATCGTCGCGTGTTTACGCACGATGTCGAGAATCTTGTCCTTGTTGCCCACACCGGTATCGCTGATCACCTTGACGGGATAATCCGTCACCGGGAATTCGATCTTTGGCGCCTTTACTTCTTTATCGGTCATGGCGTAACGGCCTCGTAAGCGTAAGCCGTGGCGACGGGCAAAGCCCCGCGTCGGATCAACACGGGGCTTTGCAGGTGCACACTTATCAGTTGAACAAGCTGTAGAAGAACAGGCGGATGCTATCCCACACGCGGCGGAAGATACCACCCTCGTCGACGGCATCCAGGGCGATCAGGTCGGCACTGTGTACCACTTTATCGTCCAGCTTCACTTCGACCTTGCCGATCACGTCGCCCTTGGCGATTGGCGCAACCAGGTGCGGGTTCATGGTCATGCTGGCCGCGAGCTTTTTCAACTGGCCTTTAGGCATGGTCAGGGTCAGGTCTTCAGCCAGGCCGGCCTTGACTTGCGAGGTCGCGCCTTTCCATACCGGCGCGGTCGCCAGTTCAGCACCCTTCTGATAGAAGGTCTGGGTTTCGAAGAAGCGGAAGCCGTAGGTCAGCAGTTTTTGCGTCTCGGCCGCACGGGCCTGCTCGCTGTTGGTGCCGAAGACCACGGCGATCAGGCGCTGGCCATCACGCACGGCGGACGACACCATGCAGTAGCCGGCTTCTTCGGTGTGGCCGGTTTTCAGACCGTCGACGGTCTTGTCGCGCCACAGCAACAGGTTGCGGTTAGGCTGCTTGATGTTGTTCCAGAAGAATTCCTTCTGGGAGTAGATCGCGTAGTGGACCGGGTCGACACGAATGATCGCGCGCGCCAGGATCGCCATGTCGTGAGCCGACGAGTAGTGCTCTGGGTTCGGCAGACCGGTCGGGTTCATGAAGTGGCTGTTGGTCATGCCCAGGTCGGCCACGGTTTTGTTCATCATGTCGGCGAACGCGTCTTCGCTGCCAGCGATGTGCTCGGACAGGGCGACGCTGGCGTCGTTACCGGACTGGATGATGATGCCGTGCAGCAGGTCGCTGACCGTCACCTGCGAGCCGACCTTGATGAACATCCGCGAACCACCGGTGCGCCAGGCGTTTTCGCTGACGGTCACCGGGTCGTTTTCGCCGATCTGGCCGCGACGGATTTCCAGGGTCGCGATATAGGCTGTCATCAGCTTGGTCAAGCTGGCGGGCGGCAGGCGCTGGTCACCGTTGTTTTCCACCAGCACGTTGCCACTGGCGGCATCCATGAGGACCCAGGCCTTGGCGGCCAGTTGCGGTGAAGCCGGCACCATTTCAACCGCCCAGGCGGCCGGGGTGATGATCAGCGAGATAAGCAGGCACGTGCGTTTGGCTAAGGTGATGATGTTCATCCGTCTCTCGAAATTACGTATGGAAACTTGCCCTCGCGGGCAAAACTTATTCAGACAGCCCGTTACCGGTCTGTCGCGTGTTCGGTTGCCTGCTCACCCCTTGCCCCTGGGTTTTATTGTTCAACGAGCCAACAACCAGGGCCCAGGCCCGCGCACGGACCTGAACCATCAATCCTTTACGGTTTATTCGGCGCTGACCACGCTGGGTTGCCCCAGGTTGGCCAGGCGCACGCTGTTCTGCACTTGCGCGACCTCGCTCGGCGAACCGATCGGGCCCATACGCACACGGTGCAGGGTCTGTTGATTACGCACGATGGAACTGATGAAGACCGGCGCATTGACCATACTGCTCAGCTTGGACCTTAACAGCTCTGCCGCATCCGGGTTGGCGAAAGCGCCCACCTGCAGGTATTGCCCACCGGCAGCCGAAGCACCCGGTGCGGCGCGAGGCACCACGACCGTGTCGGGCGCGTGCTGTTGCGCGGGTGGCGTCCACTGCTCGATCTTGCCGGTCGAGGCTGTGACTTGCGGTTGCGCGGCTTGCGGTTCGTTGAGCATCAACGGCGCCGGTTTGCCACGCTGGGCCCAGTATTGCGCGGGGTCGATCCCTTCGACCTTGACCCGCGCGGTGCCGGTTTCGGCATAACCGAGTTTCTTCGCGGCGGCGTAGGACAAGTCGATGATCCGGTCCGAATAGAACGGCCCGCGATCGTTGACCCGCAGGATCACCGTGCGGTTGTTGTCCAGGTTGGTCACTCGCACATAGCTGGGCAGCGGCAGGGTCTTGTGGGCCGCGCTCATGCCGTACAGGTCGTAGACCTCGCCATTGGCGGTGTTCTGGCCATGGAACTTGGTCCCGTACCACGACGCCGTGCCCGACTGCACGTAGGTCTTGGAGTCCTGCAGCGGAAAGTAGCTCTTGCCCAGCACGGTATAGGGGTTGGCCTTGTACGGGCCTGTGTGCAGGGTCGGCGTGGCATCCGGGATTTTCGACACGTCGACGTCCCACCACGGCGCACCGTCTTTATGCGCGCGGTTGATGTCCAGCCCCGGCTGGGAACGAATAGCGGTGCCGCCGGACTTTTGCGTCGGCGCGCGACTGGTGGAGCAACTGACAACCAGCAAGGACAACGCGGCAAACGCCACCAGCTTGAGCGGTTTTTTCAACGGCGATGCCCGCATTACTTGTTGCCCCGTGCTTGGACCAGCATGTCAGACAGTTGATGCACGGCCATGGCGTACATCACACTGCGGTTATAACGCGTGATTGCGTAGAAATTCTTCAGGCCCATCCAGTATTCAGGGCCGTTTTCGCCTTCCAGGCGGAAAGCCGTGACCGGCATATCATCGCGCAGCGCATCATGACTTGACCAGCCCAGCGCCCGCAACTCCCCGACCGTCTTGGCCGGCTCGATGCCCTGGGTCAGGCCTTCATCGGCGCGCTCGCCGCTCACGTCGGCACGGCTGACGACCGGTTCGCCGCTCACCCAGCCATGGCGCTTGAAGTAGCTGGCCACGCTGCCGATGGCATCGTCCGGGTTGCTCCAGATATTGATATGGCCGTCGCCGTCAAAATCCACCGCGTAGGCGCGAAAACTGCTCGGCATGAACTGCGGCAAACCCATCGCACCGGCGTAGGAGCCTTTGAGGGTCAGCGGGTCGACCTGCTCTTCGCGGGCCAGCAGCAGGAATTCACGCAGTTCCTTACGGAAGAATTCAGCGCGGGGCGGGTAATCGAAGCTCAAGGTCGACAAGGCATCGATCACCCGGTAACTGCCGGTGTTGCGCCCGTAGAAGGTTTCAATGCCAATGATCGCGACAATCACCTGGGCAGGCACGCCGTACTCCTGCTCGGCGCGAGCCAACGCGGCTTCGTGCTGGCGCCAGAAGTCCACGCCCCGGGCCACGCGGGCGTCGGTCAGGAACATCGGGCGATAGTCCTTCCACTGCTTCACGCGCTCGGCCGGGCGGGAGATGGCATCGAGGATCGCCTGCTTGCGCTGGGCCTCGCGGAACACGCCCATCAGCTGTTCACCGGCGAAGCCATAGTCACGGGTCATCTCACCGACGAATTCGGCGACCTGAGGTGAGCCATCGTAGTCACCGGCCTGCGCTTCGTGCATGGCGCCCAGCAGCCCGATCAGGCTCATCCAGGACGCATGCCGAGTCGCCCAGCCGCGCAATACTTGCATTGACATCTTCACCTTATTCAAACCTGTGCGATCCATTTGCGATGCGTGTGAATCGACATCAAAACCCCAAACGCTGACATCAATGTCACCAGCGAAGTTCCGCCGTAGCTAATGAACGGCAACGGCACCCCAACCACCGGCAAGAGGCCACTGACCATACCGATGTTGACGAAAACGTAAACAAAAAAAGTCATGGTCAACGAGCCCGCCAGCAATTTGCCGAACAACGTCTGCGCCTGCGCGGTGATCACCAGGCCACGCCCAATCAACAGTAAATAGATCAGCAGCAACGCGCAAATACCCACCAGGCCGAACTCTTCGCCCATCACCGCAATAATGAAGTCGGTGTGGCTCTCGGGCAAAAAGTCCAGGTGCGACTGGGTACCCATCAGCCAGCCCTTGCCAAAGACACCGCCGGAACCGATGGCCGCCTTCGACTGGATGATGTTCCAGCCGGTGCCCAGCGGGTCGCTCTCCGGGTCGAGGAACGTGAGAATCCGCTGCTTCTGGTAGTCATGCATAAAGAAGAACCACATGGCCACGGCCACCGGCACGGCAGCGGCGAGCACGCTGAGAATCCAGCGCCAGCGCAAGCCACCCATGAACAGCACGAACGCACCGCCCGCCAGGATCAGCAGCGATGTACCGAGGTCCGGCTGGCGCACGATGAGGATGAACGGCACGCCGATCAGGATCAGGCTGATCCCCACATGCTTGAGTTGCGGCGGCAAGGTGCGCTTGGACAGGTACCAGGCGATGGTCGCCGGCATCAGGATCTTCATGAATTCCGACGGCTGGAAGCGAATCACCCCCGGAATGTTGATCCAGCGGGTCGCGCCCATGGCGTTGTGGCCCATCACGTCCACCACCACCAGCAACAACACGCCAGCGACGTACCCCAGCGGCACCCACCGCGCCATGAAACGCGGCTCCAGCTGGGCGATCACCACCATCGACAACAGGCCCAGGCCGAACGACGACGCTTGCTTGATCAGCAGGTCCCAGTTCTTGCCGCTGGCCGAATACAGCACGAACAGACTGCCGGCGGCCAGGGTCAGCAGCAGGATCAACAACGGGCCATCAATGTGCATGCGCTGCAGCAATGTCGCGCGGCGACGCATCACATCCTCACTGGAGAGGATGCGGTCAAAATTACTCTTCACTGGCCGTAACCTCGGTGCTTGAAGGGGGGCCGCCATATTCGGGCTTGAGCTTGCCGTCGTCGGTCAACAGCCAGGCATCCATCACTTGACGGACCACCGGCGCGGCGACGCCCGAACCGGACTCGCCGTTCTCGACCATCACGGCGACCACGATCTTCGGGTCGTCCGCCGGAGCGAAGCCGACAAACAGGGCGTGGTCGCGGTGGCGCTCCTGGACTTTGGAACGGTCATATTTTTCGCCTTGCTTGATCGCGACCACCTGGGCCGTACCGCTCTTGCCGGCAATGCGATATTGCGCGCCGATCGCCGCCTTGCGCGCCGTGCCCCGGGCGCCGTGCATCACCTGCTGCATGCCGTGGTTGACCTTGGTCCAGTCCGACGGGTCACGCAGCACAATGTCCGGGATCGGGTTTTCATCCACCGGCTTTTCGCCTTCGATGGTGCGGGCCAGGTGCGGACGGTTCCAGATGCCTTTGTTGGCCACCAACGCCGTGGCCTGGGCCAGTTGCAGCGGTGTCGCCTGCATATAGCCCTGGCCGATGCCCAGGATCAGAGTCTCGCCGGGGAACCACGCCTGGCGGCGGGTGGCACGCTTCCATTCGCGCGACGGCATCAGGCCTGGGGATTCTTCGAACATGTCCAGGGAGACTTTCTGACCCAACCCGAACTTGCCCATGTAGGCCGACAGGCGATCGATCCCCAGCTTGTGGGCTAGGTCGTAAAAATAGGTGTCGTTGGACCGCATGATCGCGGTGTCCAGGTCGACATAGCCGTCACCGGTGCGGTTCCAGTTACGGTATTTGTGATCGTAATTAGGCAGCATGTAGTAGCCGGGGTCGAACACGCGACTCGACGCCGTGACCACGCCCGCGTCCAGGCCGGCAATCGCTACCGCCGGCTTGATCGTCGAACCCGGCGGATACAGGCCGCGCAACACCCGGTTGAACAGCGGCCGGTCGATGGAATCGCGCAGCTCGGCGTAGGCCTTGAAGCTGATCCCGGTCACGAACAGGTTGGGGTCGAAACTGGGCTGGCTGACCATGGCCAGGACTTCGCCGGTACTCGGGTCCAGCGCCACCACCGCGCCACGTCGCCCGCCCAAGGCCATCTCGGCCGCTTCCTGCAACTTGATGTCCAGGCTCAGCACAATGTCCTTGCCCGGCACCGGATCGGTACGCTTGAGCACCCGCAACACACGGCCGCGGGCGTTGGTCTCGACCTCTTCGTAACCCACCTGGCCGTGCAGCTCGGGCTCGTAGAAACGCTCGATGCCGGTCTTGCCGATATGGTGGGTGCCGCTGTAATTGACCGGATCGAGGCTTTTCAGCTCTTTCTCGTTGATCCGCCCCATATAACCGACGGAGTGCGCGAAGTGCGGCCCTTGCGGGTAATGCCGCACCAACTGCGCCACCACTTCCACGCCCGGCAGGCGGAACTGGTTCACCGCGATCCGGGCGATCTGCTCTTCGGTCAGCTCGAACAGGATCGGCACCGGCTCGAACGGCCGACGCCCCTGTTTCATGCGCTTTTCGAAGATCGCCCGGTCTTCCGGGGTCAGTTGCAGCACGTCGACGATCACATCGAGGACCTGCTGCCAGTCGCCGGAGCGTTCGCGGGTCATGCTCAGGCTGAAGCTGGGCCGGTTATCCGCGACCACCACGCCGTTGCGGTCGAAAATCAGGCCACGGGTCGGCGGAATCGGCTGCACATGCACCCGGTTATTTTCCGACAGAGTGGAGTGATAGTCGTACTGGATCACCTGCAGGAAATACAGGCGCGCGATCAACACCCCGATCAACGTCACTACCATGATCGCGCCAAAAACCACGCGCGAGCGCACCAGACGTGCGTCTTTCTCGTGGTCCTTGATGCGGATCGGCTGAGTCATCGGGAGGGGCGCAGACTATTTGTGGTAAGGGTGCCCGGACAGAACTGTCCAGGCGCGATACAGCTGTTCACCGATCAGGATCCTTACCAACGGGTGCGGCAACGTCAGCGCCGACAGCGACCAGCGTTGGTCCGCCCGCGCGCAGACTTCCGGCGCCAGCCCCTCGGGGCCGCCGACCATGAAGTTGACGGTGCGCGAGTCCAGGCGCCAGCGATCCAGTTCCACCGCCAATTGCTCGGTGCTCCAGGGTTTGCCGTGGACTTCGAGGGTGACGATGCGCTCGTTGGGACCGACCTTGGCCAGCATGGCTTCGCCTTCCTGACGGATAAAGCGCGCCACGTCGGCGTTCTTGCCCCGGGTATTGAGCGGAATTTCCACCAGCTCAAGCGACAGCTCGGCGGGCAGACGCTTGGCATATTCATGCCAGCCTTCTTCCACCCACTTGGGCATGCGTGAACCGACAGCGATCAGACGCAGGCGCACAGCCGTTCCTTATTCCTGGTCTTTGTTGAGCTTGTCGAAGTGCGCGTGACCCACTTCCGGGCTGTGGTGCTTGCCATCAGCCGCACGGCTCTGTTCGGCGCCTTTCCACAGACGCTCCAGGTCGTAGAACTGACGGGCGTTGGAGGTCATCATGTGAACGATCACGTCGTCCATGTCCAGCAGCACCCAGTCGCTGTCGCCCTTGCCTTCTTCACCCAGCGGCTTCACGCCCTGGGCTTTGACGGCTTCGCGCACTTTGTCGAGCATCGCGCCGATCTGGCGGTTGGAGGTACCGGTGGCGATGATCATGAAGTCGGTGATGCTCTGCTTGTCGCGCACGTCCAGCACCTGGATGTCCTGGGCCTTGACGTCTTCCAGGGCCGCCACGGCGACTTTCACCAGTTCTTCGCCAGCCAGTTCCGGGCCAACGTGGGCTTCAACCGGCAGTGGCGCGCTCTTGAAGGTGCCTTTGCGCTTAACTTTGCTTACGTCTTTGTTCGTCATATAAAACTCGTTTTGCTCGTATGTTCGGGCGCTCGCTGCACGACTGTTCGTGCGTTCAAGCGCGCCTTTTCAGTTCGACGCACGGTAAAGCCCGTGCGCATCGATGTAGGCCAGGACCGCGTCAGGCACCAGGAAACGTACCGACTTCCCGCTGGCCAGCAGTTGACGGATCTGGGTGGCGGACACCGCAAGCGGGGTCTGCCAGACGAATGCAATATTCCCGTTCGGCCCGGTCAGGGCCAAGGGGTCACTTACCGACCGCGCGGCCAGCAGGTTGCGCAAGGCATCCGGCGGTTCGCTGTCGGCATCCGGGCGTTGCAAAACCAGGATGTGGCAATGCTGGAGGAGTTCCTCCCAGCGATGCCAAGAGGGCAGGCCGCAAAATGCGTCCCAGCCCAAAAGCAGAAACAACTGGTCGTCCGCGGCCAACTCGGCACGCATCAGTTCCAGGGTGTCGACAGTGTAGGACGGTTTATCGCGCTTGAGCTCGCGGTCGTCCACCACCAGCGGCGGTATGCCAGCTACGGCAAGGCGCACCATTTCCAGGCGCTGCTGCGCTGACACCTGCGGCGTATCGCGGTGCGGCGGCCGGGCATTGGGGGTCAGGCGCAATTCATCCAGCGCGAGGGCATCCGCGACTTCCAGGGCACTGCGCAAATGGCCGATATGCACGGGGTCAAAGGTGCCGCCGAGCAACCCGATGCGTTTACCCATCAAGCGCGCACATGCCCGTCGCCGAACACTACGTACTTCTCGCTGGTCAGGCCTTCCAGGCCAACCGGGCCGCGTGCGTGGAGCTTGTCGGTGGAGATACCGATCTCCGCGCCCAGGCCATACTCGAAGCCGTCGGCAAAACGCGTCGAGGCGTTGACCATCACCGAAGCGGAGTCCACTTCGGTGAGGAAACGCCGGGCATCGCTGAAATGCTCGGTAACAATGGCATCGGTGTGCTTGGAGCCGTATTTGTTGATGTGCTCGATGGCCTGATCCAGGTCGTCGACGATGCGGATCGACAGGATCGGCGCCGTGTACTCGGTGTACCAGTCTTGCTCGGTGGCTTCGATCACGTCCGCGCCGAGCAGCGCACGGGTGCGCTCGCAACCGCGCAGCTCCACACCCTTGTCGCGGTAGATGGCAGCCAGCGGCGGCAGCACGCGATCGGCAATGCCGGCGTGCACCAGCAGGGTTTCCATGGTGTTGCACGGGGCGTAACGGTGGGTCTTGGCGTTGTCGGCGATGCGGATCGCCTTGTCGATATCGGCGGCGATGTCGATGTAAACGTGGCACACGCCGTCCAGGTGCTTGATCACTGGCACCTTGGCATCACGGCTGACGCGTTCGATCAGGCTCTTGCCACCGCGCGGCACGATCACGTCGACGAATTCCGGCATGGTGATCAGCGCGCCGACGGCGGCGCGGTCGGTGGTTTCCACCACTTGCACCACTTCGGCCGGCAATTCGGCCACGGCCAGGCCCTGCTGGATGCAGGCAGCAATCGCACGGTTGGAGTGGATCGCCTCGGAACCGCCGCGCAGGATGGTGGCGTTGCCAGACTTGAGGCACAGGCTCGCGGCGTCGATGGTCACGTTCGGGCGCGACTCATAGATGATGCCGATCACGCCCAGGGGCACGCGCATCTTGCCGACCTGGATGCCGGACGGCAGGTAACGCATATCGCGGATTTCACCGATGGGGTCAGGCAGCTTGGCCACCTGACGCAGGCCTTCGATCATGTCGTCGATACGCGCCGGGGTCAGCGCCAGGCGGTCGAGCAACGCCGGTTCCAGGCCATTGGCGCGGCCGTTGGCCAGGTCCAGTTCGTTGGCGGCGGTCAACTCGGAGCGCGAAGCATCCAGAGCATCGGCGGCGGCCAGCAAGGCACGGTTTTTCTGCGCGGTGCTCGCACGGGCGATCAACCGCGAGGCCTGACGGGCAGCGCGACCCAGGCGGGTCATGTAGTCAAGAACGGACTCAGTCATGGTCAGGGAGTCTTGGCAAAGAGGAAAGCGGCAGATTATAGCTGTGACGCCGCCCGACTGACAGCGGTGAGGGGCGGATGGTCGAAATGAACTGTAAAAACCTGGGGTTCAGCCGTAATTAAGGTGGGAGTTGTTATTATTCCGTCACATTTAGCCGTATTAACCCTGAAGGCCATGTCGAGTTTCACCCCCCAACTCCCTGCCAGCGCCCTGCCCGACCGCTTCTTCGACCGCGATGCGCAACTGCTTGCGCGGGAATTGCTCGGCAAAATCATCCGTCATCGGGTCGGCGATCTCTGGCTTTCGGCGCGGATTATTGAAACCGAAGCGTATTTCGTGGCCGAAAAAGGCAGCCATGCCTCACTGGGCTACACAGAAAAGCGTAAGGCTTTGTTTCTGGATGGCGGTCATATCTATATGTACTACGCCCGTGGCGGCGATTCGCTGAACTTCAGCGCCCAGGGCCCGGGCAATGCAGTATTGATCAAATCCGCCTATCCCTGGGTCGATGAGACCTCCGGCCCGGCCAGTTTGGCGCAGATGCTGCTGAACAACCCGGACGCCAATGGCAGGCCACGCGCCTCGCAGAAGCTCTGCGCCGGCCAGACCTTATTGTGCAAGGCGCTGGGCCTGAAAGTGCCGATGTGGGATGCCAAGCGCTTCGACCAGGAGCGGCTCTATGTAGAAGACGTCGGCCAGGTGCCGACGCACATTATCCAGACCACCCGCCTGGGCATTCCCGGCGGCCGGGACGAACACTTGATGTACCGCTTCGTCGATGCAGGCTATGCGCCTTATTGCACGCGGAACCCGCTGCGCCGGGGCCAGGTCGAAGGCCGCGACTATTTTTTGATTTGAAACGGTGACGAGGGAGTGAAGAATCATGGGCCAATGGCTCGATAGCATCACCGGCTGGCTGACCCTGAACCCCCAATGGCTGGCGGCGGCGGTGTTTATCGTGGCGTGCGTGGAATGCCTGGCCATTGCCGGTTTGATCGTGCCCGGCACCGTGCTGCTGTTCGCCATTGCCGTGCTGGCCGGCAACGGTGCGCTGTCGCTGAGTGAAACCCTGCTGCTGGGTTTTCTCGGCGGCCTGGTGGGCGATGGGGTGTCCTACTTCCTTGGACGCCATTTCCACCAGAACATCCGGCGCCTGCCCGGCCTGCGGCATCACCCTGAATGGATGAACGGCGCCGAGACCTACTTCCACAAGTACGGCATCGCCAGCCTGCTGGTCGGACGTTTCATCGGCCCGTTGCGCCCCATGCTGCCGATGGTGGCTGGCATGTGCGACATGCCGTTCCCACGCTTTGCCCTGGTCAGCATTCTCGCGGCGGCCGGCTGGACAGTCGCGTACCTGCTGCCGGGCTGGGCGACCGGCGCGGCTTTCCGCCTGCCATTGCCGGCGGGGTTCTGGCCCGAGGCGGGAATTGTCGCGGCATGCCTGGCGGTGTTGCTGGGGCTGAGCTTGAACAGCAGCCTGCGCGGCCATCGCCGTGTCACAGGGTGGATAGGTTGCGCCAGCCTGACCCTGTTGATCGCCCTGTTTATCGGCTACCCGCACCTCAACGACTTCGACCAGGGGCTGAGCGCCCTGGTGCAGGAGCATCGCAGCGCCTGGCTGGACGAGACCATGGTGAGGCTCACCCAACTGGGCGAGTTCAAGAAGATGTTTGTCGCCAGCGCCCTGTTCACCGGCCTGTTGTTACTCGCACGCCAATGGCGCCACGCGCTGTTTGTCGGCATCACGCTGGGCGTGGCCGCGGTGATCAATACCGCCACCAAGCTGTTTTTTGCCCGCGGTCGCCCGGAAATCCTCACCGACCCGCTGACCAGCTTCAGCATGCCCAGCGGCCACGCCTCCGGCGCATTCGCGTTTTTCCTGGCGCTGGCGGTATTGGCCGGGCGCGGACAGCCCACGCGCCTGCGCCTGACCTGGCTGCTGCTGGGCTGCATCCCCGCGGCATTCATCGCGTTGTCGCGGGTTTACTTGGGTGCCCACTGGCCCACCGACATCCTCGCCGGAATGCTGCTGGCGATGAGCGTGTGTGCATTGAGCCTGAGCGCAATCCAATACCGCAGCCCGCTGCCGCCGATGTCGCAGAAAGCCTGGTGGCTGGTATTGCCTGCCGTGGTGGCGGTGCTCGGCTTCATCGCCTTCAGCGGCACCTCGCACGCCCTGCTCAGGTATGCCTACTGACCCTTGGCCGGGCCGATCCAATCGATTGGCGCGGTTCGGCGCTCAACGCAACGTTCGCGCCGCTCCAGCAGCATTTCATCGGCAATTTCTGCGGCACGCTCGGCGATGTATTCCGGGCCGCGCTGTGCATCCTGCGCGAGCAGTTGTGAGGTAATGCTGACAAAAAAAGCGTCCCAGGCCGCCTGCTCCGATTGCGCTAGCCGAATCATGTTCATCCCCTGATCAGTGGTTGTGTGATCGGAAACTATTTCAGCCCGCGCGATGGGAGCAACGCAGAAATGTCTGAAAGCAGCACCAGACAATTCTGAAGATCAGGTGAACAGCTCACCTTGCAGTTCATCCAGCAGCCTCTGGATCGCATCCAGCCGTTGTTGCGGATCGTCGAGTTGCAGCAGGTCGATCTTGTCGGCCTCGGTGAACGGCAGCAAATACGCCAATTGATTGCCCAGGGCCTGCTGGCCGTCGGCATCGGCGCCCATGTCCAGCGAGGCCACCATCGGGTGTTCGGCCAGGGCCTGGAGCAAGGCCTGCAGGTCGGCGTCCGCCTCTTCCAGCGCGTGGTCCGGCCGCTCTTCCAGCCATTGCACCTCGGCCACCAGCAACTGGTCCTTCTGCACCTCGGCATCGCGGACACGGAAGCGCCGCCCGCCCTCGACACGAATGCCCAGCAGGCCGTTATCCTGCTGTTTGAAGTCGCGAATCAGCGCTTCACAGCCGATCAGCGCGTAGCCATCCGGGGCCGCGCCCACCTCTTTGCCGTCGAAGATGCACACCACGCCGAAACTTTCGCCCTTTTTCATGCAGCGGCTGATCATGTCCAGGTAGCGCGCCTCGAACAATTGCAGGTCGAGGGTGCAGCCAGGGAACAGCACGGTGTTGAGCGGGAACAGCGCCAGACTCATAAAGGTTTCCTTAACCCTGGTTCAAACAATCACCGACACGGCCAGCGGCAGGAACACCGCCGTCGCCACGCCCATCAGACTCATGGCCAGCGCCGCAAAGGCGCCGCACTCTTCGCTTTCCTGCAGGGCCACCGACGTGCCGACGGCGTGAGCGGTCATGCCCAGCGCCATACCGCGCGCCTCGGGGCTGTGGACGCCCAGGCGCGACAAGTACGCCGGGCCGATCATTGCCCCGATCACGCCGGTGATCAGCACGAACACCGCGGCTAACGCGGCCACGCCGCCGATCTGCTCGGCCACCAGCATGGCAATCGGCGAGGTCACCGACTTGGGTGCCATGGTCATCAACATCCTGTGTTCGGCACCGAACCACCAGCCCAGCAACACACACAGGCCGGTGGCCAACACACCACCTATCACCAGCGTAGTAAAAATCGGCCAGAACAATTGACGAATCCGACGCAGGTTCAGATAGAGCGGCACCGCCAGGGCCACAGTCGCCGGGCCCAGCAGGATGCTCATGATCTCGGTGCTCTTGCGGTACTCGGCGTAACTCAGGCCACAGGTGAGCAGCACGCCGATCACCAGCAGCATGGACACCAGCACCGGCTGCAGGAAGATCCAGCGGGTTTTCTCGAAGCCCGCGAGCACCAGTTGATAGGCACCGAGGGTGATGCCGATGCCGAACAGCGGATGATGAATCACCGCCGCCCACGCGCCTTGCCAGTCGAAGGTCATGATTGCTCCTCCTGCTGCGCCTGGCGCTTGACCAGTTTTTGCATCAGCACGCCGACGAACCCCATGGCGATCACCAGCGACAACACCAAGGCGCCGACGATGGCCCAGAAGTCTGCGGCGATGTCCTTGGCATACACCATCACCCCGACCGCCGGCGGCACCAGCAGCAAGGGCAAGTAACGCAGCAGGCTGCTGGCCGCCAGGCTCAGCGGCTCGCCGACTTCGCCGCGCCACACCAGGTAACCCAGCATCAGCAGCAGACCAATGATCGGCCCCGGCAACACCGGCAGCAGCAAATGGTTGATCGCCGTGCCGATCAATTGAAACAGCACCAGCCATGTCAGACCGCGTAACAGCATCCGTCCTTCCCCCCTCAAGACCCACCCGCATTATAAGCATGCCCGCGCTATGCTCCGGCATTCGCCATAAGCATGGTGGGTTGACCGGGCTGGTTGCCCATGATGATCTAACATGGTTCTCGCACATCAATAAAAACCGATGAACCAAGGAGAGACGCAATGCCCTATGTACCCGTAGCGCAGCTCAAAGATTATGTCGGCAAGGAACTGGGACGTTCCGACTGGCTCACCATCGACCAGGCCCGCATCAACCTGTTCGCAGAAGCCACTGGCGACCATCAGTTCATCCACGTCGACCCGGTCAAGGCCGCGCAAACCCCGTTCGGCAGCACCATCGCCCACGGTTTCCTGTCGCTGTCGCTGATGCCCAAGTTGATGGAAGACATCCTGATCATGCCCGAAGGCCTGAAAATGGCGGTCAACTACGGCTTGGACAGCGTGCGCTTTATCCAGCCGGTGAAGGTCAATTCCAAGGTCCGCCTGAACGTGACCCTCACCGACGTCACCGAGAAAAAACCCGGCCAATGGCTGTTCAAGGCCACCGCTACCCTGGAAATCGAAGGCCAGGAGAAACCCGCTTACATTGCCGAGTCGCTGTCGCTCTGCTTCGTGTAACCGCCTCCTTCCTCCCTGTAGGAGCTGGCTTGCCAGCGAAAAGCCCCCAGACGCCACATTCCCCCTGAATGCCCGCGTTTTCGTTGACCACCTTCGCCGGCAAGCCGGCTCCTACAGGTCATCATTCCCCAACAGACCACTAGGTATGGCTCCTTCGCTGCGGCATACTCGGCGCTCAATTATCCGGATCCCGCTATGCGCCCACTCGCTCCCCTTGCCCTTGTCCTGTTGCTCACCGCTTGCGGAGACGGCGAATCGCTGTTGCCGCCCGATGCGCGCCTGCCCGACGGCGGCCGTTACCGGGGTGATGTGGTCAATGGCTTGCTGCAAGGCCAGGGTCGCGTGGACTACCCCAACGGCAGTTGGTACGCCGGCCAGTTCGACAAAGGCCAGTGGCACGGCCAGGGCGAATGGCATGGCAGCAACGGCGAAGTCTATAAAGGCCAGTTCCAGCAAGGCCTGTTTGACGGCCAGGGCAGCCTGACCACTGCGGGCAGCCACTATGTCGGTGGCTTCAAGCAAGGCCGGCGCAACGGCGAAGGCACCCTCAAAGAGGGGCAAATGACCTATCGCGGCGAATTCAAGGACGACCAGTATTCCGGCCTCGGGCGCCTGGAGCTGGCCGACGGCAGCCAATACCAGGGCCAGTTCGCCCACGGCAAGCCCAACGGCGAAGGCCAGCGCAACGACGACAGCGGCAACCAGTTCAGCGGCCACTTCGTCGATGGCCAGCTGGAAGGCAACGGCACCTTCAACAGCGCTGACGGCGACATCTACGTCGGCCAGTTCAAACAGAACCAATTGAACGGCAAGGGTCGCTACGAAAACGCCGACGGCGACGTGTGGATCGGCCAGTTCAAGGAAGGCGCCCTCGGCGGCAAGGGCGAGTTGATCGGCGTCGATGGCAGCCACTACATTGGCCAGTTCAGCGATTGGCGCTTCAGCGGCGAAGGCCGCCTGAACCTCACCGACGGCAGCTTCTATATCGGCGGTTTCGACAGCGACAACTACCAGGGCCGCGGCACCCTGGTGCTCGCCGACGGCACCGTGCAAGCCGGCACCTGGGTCAACGGCATGCGCGTGCGCGACGCCGACGGCAAGCTGTTGCCCGACCCGTTGGAAATCGGCGTGCTGGCCCAGGGCCGCCTGCTCGATGCTGCCCTCGCCGCCGTGCCTCCTTCGACCCCCGCCGTGGAACTGTACACCCTGGTACTCGCCGGCGACGGCAAACAGAGCGTGTTCCTGCGCGAAGCCGATTACGTCAGCAACATGCTCGCCAGCCGCTTCGGTGCGCGCGGGCAGATTCGCCTGGTCAACCACCGCGACCATATCGCCGACCGCCCGCTGGCTACCCGCGAAAGCCTGCGCCGTGCCGTGCAGACCCTGGCCGAACGCAGCGGGCCGGAGGACCTGGTGTTTATCTACCTGACCAGCCACGGCACCCACGAAAGCGAACTGGTGCTCGATCAGCCGCGCATGGAGCTGGCCGACCTGCCGGCCGATGAGCTCGCCGCAGTACTCACGCCGTTGAAGAACCGCGACAAGGTCGTGGTGATTTCCGCGTGTTACTCCGGCGGTTTCATTCCCGCGCTGAAAGACGAGCACACCTTGATCATGACCGCTTCCCGCGCCGACCGCGTGTCGTTTGGCTGTTCCGAGGAAGCCGACTTCACCTACTTCGGCGATGCCCTTTTCGCCCAAGCCTTCAACCAGACCGACGACTTGCAGCAAGCCTTCAAGCTGGCGCAACTGCACGTGACCGAACGCGAACAGGCGGACAACTTCGAAGCCTCCGAACCGCAGATCTGGGCCCCCAAAGGCGTGATCGCCCATTGGCAACTATTACGCAAGCAGCAAGCACGAAAGGCGCTCGAAAGCGTCTCAATGAATAGCAAGGAAGCTAAAGGCAACTAAGCTGTAACGTGTAACAAAGGGGGAAACACCATGTACCTGACGCCTCAGCATATTTTGCTCGCAGGAGCCTCTGGCCTGACCGGCGAACACCTGCTCGATCGCCTGCTCAACGAACCCACCGTGACCCGTGTGCTGGCGCCCAGCCGCAAGCCGTTGGCCGAACATCCACGCCTGGAAAACCCAGTGGGCGACCCGGCGGTGGTCCTGCCGCAACTGCGTGGCCAGGTCGATATCGCCTTCTGCTGCCTGGGTACCACGATCAAGCAAGCCGGCTCCGAGGAAGCCTTTCGCGCGATCGATCTGGACCTGGTCGTGGCCTTTGCCAAGCGCGCACGGGAAATGGGCGCGCGGCACCTGATTGTCATCAGCGCGATTGGCGCCGACCCGAAATCCTCGATCTTCTACAACCGGATCAAAGGGCAAATGGAAGACGCCTTGAAAGCCCAGGGTTGGCCGCAACTGACCATCGTGCGGCCGTCGCTGTTGCTGGGGGAGCGCCTCGAACCGCGCCTGGCCGAGCAATTGGCCGGGCCGTTGTCACGGCTGATTCCAGGCAAGTACCACGGCATCGAAGTGTGCGAACTGGCACGCGCCATGTGGCGCCTGGCGCTGGAAGAGCAAGATGGTGTGCGCGTGGTCGAATCGGACGAGTTGCGCAAGCTGGGTAAATAAACCCTGCCAACCGAGCTGCCAGCTCAACATGTGGGTTCAGATGGGGCCTGAGCGCGGAGTCACAGCCCACCCGTGGCGTTGAACCCTACCCCCAACACCGTCAACACCGACAGCGGCAACAGCAGGGTATCGAGCAACGCGCTGGCTGGCAGGTCGACGCCGGGATAGCTCGGCGCCTCGGCGCCAAAACGGTCCATCGCGCAACAGCCGCCGTTCATCGCATACAGGTCCAGCCGCGTGCCGGCATACACCACCGGCGCGCCAGGCTTCGCCGCATCCAGCGTGCGCGCGGTGGCGCAGCCCGCCAGTTGCAACGCCAGCAACACCAACAGCGCCTTATTCATCGCTGCTCAAATGGTGCTCACCCCAACGCGGGAGCATGTCCTGGGGAATGTTCAGCAGGTTGAGAATCCGCGCCACCACAAAATCCACCAGGTCATCGATGGTCTGCGGCTGGTGATAGAAACCGGGCGACGCCGGCAAGATGGTCACGCCCATGTTCGACAACTTGAGCATGTGCTCCAGGTGAATGCTCGAATACGGCGCCTCACGCGGCACCAAAATCAGCTGGCGCCGCTCTTTCAACGTCACATCGGCGGCCCGTTCGATCAAATTGTTGCAGGCGCCCGTGGCAATCGCCGACAACGTACCGGTGGAACACGGCACCACCACCATCGCCGCCGGCGCGCCGGAGCCGGAGGCCACCGGCGACATCCAATCCTCTTTACCGTAAACCTTGATCTGCCCCGCCGCCGCACCGGTGTACTCGGTGAGGAACGCCTGCATCATCTGCACCTTGGGCGGCAGCGCGACATCGGTCTCGGTGGCCATCACCAGTTGCGCGGCCTTGGAGATCAGGAAATGAACTTCACGCTCCTCGCGCACCAGGCAGTCGAGCAGGCGCAAGCCATAGGGCGCGCCGGATGCGCCGGTCATCGCCAGCGTCACGCGCTCGGGCCCGCTCATTTCAGGGCCTCGGCCAATTTGCCGTGCAGGCCGCCGAAGCCGCCGTTACTCATGACCACCACGTGGGTGCCGGGCGTGGCCTGTTGCTTGACGTGTTCAATGATGCCTTCGATCGAATCGCAGACCGTCGACGGCACGTGACACAGCGCCGCAATGGCGGGCAGGTCCCAGCCGAGGTTGGCCGGTGCGTACCAGACCACTTGGTCCGCATCATTGACGCTCTCCGGCAAGCCATCGCGGTGCGCGCCGAGCTTCATGGAGTTGGAGCGCGGTTCGATAATCGCAATGATCGGCGCATCACCGACCCGCTTGCGCAGGCCATCAAGGGTGGTGGCAATCGCCGTCGGGTGGTGGGCAAAGTCGTCGTAGATGGTAATCCCATTCACATCGGCAACCTTTTCCATGCGCCGTTTCACACTTTTGAACGCACTCAAGGCCGCGATGCCCATGGAAGGCACCACGCCAACATGCCGTGCCGCCGCCAAGGTGACCAGGGCGTTGGCAACGTTGTGCTGGCCGGTCATGTCCCAGTCGACCACACCCTGGGCCTCGCCTTCGTACAGCACTTCAAATGTCGAACCGTCTTCACTGAGCAACCTGACCTGCCACTGCCCGCCCGCGCCGGTGGTTTGCACCGGCGTCCAGCAGCCCATGTCGATGACGCGCTGCAAGGCCGGCTCGGTGGTCGGGTGGATCACCAGGCCCTCACTCGGGATGGTGCGTACCAAATGATGGAACTGCCGCTCGATGGCCGCCAGATCGGGGAAGATATCCGCGTGATCGAACTCCAGGTTATTCAGGATCGCCGTGCGCGGGCGGTAGTGGACAAACTTGGAGCGTTTGTCGAAGAACGCGCTGTCGTATTCATCGGCTTCGATCACGAAGAACGGCGTATCGCCCAGGCGCGCCGACACCGAGAAGTTCTGCGGTACGCCGCCGATCAGGAAACCCGGGCTCATGCCCGCGTGCTCCAGCACCCAGGCCAGCATGCTGCTGGTGGTGGTCTTGCCGTGCGTACCAGCGACCGCCAGCACCCAGCGCCCTTGCAGCACATGGTCGGCCAGCCATTGGGGGCCGGACACATACGGCAAACCTTTGTTCAGTACGTACTCGACCGCCGGGTTGCCCCGAGACATGGCGTTGCCGATCACCACCAGGTCGGGGACCGGATCGAATTGGGATGGATCATAGCCCTGGGTCAATTCGATGCCCTGGGCTTGCAGTTGCGTACTCATGGGCGGATAGACGTTGGCATCGGAACCCGTCACATGGTGGCCCAACTCCTTGGCCAGAACCGCCATCGAGCCCATGAAAGTACCGCAAATACCGAGAATATGAATGTGCATGGTCGACCTCGTAAAACATCGAGGCAGGTTAGCGCAGGGAGGGGGAAATCGCACTCTTTTAGCGGTACACGCCAGCTCAATCGTCTGAATTCGGCCGGCAGTGCGGTCGTTGAGCCCGGTGCCGTCACCCGCCGTGACAGCACCGGACTCAGCGTATACGAGGGGTCATTATGGGGTGTCAATTAATAACCCGCATCAGACAAACTGCATCGAGGATGGCGGCCCCTTCGGCTCCAACACCGTATTGATACGGGAGATCTGGTTTAAAACAGCCTGATTGCGTCGATCCAATGTTTCAAGGCGGCGCACAGGGTCTTTCTCGGTGGCGGCGGTATCACTTTTAAAAGGCCTGAATATAAAATCATTTTCCTTAGAGATTAATTCCAAGTTCGACTCGACGGTGTCGTATTGCTTTTCCAACATATCAAGTCGGGCAGTTGTCTCGGTTGGCCAATCGGGGCTTTTATCCAAGGCTTGACCCTCGCTCCCTTCGGTATAGGCCTGGATCGTATTACTGACCAAGAGCAGTTTTAATTCTGCATTGTCCAAGTGCAACGCCAGGTCTTGCGGCGATGAAGGACTCGGCGCCGATCCCGCCACACCGTTCTGTTGACTCGGCGCGGGCTGGTGCGCGGGAGGAAGTAAGGGGGTATTGGCGCTGAACGCCCCCTTGATCTGCTCGCCACTCCATACGGAGCCTGCGTAAGTACCAATACTCAATGGCGTACTGACCAAGCCGTTGACTGCGGCATTCACGAAAGCGTCCCGTGTCACGGTTTTCAGATCTGGCCCGGTCTTGAACACGCCAGCCTTGACCAGGCGATCGGCAGTGACGAGGTTTTGCGCCACCTCGCCAAACGTCTTGGGAACGGGGTGAGACCTGGAAGGAAGGGTAGAGCCCCCGAACCGGTTGTTATTAATCAGATCTCGAAAGGGCTTATTAGATGCATGAGTGGAAGGTGGGTTTGAGAAAAACGGTCCCTTATTAACCTGATTATATTGACCGGGCGTCCCAGACGGCACGCGGGAAGTGCTATGCGTCGGCCTGCGGAAAAAACGTCCGAAATCAATTCCCCTTTTGCTACGAACCTGCGTGTCCGAGTTCAAACGTTCAGCATCATAAGTAAGCTCGGAGCGATCATTTTGCCAAGTAGCCGAAGCGGCGTTGCGCGGGTTACCGGTCGATCCAGTATTATTGGCAGCTTGAGTAACATCAGCTGAAACGTCACTGGACGGTACTGTAGTATAAGTTGGAACACCTGTAACATTCATAATCATCACCTTAGTCAGTCAATAAAAACTTGCATTCACTGGGTGACAAAAATATCTATCTCAGTTCCACCGAAACAACATTACATGCATTTACTTCCGCGCCAGCCAGGACACACTTTCTCAACAATTAACCCACAAAAGCAAAAACAGTAAATCCCCCTACAACCAACAATTAAAAACCGCGCCCACACACTCGACAACAACTTACGAATTACAACGCCGAACGCAGTTCAATGCCATGTTTGCGTAACTTTCGATATAACGTGTTGCGGCTCACCCCCAACCGTTCAGCCACAAGGGTCATATGCCAGCGCTGCTGCGTCAGGACCTTCAACAATGCCAGGCGCTCGGCATCCTCAAGCAGCGACAGCGGGGGGACATCCGCAGCAGGCGTAGTCAAGGACGCCGGGCGGATCATCGGCGGCAAATCATCGACACCGATCAACGCGCCGTCACACAGTGCAACCAGGGTACGCAACACCGTGCGCAACTGCCGCACATTGCCCGGCCAGGCGAACGCCAGCAATGCCTGACGCGCGCCGGCATCGAGCGTTATCGTCTGCTCCCCGGCTTCCTGGGCCAGCAGAAAATCCAGCAATTGCGGCTTATCACTGCGCTCGCGCAACGGCGGCAAGCCGATTTCGAGGCCATTGAGTCGGTAGTACAAATCTTCACGAAAGCTGCCTGCCTGCACACGCTGCAACAAATCACGGTGGGTGGCGCTGATGACTCTCACGTTTACCGCCTGGGGCTCGCCGCCGATGGGCACCACCAGGCGATCCTCCAGCACCCTCAAGAGCCGGGTTTGCAAAGCCAGGGGCATGTCGCCGATTTCATCCAGGAACAACGTGCCCCCATCTGCCTGTTGCAGCTTGCCGCGCATGCCTTCCTTGCGGGCACCGGTGAAACTGCCGCCGCGATAGCCGAACAGTTCGCTTTCGATCAGGCTTTCCGGGATGGCGGCGCAGTTGAGCGCAACAAAAGCCTTGTCCGCACGCTGGCTGGCCTGGTGTACGGCCTTGGCGAAGGCCTCTTTGCCGGAACCGGTTTCACCGTTGACCAGCAGCGGCACATCACGTTCGAACACGCGCAACGCCTTGCGAAAATCGCTTTGCAACGCGGAATCGCCCAGGCAGATACCGAGCAGACGCTCGGGCTTGGCGGCAACCACCGGCTGCGGCGGTACGGGCACCGGCACACTGCGCGGCTGGCCGCGCAACGCGGCAAACAGATGTCGACCGTCCCGCGTCCGCAGCGGCCAACTCGCTGTGGCATTGGCGCTGGCGCGGCCCAGCAGTTGATCCAGGGTGCATTCGAAAAGCACTTCCACAGGCTGCCCCAGCAAGCCACCACGCATCTGCCCCAACAGGTTCAGGGCACTTTGGTTGACTGCGCAAATGCGCCCTTCACCGTCGAACGCCAGCAGCCCTTCACTGAATAAGCCCACGGACTCCGCCTGCAAGTGAAAACGCAGCAGCCAGTGGTGTTCAAAGTGACGCAGGAAGTAACAACTCTCGATCATCTTCGCCGACAGGTTGACCAGCGCCATGGTGTGGAACTGGCTCTGACGCGACACCGCTTCCCGCGCCGACGACACGTCCAGCACCGCCAGCAACTCACCATGGGGATCGAACACCGGGCTCGCCGAACAGGTCAGCCCGGTGTGGCGCCCGCGAAAATGCTCATCGCGGTGAATGGTCAACGACTGGCGCTCCACCAGGCAGGTGCCGATGCCATTGGTGCCTTCGCAGGCCTCGCTCCAGTCGGCGCCGAGCCACAACCCGGCGCGCTCGAAAATCTTGCGCTCGGACGGCGCGGTGACGCAGTTGAGGATCACCCCGCGCGCGTCGGTGAGCAACACGGCGTGACCGGCGCCCGAAAGTTGCTGATGCAGGCTGTTCATCTCGCCGCCAGCGATGTGCAGCACCTGCTGCAGGCGCTCGCGGCTTTCCAGCAGACGGCCATGTTCGAGCACGGTGGGGGCGATGCTCAGCGCAGGGTCGAGGTGATAATCCTCCAGGCAACGCAGCCAGGAGCGGGCGATGGACGGGTCGCTGCCGGGGCCCTGGGAAAGGTCTTGCCCACGGGTCACGGTCAAGACTTGCTGGGCATGGCGACTGAAATGATCGTGATGCATGTTCTTATTATTCTCCCTGCGTGAGAACGTCCAGCATCCCCCAGCCACCCGGCCATTGCAATCCCGCGCCGACCCACCGGTCACAGGTTGTACCGTGCATGGCACAAACTGTCACACAGACTGTACCAAGGCTGGCACAGCCGCACTTTTTGGCTCTCGCCAACCCCCTGATTTAACTGGCTTGCAAGGCAGTGGCCCGACCTTTGCTCTACGCTTTATCAAGCGCTTGCCGCGCTGCACTCCAATAAACATAAAAAGCCAGGAGATACCCACCATGCGTTACGCACACCCCGGTACTGAAGGCGCCATCGTTTCGTTCAAGGCCAAGTACGGCAACTACATCGGCGGCGAATTCGTGGCGCCGATCGATGGCAACTACTTCACCAACACTTCCCCGGTCAACGGCAAGCCCATCGCCGAATTCCCACGTTCCACCGCCAAAGACATCGACAAGGCGCTGGACGCCGCGCATGCCGCCGCCGACGCCTGGGGCAAAACCTCTGCCCAGGACCGCTCGCTGGTGCTGCTGAAGATCGCCGACCGTATCGAACAGAACCTCGAACTGCTGGCCATCACCGAAACCTGGGACAACGGCAAGGCCGTGCGTGAAACCCTCAACGCCGACATCCCGCTGGCCGCCGACCACTTCCGCTACTTCGCCGGTTGCATCCGCGCCCAGGAAGGCAGCAGCGCCGAAATCAACGAACACACCGCCGCCTATCACTTCCATGAGCCCCTGGGCGTGGTCGGCCAGATCATCCCGTGGAACTTCCCGCTGCTGATGGCCGCCTGGAAACTCGCCCCGGCCCTGGCCGCCGGCAACTGCGTGGTGCTCAAGCCGGCCGAGCAAACCCCGCTGGGCATCAACGTGCTGATGGAAGTCATCGGCGACCTGCTGCCGCCGGGCGTGCTGAACGTGGTCCACGGTTTCGGCAAAGAAGCCGGCGAAGCCCTGGCCACCAGCAAGCGCATCGCCAAGATCGCCTTCACCGGCTCTACCCCGGTGGGCGCGCACATCATGCATTGCGCGGCCGAGAACATTATTCCGTCCACCGTTGAACTGGGTGGCAAGTCGCCGAACATCTTCTTCGCCGACATCATGAAAGCCGAACCGCAATTCATCGAGAAAGCCGCCGAAGGCTTGGTGCTGGCGTTCTTCAACCAGGGCGAAGTGTGTACCTGCCCATCCCGCGCGCTGGTGGAAGAGTCGATCTACGACGACTTCATGAAAGTGGTGATGAAGAAGGTCGCGTCGATCAAGCGTGGCGACCCGCTGGACACCGACACCATGGTCGGCGCCCAGGCGTCCGAGCAGCAGTTCGACAAGATCCTGTCGTACCTGGAAATCGCCAAGGGCGAAGGCGCCGAGTTGCTGGCCGGCGGCAAGGTCGAGAAGCTGACAGGTGATCTGGCCACCGGCTATTACATCCAGCCGACCCTGCTCAAGGGCACCAACAAGATGCGGGTGTTCCAGGAAGAAATCTTCGGCCCGGTGGTGAGCATCACCACCTTCAAGGATGAAGCCGAAGCCCTGGCGATCGCCAACGACACCGAGTTCGGCCTCGGCGCCGGCCTGTGGACCCGGGACATCAACCGCGCCTACCGCATGGGCCGGGCGATCAAGGCGGGCCGCGTGTGGACCAACTGCTACCACCTGTACCCGGCGCATGCCGCGTTTGGCGGTTACAAGAAGTCCGGCGTCGGTCGTGAAACCCACAAGATGATGTTGGATCACTACCAGCAGACCAAGAACCTGCTGGTGAGCTACGACATCAATCCATTGGGCTTCTTCTAACCCAACACCGCCGGGGCGATAACCGCCCCCGTAGGAGCGAGCTTGCTCGCGAAGAACCTCAACGATTACGCGGATAGCCTGGCTCTGCGCGGTGCTCTGAAGTTTTTCGCGAGCAAACTCGCTCCTACATTACCCGGCGACAACTTGTCGGGACCAAAACAATAAGAATGAAAGGTACTTTCCCATGCCTAGCGAACCCACTGGATCCTCCGTCGACTTCGAAAAAGTCGATTCCCAATACTTCCAACAACGCGAACTGAAAAAAGGCGCCGCCGGCTGGGTGCTGCTGGTCGGCCTTGGCGTTGCCTACGTGATCTCCGGCGACTACGCCGGCTGGAACTTCGGCCTGGCCCAGGGTGGCTGGGGCGGCATGTTCCTCGCCACATTACTGATGGCCACCATGTACCTGTGCATGTGCTTTTCCCTGGCCGAACTGTCTTCCATGATTCCTACTGCCGGCGGTGGCTACGGTTTTGCCCGCAGCGCCTTTGGCCCTTGGGGCGGGTTCCTGACGGGCACCGCGATCCTGATCGAATATGCCATCGCCCCCGCCGCCATCGCGGTGTTCATCGGCGCCTATTGCGAGTCGTTGTTCGGCATCGGCGGCTGGATGATTTACCTGGCGTTCTACATCATCTTCATCGGCATCCATATCTTTGGCGTGGGTGAAGCCTTGAAGCTGATGTTTGTCATCACCGCCGTCGCCGCCATTGCACTGGGCGTGTTCCTGGTCTCGATGGTGCCGCACTTCAACGTCGCCAACCTGCTCGACATCCCGGTGACCGACGCCAAGGGCGCCAGCACCTTCCTGCCATTCGGCTACGTCGGCGTGTGGGCGGCGATTCCGTATGCGATCTGGTTCTTCCTGGCAGTCGAAGGCGTACCGTTGGCCGCCGAAGAAACCAAGAATCCGAAGCGCGACCTGCCTCGCGGCCTGATCGGCGCCATTGTGGTGCTGACCAGTTTTGCCCTGCTGATCCTGGTGATTGCACCGGGCGGCGCCGGCACCTACGCGCTGATCAAGTCCGGCAACCCGCTGGTTGAAGCGTTGGCGCTGTCGTATGGCGGCTCGACCTGGATGGGCAGCTTCGTCAACCTGGTCGGCCTGGCGGGCTTGATCGCCAGCTTTTTCTCGATTATCTACGCCTATTCGCGGCAGATCTTCGCGTTGTCCCGTGCCGGCTACCTGCCGCGCAAACTGTCCCAGACCAACAAAAGCAAGGCGCCGGTCCTGGCGCTGGTGATCCCCGGCATTATCGGTTTCGGCCTGTCGCTGACCGGCCAGGGCGACCTGCTGATTCTGGTGGCGGTGTTTGGCGCGACCATTTCCTACGTGCTGATGATGGCCGCGCACATCACCCTGCGCATCCGTCGCCCCAAAATGGATCGTCCGTACCGCACGCCGGGCGGCATCTTTACCTCCGGCGTGGCCCTGGTATTGGCCTGCGTGGCCGTGGTGGCGGGCTTTCTGGTCGACCCGCGAGTGGTGATTGGCGCTGCAATCATCTATGGAGTATTAATTGCTTACTTTGCTTTCTACAGCCGGCATCACTTGGTAGCAGGCACGCCGGAAGAAGAGTTCGCGGCGATTCAGGCCGCAGAGGCCGCCTTGCACTGACTGCCGTAAACCTCGACGCGGGCGCTTTACCCATATTTGCCCGCGTCATCAAGGAGACACTGTATGGCAAGTTTTTCCCACGCGGTGGGTGCATCGACCTACCGCTTCGACAGCCTCAAGGACGTGATGGCCAAGGCCAGCCCCGCCCGTTCAGGCGACTTCCTCGCTGGCGTCGCCGCACAGAACGATGGCGAGCGGGTGGCGGCGCAAATGGCCTTGGCGAATATCCCGCTGAAGCACTTCCTGCAAGAGGCGCTGATTCCCTATGAAAGCGACGAAGTCACCCGGCTGATCATCGACACCCACGATAAACAGGCGTTTACCGCCGTCAGCCACCTGACCGTCGGCGGCCTGCGCGACTGGCTGCTCAGTGACGCAGCCGATGAACAATCCCTACGCGCCTTGGCGCCAGGGCTGACACCAGAAATGGCCGCCGCCGTGTCGAAGATCATGCGCGTGCAAGACCTGGTACTGGTCGCGCAGAAGATCCGCGTGGTCACCCGGTTTCGCGGCACCATGGGCCTGCGCGGCCGCTTGTCGACCCGCCTGCAACCCAACCACCCCACCGACGAACCGGCGGGCATCGCGGCGAGCATTCTCGACGGACTGCTGTACGGCAACGGCGACGCCATGATCGGCATCAACCCGGCCACCGACAGCATCGCCTCGATCTGCGCCATGCTGGAGATGCTCGACGCGATCATCCAGCGTTACGAAATCCCCACCCAGGCCTGCGTGCTGACCCACGTCACCACCTCCATCGAAGCCATCAACCGTGGCGTGCCGCTGGACCTGGTGTTCCAGTCGATCGCCGGCACCGAGGCGGCCAACGCCAGTTTCGGCATCAGCCTGAGCGTGCTGCAGGAGGGCTACGAAGCAGGCCTGAGCCTGAACCGTGGCACCCTCGGACAGAACCTGATGTATTTCGAAACCGGCCAGGGCAGCGCCTTGTCGGCCAACGCGCACTTCGGCGTCGACCAGCAAACCTGTGAAACCCGCGCCTACGCCGTGGCTCGGCACTTCAAGCCGTTCCTGGTGAACACCGTGGTCGGTTTTATCGGCCCCGAGTACCTGTACAACGGCAAACAGATCATCCGCGCCGGCCTCGAAGACCACTTCTGCGGCAAGCTGCTGGGGGTGCCGATGGGTTGCGACATCTGCTACACCAACCACGCCGAAGCCGACCAGGACGACATGGACACCCTGCTGACCCTGCTGGGCGTGGCCGGGATCAACTTCATCATGGGCATTCCCGGTTCCGACGACATCATGCTCAACTACCAGACCACCTCGTTCCACGACGCCCTGTACGCCCGCCAGACATTGGGTCTAAAGCCGGCGCCGGAGTTTGAACAGTGGCTGGCGAACATGGGCATTTTCACGCAAGCCGACGGCAAAGTGCGCTTCGGCAACAGCCTGCCACCGGCATTTCGCCACGCCTTGGCGCAATTGGGATGAAGGAGCCGCCCGTGCAACCAGACTTACCCGAAAACCCGTGGCTGGAACTGCGTCGCCTGACCCCGGCGCGCATCGCCCTGGGCCGTACTGGCACCAGCATCCCCACCAGCGCACAGTTGGACTTCCAATTCGCCCACGCCCAGGCGCGGGACGCGGTCCACCTGCCCTTCGACCACGTCGGCCTCAGCACTCAGCTCGCCGAACGCGGGCGTGACAGCCTGTTGCTGCACAGCGCCGCCGTCGACCGCCACAGCTACCTGCAACGCCCGGACCTGGGGCGGCGTCTGAGCGATGAGTCGGCCCAGGCGCTGCGCGACCATGCGGCGGCTAACCCCGGCGGCGTCGACCTGGCCGTGGTGGTGGCCGATGGTCTGTCGGCGTTGGCGGTGCATAAACACACGTTGCCGTTTCTCACGCGCATGGAGGAACAGACCCACGCCGAAGGCTGGTCCTTGTCACCGGTGATCCTGGTGGAACAGGGCCGCGTCGCGGTGGCCGATGAGATTGGCCAGCTACTCGGCGCCAAGATGGTGGTGATCCTCATCGGTGAACGACCGGGGCTCAGTTCGCCGGACAGCCTGGGCCTGTATTTCACCTACAACCCCAAGGTTGGCCTCACCGACGCGTACCGCAACTGCATCTCCAACGTGCGCCTGGAGGGTTTGAGTTATGGCATGGCGGCCCATCGCCTGCTGTACTTGATGCGGGAGGCCTGCCGTCGGCAGTTGTCGGGGGTCAACCTCAAGGATGAGGCGCAGGTTCAGACCATCGAGTCAGATGACCCGGACTTGGTGAAAGGCAATTTCCTGCTCAGCCCGCCCACCGACTGATCCCCGCACGATTGCGCTTTTTCACGTCTTTAGGCAGCATCGAGTCACGGCCGCTCGCGTGGTCATATACCATCTGGAAGTTGAGGCCTGGCATGCGGATCACTCAAGCGACCCTGGAACACCTGGACCTGTTGACCCCGTTATTCGTCAAATACCGCGAGTTCTACGGGGCCCTGCCGTTCCCGGACTCTTCGCGGGCCTTCCTGGAAAAACGCCTGCGCCGCAAGGAATCGGTGATCTACCTGGCCCTGGCCGATGACGACGACAAGCGCTTGCTCGGGTTCTGTCAGCTGTACCCGAGCTTTTCTTCGTTGTCGCTCAAACGGGTGTGGATCCTCAACGACATCTATGTCGCCGAAGACGCGCGCCGGCAACTGGTGGCGGACAACCTGATGCGCGCGGCGAAGAAGATGGCCAAGGAAACCCATGCAGTGCGGCTGCGGGTGTCGACCAGCAGCAACAATAACGTGGCGCAGAAGACGTATGAGTCGATGGGTTTTCGCGAAGACAGCGAGTTCAAGAACTACGTGTTGCCGATCAGCGAAGACTGACCCCATCCCCCAAGCCCCCCAAAATTCCTGTGGGAGGAGCTTGCTCCCGATAGCCGTGGACCCGTCAGACTATTTATAACTGACACGCGCCCATCGGGGGCAAGCCCCCTCCCACATTTGGTTCTGTGGTGCTCTGGGAGCAGAGTGCCATGACATCCCCCGCTACAAAACCCACACACTCTTTTCACTTCTCAATCCGTATAATGCCGACCTTTCAGGATTGTAAGAAGCGCGACAAATACTTGTAGCCTTATTACCCGAGCCTCCGCACAGGCCTGCTGAGTCGGGCCATTCACACAGGTGCCATCCATGGATTTCAACCCGCTTGACCTTATCCTGCATCTCGACGTCTACCTCGACCTGCTGGTAAAAAATTACGGTCTGTGGATCTACGCCATTCTGTTCCTTGTAATCTTTTGCGAAACTGGCCTGGTGGTCATGCCGTTCCTGCCGGGTGATTCATTACTGTTCATTGCCGGCGCGGTGGCGGCGGGTGGCGGCATGGACCCGGTCTTGCTCGCCGGTCTATTGATGTTGGCGGCGATCCTCGGCGACAGCACCAACTACGTGATCGGGCGAACAGCCGGCGAACGCCTGTTCAGCAACCCGAACTCGAAAATCTTCCGCCGCGACTACCTGCAAAAAACCCACGACTTCTACGACAAGCACGGCGGCAAAACCGTGACCCTGGCGCGCTTCCTGCCGATCCTGCGCACCTTTGCGCCGTTCGTCGCCGGTATCGCGAAAATGCCCTACCCGCGCTTCTTCGGCTTCAGCGTGCTGGGCACCGTCTTCTGGGTCGGCGGCCTGGTAACCCTGGGCTACTTCTTCGGCAACGTGCCGTTCATCAAGAAAAACCTCTCGCTGCTGGTGGTGTTCATCATCCTGCTGTCGCTGGTGCCGATGATCATCAGCGTGTTCCGCAGCCGCTTTGGTCGCACGTCTTCCGAAGCCAAGTCGCAGTAACCTGCGATGTGGTCCCTCAGCGCCTGGCGTCGCCGGCGCCTGTTGGCCAGGCACCCGATTGCCGATGACACCTGGCAGCGGGTGCGCGAGCACCTGACCTTCCTCGACGGCATCAGCGCCGAGCAAGACCAGTGGTTGCGCGAAGCCTGCGTGGTGTTTCTCGCCGAAAAACACCTCACCGCCCTGCCCGGCGTCGAGCTGCACCAGGAACAACGCCTGCTGCTCGCCGCCCAGGCGCAACTGCCACTGATGAACCTCGGCGACCTCGACTGGTATCAGGGCTTCCACGAGATCGTGCTGTACCCCGACGACTTCCTCAGCCCGCAACGTCATCGCGACGCCAGTGGCGTCGAGCACGAGTGGGACGGCGAGCACAGCGGCGAAGCCTGGCAACAAGGCCCGGTGATCCTCGCCTGGCCCGGCGTGCTGGCCAGCGGCAACTGGGAAGGCTACAACCTGGTGATCCACGAACTGGCGCACAAGCTCGACATGCTCAACGGCGACGCCAACGGCCTGCCGCCCCTGCACCACGACATGCGCGTGCAAGACTGGGCCCGCGTGATGCAAGGCGCCTACGATGAGCTTAACCGTCAACTGGACGCCAACCCCGACGCCGAAACCGCCATCGACCCCTACGCCGCCGAAAACCCGGCGGAATTTTTCGCGGTCACCAGCGAATATTTTTTCAGCGCGCCAGATTTATTGGTGGAAAGTTATCCACAGGTGTACGCCCAACTCAGTCATTTTTACCGCCAGGACCCTCTGGCCCGCCTCGCGCAGCTGCAAGCGCACGACCCGCGTTATCAGCCACAAGGCGAATGACTGTACGACGTCTGGTGCATGGCATCGGCGTCAGAATATGCCTATAATCGCCGCCACTTTTAGGCCAATCCGGCCATGTACATGGCCAACTACGGGGGCAACGCCCAATGAGCTACAGCAAGATTCCGGCTGGCAAAGACCTGCCGAACGACATCTACGTCGCCATCGAGATTCCGGCCAACCACGCGCCGATCAAATACGAAATCGACAAAGACAGCGACTGCCTGTTCGTTGACCGGTTCATGGCCACCCCGATGTTCTACCCGGCCAACTACGGTTTCATCCCCAACACCCTGGCTGACGACGGCGACCCCCTCGACGTGCTGGTCGTAACCCCTTACCCGGTTACTCCAGGCTCGGTTATCCGCGCGCGTCCAGTCGGCATCCTGAACATGACCGACGACGGCGGCGGCGATGCCAAAGTCATCGCAGTGCCCCACGACAAACTGTCCCAGCTGTACGTGGACGTGAAGGAATACACCGATCTGCCGCCACTGCTGCTGGAACAGATCAAGCACTTCTTCGAGAACTACAAAGACCTCGAAAAAGGCAAATGGGTGAAGATCGACGGTTGGGGCAACGCAGATGCCGCCCGCGCCGAGATCATGAAGTCGGTCGCCGCCTACAAAGGCTGATACCGGCTCCTCATTGCTGCGGCAATCAAAAAGCCCCGATCATTCGGGGCTTTTTTTGTGGAAAAATTTAAACACCAAGTTCAATTATTAACACTCTATGTTGAACTAAGCAGCACCAACGAAAGATCAGGCTACAACTAAGTAAAAACCTACACCGGCAATTGAACGCATAGTTTATTTGATCTATTTTCCCGGCCAGTAAACTCAGCGTTTATGAATACATCAGGTGATCGCTTAAAAGCGCTATTACGGGAAGTTCATCTTTCCGCTTCCGACTTCGCCAAGAACCGCGGCGTCACGCCTCAGCACGTGAACAACTGGTTCAAACGCGGTGTTCCCATGGGCCGACTCAACGAAATCGCAGAACTGCTGTGCGTCTCCAGCCGCTGGCTGCACGCCGGTGTAGGCCCTAAACACCCACCGGCCAACTTCCTGTTGGACGCTCAAGATGCAAGGAAAGCATTGCCCACCCGCGAAGAAAGCGGCAAATACCTCACAGGCCCCGCCCGTTCCCCGGAAACAATCGATGTGGAGATCGCCCTCCATCCGTCCTTCACCTCAACCGAACGTATCCGCCTCTCCCGTCACACCCTCGATACCTTAAACGTAAACCCCGACCGCGCCCTCGGCGCCTACATGGTCGATAACAGCATGGTCGACATCATCCAACAAGGCGCCACCCTCGCCATCGACCGCGGCCGCACCCAAATCGTCGACGGCGAAATCTACGCCGTCGAACACGACGACATGCTGCGCATCAAATACCTCTACAACCGCCCCGGCGGCGGCCTGCGCATGCGCAGCCACAACGCCGGCGAACACCCCGACGAATACCTGACCTTCGATCAACGCTTCGAACAGAACTTCCAGATCGTCGGCTGGGTGTTCTGGTGGTCCACCCTCAACAACCGCCGCCCACCCGTGCCGCTGGATGAACACCTGCTGGGCTGGGAAGGCTCTAAATCGGATACGGAGGTGGGCAACTGAGGTGAATGTGGGTATCATGCGCCGCACATTTGGCAGGGGCTGGTTTTAGGCCATTCACCCTGCCAGGCGATGCGGAAAAACTCCCGCGGATGCCCTGACTATTCAGCCAGACGCGATGTTGGCTGAGCGATTTGAAGGCTGGTGAGGTTTGTCAAAAACAAGCTGAGGCGGTCCCCGAGAAGCCGGCCACAAGCCGGCTTTTTAATTGTCCGAAATAAGCCTATCCATTCTGAGAAATCAACTGATAGCGTCTCTATTCAGAGGCCATAAGGTATTTCTCTGTCCAATGGGGTTTAACGCCACCTAACCTCATCCGGCGATGTGATGGGCGAGGCATCAATCAGCCTCCATCCATCTGCGCAAGCATCCGGCGAAAACGCTGCAACGAAAGTGCGAACAGCACGCTGCCGATGAGTAGTAGCGCAAGAAGTTGAACCCACACCACGTCCAGCCCCGCGCCGCGGTACAGCACGCCTTCTCCCAACTGCACCAAGTGGGTGGTGGGTGCGGCCAGCATCAGGTACTGCACCAGCGTGGGCATGCTTTCGCGCGGAGTGGCGCCGCCGGAGAGCAGGATCAACGGCAACAGCACCAGCATCAGCAACAGGCCGAACTGCGGCATGCTGCGGGCCACGGTGGCCAGATAGATGCCCAGGGCGGTGTTGGCGAACAAGCTCAGCGCGGCGCCGACCAGGAACAGCCAGATCGAGCCTTCGATGGGTACGGCGAGCAACCCGCGTACCACGAACTGCAACGACAACGCCGCCGCCACCAGCACCACCGTGCCCATCGCCAGGACCTTGGCCAGCATGATCTGCGTGGGGGTGACCGGCATCACCAGCAGGTGTTCGATAGTGCCGTGCTCGCGTTCGCGGATCAGCGCGGCTCCGGTCAAAATGATCGCCAGCATGGTGATGTTGTCGATGATCTGCAGCAGGCTGCTGAACCAAGTCTTGTCCAACGCCGGGTTGAAACGTGCGCGCAGCGCCAGTTCCACCGACGGGGCCGAATTGCCGCGATAACGCTGCACGAAGGTCTTGACCTCATCGGTAACGATCTGCTCGACATAGGCGCTGCCGCTGAAGGCTTGATCCATGCGTGTGGCATCGACGTTGAGCTGCACCTGCGCGGGACGACCCGCCAGAACATCGCGCTGTAGGTTGGGCGGCATGTACAGCACGAAGGTATAGCGGCCGGAGTCCAGACCGGCGTCCATCTCGGCAACACTGATGTGCTCTGGTTGCGTGAACTGAGGCGGGTAGAAAGCGGTGGCGATGCGCTGCGACAGGGGCGAATCATCTTCGTCGACGAAGGCGATCGGTGCGTTGTTCAGGGTATCTGGAATGGCCGAGGCGGCCGTGTAGACCATCGCCGTGAAGCTGAAGACGATCAGCAGCAGCATGACCGGATCGCGCCACAGACTGCGAAGCTCCTTGACGCCCAGTTGCCAGATATTGGAAAAAGTGCGTTTCATCTCAGCGCTCCTGTTTGTGCAGCATCGCAATCGCCAGACCCATCACCAGCGGTAGGGCCACCAACAAAGCAATGAAGGACTGCTGCAGATCAGCCAGCCCCAAAGCCTTCGCGAATACGCCACGGCTGATGAGAAACATGTGGGTGGCCGGGTAGGCTTCGCCGATCAGCTTGCCGATGCCCTCCAACGAGGAAACGGGTGTAGTCAGCCCGGCGAACTGGGTGGCAGGCACCAGCGTGCCGATCAGCGCAGCGAACATCGCGGCGATCTGACTGCGCGTGACGGCCGATGCGACCAGCCCCATGCCGGTGGAGATCACCAGAAACACCAGGGTGGCCAGCGCCAGGGTGGCAAAGCTGCCCTTCATGGGCACGTCCAGTACGGTCACCGCCAGCACGCTCATCAACAGGAAGTTCAGCATTCCCAGCGCCACATAGGGCAGTTGCTTGCCAAGCAGGAACTCGGTGCGGGTGACAGGGGTGACGTAGAAGTTGATGATCGCGCCCAGTTCCTTCTCGCGCACCACGGCTAGCGCGGTCAGCATCGCCGGCAGCATCAACAGCAGCAATGGCACCACCGCCGGGACGATGGCGGGCAGGCTCTTGATGTCCGGGTTGTAGCGAAAGCGCGTCTGCACTTCGACCGGGTTGGTGTAGGTTTTGCCGTTCAATCGCTGGGATTTTTGCGTGAGCCAGAGCAGGTGCATGCCCTGCACATAGCCTTGCACGGTTTCGGCGCGGCTGGGCATGGCGCCGTTGATCCAGGCACCGACCTGGGCGTTGTGCCCCAGCGTCGCGTCGCGGGCAAAGCCGGACGGGATCTCGATGACCAGACTCAGTTCGCCGGTCTGCATGCGTCGGTCCAGCTCTGCGTAACTGTGCAACGGCGGGCGCTCAAGAAAATACGGCGAACCGGAGAGCGCCAGGGTGTAGTCATGGCTCAGGCCGGTCTGATCACGGTCAAGCACGGCGTAGCGCAGGTCATTGACGTCAGTGCTGATGCCATAGCCGATAACAAACATCAGCAGCAGCGATCCCAGTAGCGCCAGTGTGGCGCGTACCGGATCGCGCCGCAGTTCCAGCGACTCGCGCCAGGCGTAGCTGAGTAGACGCTGCAGGCTGAACGACTGAGCCTGTTCGGCTGCTGTTGCGGCCGTGCCGTGCTGTGTGGGAGCGCTCTCATCCGGCACATGCGCGGCATTGTTATCGGCCTCGATCAGATAACCGATAAAGGCCTCTTCCAGGCTGGCGGCACCGCGTTTTTCCACCAACTGCATTGGCGCATCACTGTCGAGTACCTTTCCCGCATGCATCATCGACATGCGGTCGCAGCGCTCGGCCTCGTTCATGAAGTGGGTGGAGATGAAGATGGTCACGTGGTCGCGCCGCGACAGTTGCACCAACAAGCGCCAGAACTTGTCGCGCGCCACCGGATCGACGCCCGAAGTCGGCTCGTCCAGAATAAGCAGTTCGGGCTTGTGAACCATCGCCACGGCCAGCGATAGGCGCTGGCGCATGCCCATGGGGATGCTAGGCGGCAGGCTATCCATGACGTCCAGCAATTCAAAACGCCCGGCCATTTGCTGCACGCGAGCGTCGATCTCTGTGGCGGGCACATGGAATAGTTTGGCATGCAGGACCAGGTTCTGCTTTACCGTCAATTCGTTATAGAGCGAGAACGATTGCGACATGTAGCCTACGCGACTGCGTGTGGCAAGGTCGTGAGAGTCGATCTCCTTGCCGAACAGCCAGGCACGGCCTTCGCTGGCGGGTAGCAGGCCGGTGAGCATTTTCATCGTAGTGCTCTTGCCGCAGCCGTTGGAGCCGAGAAACCCGAAGATTTCTCCGCGACGGATGCGAAAGCTCACGTGATCCACGGCCGTGAAGTCGCCGAAGCGCATTGTCAGTCCCTGGGCTTGGATGGCGATATCATCCGGGTCGGTCTGCAAGGGAGGAATGACCACGGGCTCATGGTCTTGCTTTTTCTCGTCCGGCAGCAAACTGATGAAGGCCGATTCCAACGAATCGCAATGGGTGCGTGCGAGCAGTTCGGCAGGCGTGCCGGTGGCCCGTACCCGACCTTCGTCCATGACTGCCAGCCAGTCAAAGCCTTGTGCTTCATCCATGTAGGCGGTGGCGACGATCACGCTCATGCCGACTCGCTGGCGACGGATACGGGCGATCAGTTCCCAGAACTGCGCGCGCGCCAGCGGATCGACACCCGTAGTGGGTTCGTCGAGGATCAGCAGGTCGGGATCATGGATCAGAGCGCAGCACAGGCTCAGTTTCTGCTTCATGCCCCCCGAAAGCTTCCCGGCGGGTCGCGCAAGAAATGGATACATGCCGGTGCTACGGGTCAAATCGTCGATGCGTCGGCGCCGTTCGCTGGCGTTTTGACTGAACAACCGTGCGATGAACTGCAGGTTTTCTTCCACTGACAGTGTGGGGTACAGGTTCTTGCCCAGGCCTTGGGGCATGTAGGCAATACGCGGGCAGATCTGGTCGCGGTGGGCCTTGCTGGCGATGTCGGCGCCCAGCACCTCTACTGTGCCTTGCTGTACCCGACGCGCGCCGGAGAGCAACGACAGCAGACTGGACTTCCCTACGCCATCCGGGCCGATCAGCCCTACCATGCAACCGCCAGGGATGTCCTGGGTGATGCCCGACAGCGCCTGGGTCTTGCCGTAGTGCAGGCTTACGTCCCGCAGGCGAACCACGGGCTCAGCGAGGCTGTTCATGGCAAGTCCCTAAGCTGCAAGGCTTCAGGCCATTGGGCCTGAGGAGCGGTCCTGATCCAGGCAACGCCGGGCAGGCCGGACTTTACATAATCCTGGTACTTGCTCAGCAATGCTTTGTCGATCCGAGCCTTGACCCGGAACATCAGCTTCTGCCGCTCATTGGCTGTCTCCACGAATTTGGGGGTGAACTGGGCCTGGCGCGAGACAAAGGTGACCGTGGCGGGTATCGGCAAGTGCGGCGCGGTGTCCAGCACGACGCGCACTTCACTGCCCAGGGCCACTTGCCCGGCGGCTTCGGTGGGCAAGAAGAAGCTCATGTAGACATCTGACAGGTCGATCAGGTTAAGCACCTTGCCGCCATCGCTGAGCATTTCGCCGGGCTGGGCCAGGCGATACTGCACGCGGCCACTGCGCGGGGCCTTGAGAGTGCTGTCGTCCAACTCGGACTGGATGCGCTCGACCGTGGCCTGCGCTGCCGCGACGGTCGATGTTGCGCCGGTGACTTCGGCGTCGCTGGCTTCGATGGCCGATCTGGCGGCGTTAGCCTGCGCGCGCGCGGCATTGAGCGCAGCGCCGGTATTCGCCACTCTGGCGCGGTCATCGTCCAACTCCTGGCCTGTTGTGGCGCCGTCCTTGACCAATACCTCGGTGCGTACCAGTCGACGCTGGGCGGCATTCAGTTCCGTATGGCGCTGAACCACGACAGCCTCGGCGGCGGCCTGCTCGCTGCGGCGCATGCTCACCTGCGCCTGAGTGGCCTTCACGGCATGTTCTGCCCGCTGCAATTGCGCCTGGGCCTCGCGCATCTGGGCCAGCAGCGAATCGATATGCATGTGTGCCAACACCTGCCCAGCCTGCACCTCGTCACCTTCATCGGCCAGGATCTGCGCGACGCGCCCACTAAATTTGGCGGCCACGTCCACCTCCGTGGCTTCAATGCGTCCATTGCTGACCATCAGACCGTCCGGCACAGCGCGTTGATCGAACCAGTCCCAGCCGATCCAGGTCGCACCGGCAATGGCCGCCACGATGGCAACTGCGGTGATTTTCTTCTTGATGGAGGCGCTCATGGCTGGGTTATTCCTCTGCAATATCTGAAAACAGGGTGGATGACGGCTGGTCGAGTAACGGGGCGTTCGGCACATGCCGTGAGCCGCCACCCAGTGCGGCATACAGCGCCACCCGGTTGCGTAGCAGTGCGTGTTGCGCTTGTACCTCTTGTTGCTGGGCCTGCAGACGATCACGTTCGGCGTCAAGCACCTCCAGGAAACTGGAGCGGCCACGGTCATGGCTCAGGAGCGCCAGCCGACTGCGTTCCTCCTGGATCTCGACGGCTTGCTGCTGCACTGATAGTTGCTGTTGCAGCCAGTGCTGGTTGGCCAGGGCATCCGCTACGTCACGAAAGGCGCTCTGGATGGTTTGCTCGTACTCAACGACGGCAAGGTGTTTGCGCACATTCGCCAAATCCAGGTTGGCCTGGTTCAGTCCGCCATCGAAGACCGGCAACGACAGGCTTGGCGCGAAGTTCCAGGCACGGCTGCTTGCGCTGAATAAGTCACTCAGTTCTGCGCTGGCCAGGCCGCCGAAAGCGGTCAAGCTAATGCGCGGGAAGAAGGCCGCGCGGGCCGCGCCGATATGGGCATTGGCGGCACGCAGGCGATGCTCTGCTGCGACGATGTCCGGGCGGTTGATCAGCAGGTCGGATGGCAGGCCGGCATCCAGGGGCTGGACCAGGGTCTGATCGGCGACAGGCCTGTAGTTGGCATCGACGAGGTCAACCTGTCCGACCAGCAGATTCACGGCATTGTGTTGCAGGTCACGTTGCTGTTGCAGTTGCAGCGTCAATGCCTCGGCCTGGGTCAGCAGCGTCTGCACCTGGGTCAGTTCCAGCTTGGTCACTGACCCCATCTCGAACCGACGTGTGAAGATGCGCAGCGATTCGCTCTGGTTGGCCTGAGCGACATTAGCCAGGTGCAGGCGCTTATCCAGCTCGCGAAGGCTAATCCAGGCGTCGGCCACCTGCGCCACCAGGCTGATCGTCACTGCCTGATGCCCGGCCTGGGTCGCCAGGAATTGCTGCAAGGCTTCTTCGTTCAGGCTGGTGATACGTCCCCAGAAGTCGATCTCCCAACTGCTGATACCCACACCTGCCTTGAATTCGTTGCCCGTCGAGGTCTGACCGATTTCCGTCAGATCTGCAGGCGTGCGCGAGCGTTTCGCATCGACTCCCAGGGCAACCGTGGGCGTCAGGGCGCTGCGCTCGATGCGGTAGGCCGCCTGTGCTTGCCGAACCCGCAAAGCGGCACTGCGCAGGTCGTGGTTGTGAAGCAGCGCCTGGCGGATCAAAGCCTGTAGATGAGGATCGGGAAAATAGCTCTGCCAGGTTTTATCGGCCTCCGAGGTTAGTGCGGCATCCTCGGATTTTTTACCGCTCCCTTGCTGGTAATGCGCAGGCAAGGTGCTGTTGTCGGGGGTTGTATACGGCGGTATTAGCGTAGTGCAGCCTGATAGCAGCACCACCACAAATGCTGCATTGCACTGTCGTGACATGGTGTGAAGTTTCCGATCCAGAGGAGGCATGGAAGGAAGTGTGCTCTTCACGCGTCAATCGTCTTTCAAGGTTTAATCAAGATTTCATCAAGTGCGGCCAAATACCGGTCTGCGGAACAGACGCCCACGGCGCAACCTTGCCTTGAGCGTCTGAGATTATTTTGGAGGCTGTAGCGGTGTCGTCAGCACTGAAATGGGCGGCTCGCTCATGAGCAGCCAAGCGCCCGCCACCAATAACAAGACTGCCGCCACGGTGCAGGCCAACCAAATCAGTTTCCGGCACCCTGGCCTCCGCGCCGGGATGAGCTGTCTACGTAAGCGCACGGTGGATGTCTATTCGCCTCAGAATGAATAGTGCAATGAGGCAAAACTGGTGACGCCGGTTTTTTCTTCCACCACAGGACTTTTGTTCGCCTCTTCGCGGAACTCCATGACATTCAACCCGACCAACATCGCCCAATGCTGATTGAATTTATGTTGCCAGTCCGCTGACAACGAGTAGGCATAGACGCCGGAGTCGGCATCGAAACGAGAGAACCGGGAAGCCTGGGCCTGGGCATCGCTCACCCCGAAGTAGGTGCGGTTGTAGCGCTTATCCCCGGCATGCACGTTCATGCCAAGGGTAATCACATCACCTGCCGTTTTCAGTACGGTGCTTTCCAGGCCCAACCGGTAACGATTACCACGCTTATAACCAGCAACGCGCAGCTCTGCTTCACCCTTGATCGACAGCCAGGAGGTCAGATCCTGTGCCAGCTGAAACGTGGCAGTGGTCGCGCCTGTGACTTCACCCATCCCCTGGAGTCGCTTGGAGCCCGGGCGCCAAACGCTGTCTTCATCAGTACGGCCAAAGTCGTAGCCGATTGCCACGCTGGAGTAAAACCCGCTCTGAGTCAGGTATTCCGCACCAAGGCCGCGCATGGAATCGGCAAAGAAAATGCCGCGATAAATACTCAGTGTCGGCACCAGCATGGCTCGCGATTGTTTTGCGCCCAGATAGCGAGGGGTATAGGCGGCACCCAGTCCCACCGTGACCTCGGTTTTTTCGCCAAACAAGCGGGTGGATACGTCAGAGACTTGCTGCTGGGCCTGGCTTTTCAGCGGAATCAGCAAGCAGAGGCTGCCGGTAATGAAAACCGAGACAGCGCTGGTCATGTGTCGCTTGTGTTTGTATCGAGAAACGGGCTTGCTCATGGCGGTTCATCCTTTGAGGTTCAGTACCCCGGTAGTGAGCCGCCTTCGATTCAAGGTCGCGCCAAGAAACGGTGAAGACTTCGTCAAGGACAACGGACCAGGTTTTGCCTGCGCCCGCTTTCAGGCTGGCGCAGCCTTCGCCTTGAGTCAGCCTGGCAACTCGATATGGATGCGACCGCCGCCCTCGGCACGATTATGGACACTCAACTTGCCACTATGGGCTTGGCAGATAGCGACTGCCACCGACAGCCCCAGCCCGCTGCCGCCTGCATGGCGAGAGCGCGAATGTTCGGCACGCCAGAAACGGTCGCACGAGCGCTCGATATGCTCCGGTGCGAAGCCCGGGCCAGCATCCTCGACGTCGAGCAGCACCCGGTCTTGCCGCTTGCTGGCCCGCAGCGCCAGATACCCCCCGGATGCTGCGTAGCACAGGGCATTGTCGAGCAGGATCGACAGTACCTGGCCTAAGCGGTCGCGATCGGCGATCAACATCAAACCGTCCGGACAGTCGAGGACGATGTTCACCGGTTGCTGTTGCAAGCGTGGTGCCGCCCAAGCCACTCGCTCTTCCATCAGGGACTTGAGTGCAAAGCTTGAGGGCATCAGCTGCAACTGGTCGGCTGTGGCCAGCGACAATAAGTACAGATCATCAATGAGCCGATTGAGCTGATCAAGCTGTCGCATGATCATGACCAACTGTTGCGGCGAGGCCTCGAATACGCCATCGATCAGACCCTGTAGCCGCCCCTTGGCAGCGGTGAGGGGCGTGCGCAGCTCGTGGGCGATGGCGGCGCTGGATGCCTGTAATTCCCGCTCCTGCCGCTCCAGGCGCTCAGCCATGTGGTTGAAATCGGCCATCAAGCTATACAGCGCTGCGGGGGCATCGCGCACGTTGCCTGCTCGTGACCGGAAGTCTCCGCCAGCGATGTGCATTGCCGAGATCGCAACGGCGCTGAGTTGGCGCGACAGGCGCAACGAGACCCAGATGCCGCCGCCGATAATCAGGGGGAGCGCAATCAGCGCCAGCCCGCTGAACCACAGCAGATCCGCCCGGAGGACCTCTGGCGTGAAGTAATCGCCATAGAGGTATTGCCCATAGATTTCACGCAGGCGCTCGGCATTGGCGGCATGGTCGACTTCCAGGACCTTGAGTTCCTGGCGCACGGCCTCGGGCAGTGCGTTTCGCAGTTTGGTTTCCCACGAGAAGAAGCGTAACCACATGCCAGCCCCCACCACCAGCATGGCCGCCAGTGCCAGGCCGATCATGCGCAGGCTGATCCAGTACCAGAGTTGGCGGGAGAGTCCGTTCTTTGCCGTGCTCATGCCGGATTGCTGAAGCGATACCCCAGCCCCCGCACCGTCAGAACGACATCGTGAATGCCTACTCGCTCCAGCTTGCGTCGCAGGTTGTACAGGTGGGCATCGACCACTCGCTCCATCGCATCACTTTCGGGCAGGCAGTTGGCGAGCAGCTCGGCACGTGTGTACATGCGCGATGGCGCGGCCATCATCATGGACAGTAGATTGAACTCGGTGCGCGTCAACTCCAGGGGTTGATTGGTGCCATTGATTTCAATGGTCGCCAGTGCCGCATTCAAATCAATGACCAAGTGATTATGCCGTAGCAAGGTCGACTGACCCTGGCCACCCCCACGCCAACGCCGCAGCACCGCATGCACGCGAGCAACCACTTCCCCTGGGTTGTAGGGTTTGACCACATAGTCATCAGCACCGTACAGCAGGGAGTTGATGCGGCTGGGTTCGTGCCCAACAGCGGTCACCATAATGACTGGGGTCGCTGAGTGTTGGCGAATGGCAGTCAAAACCTCGTTGCCGCTGAGTCCCGGCAACATGATGTCCAGCAGCACCAGATCCGGCCGCCAACGCGCGTGGTAGTCCAAGGCTTTATGGCCATCTGCTGCATGTCGCGTCTGGAATCCATCCCGGCCAAGATAGGCCTCCAGTACTTCAGCCCCATCGAAATCATCCTCGACGATCAGTACTCGTCCTAAACTCACAGGTCACTCCTTCATGCGATCTTGATGGCTTGTTGATCGTTACTTGATATTTCGGTGCAACGATAATTGCGCTTCTGAATGCGGCCGTAAATCGTTGAGACGACTAAACGCTACCACTTGAAACAAAATCGACAAGCTTATTTTTTGCAATTTGTCAAGTTCTATCAAGTGTTGGCAATCAGGATGAATGGAGGAGGGACATATGGAAATATCACCAAATGTGGATCGCTGGGGTTTTCAGCGCTTCGTTGAGTCGTCGGTGTCAGAAGGGTTCCTGCGCGAGCCGGTCCTGATGGAAGGAATGTCTGGTTCGCGCATCACGCGCAATGGCCTGCCGTATGTGAATTTTTCGGGGATCAACTACCTCGGCTGGCAACAGGACCCGCAAGTGCTCGATGCGTTCTGTGAGTCGGTCAAACGCTATGGGCTTTCCACCGGTGGGTCGCGGGCGACGCAGGGTGTCTGCGAGCCACATTTCCGATTGGAAACGTTGCTCAGCGAGCATCATGGCAAAGACAAAACACTCACGTTTGCCTCAGGCATGCTGGCCAACCTTGGCTTCATCAATGCCATGACAGCGAAGTTCAATTTCTCCCCCAGCAGCGGCATTGACAACCGCGATGCCGTGCTGATCTTTGACCGTGATTGCCACTGGAGTCTCTGGAAAGCCGCCGCGCACCTTAAGTACGGCGAATCGCTGCTGTCGTTCAAGCATAACGATGTGGCCGACCTTGAGCGTGTTCTGCAAAATATCGGAGATCGAAAGGCCATTGTGGTTTTCGAAAGTGTCTACTCCTCCGACGGAAGCGTGGCGCCTATCGGTACGATCCTGGATCTGTGTGAACGATTCAATGCCCTGAGCTATATCGACGACGCCAATGGCTTCATGGTGTATGGCGAGCCGCAGCGCAATTTCTACGAAGAGTTCCAGCACCTTCGCCGCGCCGATTTCATCATGATCTCATTATCGAAATCAGTTGGCCTGGAAGGCGGTGCGATCAGCGCCAACGCGGAGTACATCGACGCCTTTGAAGTACTGAGTGGAACGTCGATCTTCACAGCCGCCATTCAACCGCCAACGGCAGACGCAGCGGCATCCATCATCGAGCGCCTCAAGCGCGACCCTTCCATCATGGATGACTTCCTGCGCAGAAGCCTGGCGTTTCGCCTGCGATTGCTTGACGGTGGCCTGCAGCTCAATAGCACACCGTCTTACATCACCTCCGTGTTGATCGGCAAGGACAGCAAGGCCGAGCAAGTTCGGGAGCAGTTGGAGCAACAAGGCTTCTGCGTACCGATCTTCCGCTATCCGGCGGTCAAGCCCAATCAGGCACTGATACGGCTGATCCTGCACCGGCACCACACCGACGCGGAAATCGAGAGGTTTGCCCAAAGCCTGGAAAATCTGCTCGGTTGCGATGATTCATCCAGTCGATTGGGCGAGAGCCTGCTAGCGGCAGCGAACTAGGTCAGGAAGTCGCATATGACACGCATGGAACAGGTGGTGCGGGTCGGCTTGCCGGCCAGCACAAATGACACCACTTGGGCGGCGGAACATATTGAAATCAAGGACTCGATTGCGACGATTGACCGAACGTCCTGGAATCAACTGTGCAAGCCTCATCAGTTTTGCAGCCATGAGTATATGGCTGCCCTGGAGGCCAGCGGCCTGGAATGCCAGTACCTTTATGCGCTGGCCATTTCAAACGGTGAACTGGTCGGCGCTGCTGTAGCCACCCTATGGCGGATTCATCTGCCATATGGGATGTCATTGCGCGTCACAACCCTGGGAACGCCGGTCAATACGGGGTTGCCGCTGATGTTAGCGGTGACTGCGAATTCCATAAGCCTGCGATATGGTCTGGTGGCTGCGCTGGAGCGGGCGTCAATCAAGCGCGGCGTCCGACTGTTCGTCGGGCGGGATTTTCCGACATCCGATTACCTCCACAAGCAGGCGCTCGACAAGCTCTACAGCTGCGCGCATTTGGAGCTGCCCTGGACAGACTTTGAGCAGTATCTGGAGCAGCACCCCAAGCGCAAAAGCATACGCCGTGATCTGCGGTCGCTTGAAAAGGCAGGCTACTGTCTCGACATTCGCGAGGGTCAGGCACTGTCGACTGATGAAGCGCAGCGCTTGCACGCCTTATGGTTACAGCTGTATCGCAAACATCACTCGCCTGACCAGATCATGGTCACCGAAGATTTCTTTCTGCAAATGAGCCAGCTCGACCATGCGGTGTGGTTGCTGCTGCGCAAGGAAGGACGCATTGATGCGTTCGACCTCTGTTTTGTTCTGGGCGACCATCTGGAATCCACCTATTGCGGCGTGGATCTGGAGGCAACGAGTCGCCTGTCCATCCACCGCGCAATGGGCTACCACATCGTTCGCCACGCCATCGGCAAAGGACTGCGCAGCATTAACTTTGGTATTTCCAACGAGCAAGGCAAAGTCGAAATGGGCTGTCGCCTGCAAGCCTGTTACGCCTGGATGCAAGCCAATCCCAAGTGGCTCGGACGACTGCTTCGCATGATCCTGCATCGATTTGTGCTCAAGCACGACCAGGACAAGCTCGCGCAGGAAAACCTGACTGTGGAAGACCAGCGGTGAAGCGGCTGCTACACAAACATGGCGCCGGTCTTTTGCTCTTGACCGGTCTGCAATGGGTGATTTCGGTGGCGGATTGGATGCTGATCGTACTGCTGCAGATCGTGGTATTCGATCTGACCCAGTCAGCGTTCAACATCATGTTGCTGGTCATTTGCGAGTTGATCCCGATGCTGCTGTTCGGCGCATGGGCCGGTGCAGTGGCCGATCGCACCGATCTCAAACGGGTACTGGTCTGGGCCTGTGTGGCGCGTCTGTTCATCATCCTGGCACTCTTGCTGCCGGCGATGCGTGGGCAGCTTATCCCGATCCTTGCCATTGCTGCCCTGGCGGCGACATGCAACCGGTTCTTCGTGCCGGGTGCCAGTGCCTTGTTACCCAGCCTGGTTTCGGCAGATAGGCTACCCGCTGCCAACGCCATCATCATGGCCGCGCGCATGTCAGGGATGGCCATCGGTACGCTGTTGGCTGGCGTGCTGGCCAGCCACTACGGGCATGTGGTGGCGGTTGTGGTAATTGGCGTGCTGCTGCTCATCGCCAGTGTCTTGTGTGTGTTGTTGCCCTCGTCCCATGTCAAGCGGGAGCAGGCCGATGAAGTAGGTATCTGGCGCGATTTGCGCACGGCGGTTTCACGCTATGGAGCCAGCCTGATACTGCCCATGACGGCCAGTATGCTGGTGATGCTGGCCCTTGGCAGTTTTGAGATTCTTGCGCTTGTCTATGTGGTCCAGGTGCTGGAGCGTCCACCGGCCGATGTCGGGTTGCTGTTCGGCGCCTATGGTGTCGGCATGCTGGCTGGACTTGCTTTGTCGTCATGGTCCCGTGTCGGGCAGCAATATGGCGCATGGATGTTGATCAGTCTGACCCTGATATGTGCCTCTATCTGGGTTGTATCGAAAGTCGACAGCCTCGGTTTGGCATTGCCGTTGGTGGCTGTGACGGGGCTGGCGGAGGGGCTGGTCATTACCCTGAGCCTGTTGCGCATCTATCAGCAGGTTGCTGGGGATTTCTATGCCCGTGTGATTGCATTGCTGGATACCGGCACAGGCGCGGCCTTTCTTGTTTCGGTCATGCTGACAGGCGTCGTGGCCGATAAGGTACCGGCAAACATCTTGCTGCAAGGGCTCGCCATGACGCTCACCGGCTTGCTGCTGTTGGGGGTCATTGTGATGAAGGTGAGTACAGCCTGGCTTCACCTGAAAAAGGTGGAGCTCGAATAGAACACCGTTAATCACGCAGAGCACTGACGCCCGCTCTTTTGAAGAACACCCTCATACCGCTCCTGGAGTTCTCTAGGAAACATCCCGCAAGTGAAAAGGACCGATACTGCGGGTAGCTCAACCAATTGTCCCTTTTAAGTTGACAGTAAGACGCCTCCCAGCCGATTTATCCCCCACGTCCCACCCATTAATCTGTGCCCATGTTGAACGCAACGCCCAACCCACTTAAACAAAAAAGGATTCAACCATGAGCACGCCAACCTACAACCGCTTGAACAAAGACGACGCCGTAGTCCTGCTGGTCGACCACCAGACCGGTCTGATCTCCCTGGTGCAGGACTTCTCGCCCAACGAGTTCAAGAACAACGTGCTGGCCCTGGCGGACCTGGCCAAGTTCTTCAACCTGCCGACGATCCTCACCACCAGCTTCGAGCAAGGCCCTAACGGCCCGCTGGTGCCGGAGTTGAAGGAGATGTTCCCGGACGCGCCGTACATCGCTCGCCCTGGCCAGATCAATGCGTGGGACAACGAAGACTTCGTCAAGGCGATCAAGGCTACCGGGCGTAAGCAGATCATCATTGCCGGTGTGGTGACGGATGTGTGCGTGGCGTTCCCGACGTTGTCGGCGCTGGCGGAGGGGTTTGATGTATTTGTGGTGACGGATGCGTCGGGCACCTTCAATACCACGGTGCAGCAGGCGGCGTGGAGCCGGATGACGCAGGCCGGTGCGCAGATGATGAACTGGTTTTCGGTGGCGTGTGAGCTGCATCGCGACTGGCGCAACGATATCGAAGGCCTGGGCAATCTGTTGTCCCAGCGTATTCCGAACTATCGCAACTTGATGAATGGTTATGCGGCGCTGACGGCGCAGCAGAAGTAAGAAAACTGCCGTCAACGATAAGCCTGCTTGAAAAAGCAGGCTTGCTTCGTTAGGTGCTGCGATGGACGGTGCGGCGCCCGCACTTTACTCAGTAGAAATAGTTGGACTCGGCTTTTTTATCGAGCCCCACCAAAACACTCTGAGCAATTCGGCAGGCCGTCGGCGCGGCGTTGGGGCCCCAGTGCTGGCAGTAGTAACGACCTTCGTTCACCGATTTACCCTCCTCGGTGAAGACTTCGATCACTGCATTCCAAAGTGACACCCGTGGGGCGTCACTGGTGGGGTCGAGGCACAGCAGGTGGGTGATTTGTAATTCATCGTCATCGTTTGCCTGGTAACCCTGATAGCCGATAACCAGCAGCCAATGCGCCGCCAGGCCGTCGTCCCAATCGACACAGACGATCGGGATTTTGCGGTTGTCGACGGCGTCGGCAATATTGCGGATGGTCGTCTGTCGTCGCGGCGCTGCATCCAGCACTTCGGTCACAACCCCGGCGTGCTTGAACACATCAACCAGCCAGCTCACATCGAAATCGTCGGCGCCTTCCGACACCAGGGCGCCGAAGGCCAGTAGGCTTTCGCGAAAGCGACCCAGTCGGGTTCGGCCATCGTAACTGTCGAGTGATTGAGCCTGCTCGCGGGACATAACGCCCAATGCGATCAAGGTCATCGCCACGCAGTAAGGTCCACAGGCACCATCCATTTCGCCTTGGCGTAAATGAACATAGTCATGTGCGCGGGGGTGAGCACAGGTCACCGGGCCGTTGGGGGATACCGACAACCAAGGGCTTACAAACATTCGATTCATGCCGCGTCATTCCTTTGCAAAAAAAAAGCAGCCGCCCAGCATGAGCGGCGTCACGATAAGAGGACAGGTTCAACTCAGGCGTTCAGGCTCGAAGTAGCTCAATACGGTGGTTTCCCGAGCATCCGACACGGCGAACTGCTCGCGCTCCACGAGGGCGTTGAGCAAGGAGCTCTTGCCATGGTTGTATTTGCCGATCACCGAAACCACCGGCAGCCGTGCGTCAGCCAACAAGTACTGCAAGCGGCTTATCTCGGCCGCGTGGTCTGGCAGCACCGCATAAATCGAATCGAAGCCCATGGTTAATGCTCTTCCTTAAATAGCGCTGATGCAGCCCGTGCTTAGAAAATGCCGAACAGTTTGGGCCTGATGAAGACGCGTCCCGTTAGATGACTGGCGAAGAAGTTGTCGTCCTCGGCATATTTGACGAAGAGCCTGTCGAGTTCTGCGTGGACACGGCCAAAACCGTCATCCAGCCATTCAATCATGGTCGATTTCAACGTCAGGATGATTTTTGCCGCCTCATAGAGCGCGCCCACCTTGCGCAGGAGGCTATCGGACTCGAACCCGTCTTCGATCTCTTTGAAGCGGCCCTCCATCTCTCGCTGGAAGTCGTCAAACACACGGGTCACTGCGTTTTCCAGCTCATCGCTGGTCTCCCAGTCCCCCATGAAACCAAAGGATGAGAGGTAGTCATCGAAGCCTTTCAGATCGGAAAACACCTCATCAAAATCGGGCAACTCGATTTCCGTATCCAGATCGAGGTCCGCGATTCTAAAGATGCTGAGGTCTGCCTTTTCGATCTTGGCAACGACCGTATCGCGCATTTGGCGAAGCACACCTTTGAAGTTCAAGCAGCTCATCGCAGCCAGACGCTTGCTGAGAAAGGCATGCGACTGTTCCAGGTAGAGCGAAAGCACTTCATCGCGACCAAAGGCTTGCGTCGACTGACCACCACGCCTACGTACCGATACCGAACACAGCGGCGTCACCGATACACCCGGGCATAGTTGGTGAATTTCTCGCTGGAGGGCCTCGACCTTATCGCCCGCAACGTCGGCATTGGTCAGGATGACTTGCAGGGGAATCCTGGCATCCAGTCCGAGCCGTTTGATCAGATTCACATCCACCGGTTCCAGCCGTGCGGAGCTGGCGTTGATCACATAGAAGGCACCATGAATCCAGGTTTCCGGTTCCATCGGGCGCGCACGATGTTGCTGCATGAAACGGTCGAACTGTTGGAGCCATCGCTCATAGTTGTCAGCTTCCAGGCCAACGCTGTCGAACACATTCAACAGGTGCCCCTGGTGCTCGAAGGTGTGCGACTGAAAATTTTTCTCCCAGGAGGTGACGGGCTTGCCACTTCCCGTCTCAAACAAACCCACCTGGTCAAAAAGATAGTTGCAGAAGCTGCTTTTGCCGACGCCGCTTTTACCCAGCACGATGATGTTGATCGCGAACTGATCCATGTCTCTCTAAACCCTGAACCGCTGAAGGGGGATGAAGGCCTGCCTAGAAACAGATCTGTCTCTCGCCACGGCCTTCAGAGTGCGCCAAGTGGCTTCAAGCTTTTTGATTGCCCCATTTTCCCAGCGCAATCTTGAACGCCTGCATGAACTGCTCGTTAGAAAAGAGGCGAGCCCAGTCCGGTGACTTGCCTGTCTTCAGGTAGCCGTCCACGGCGCGTTCATAGACCTCGACCAGGGCCAAGCCCAGCGCTCCGGTGATCGCCCCGGCAACAGCGGCGTTAATGATCTGCCCAAGCACGGGGATCATCTTGGTCAGGCTGGCTGCCAACTGACGCCCCACCAGGCTGAGGATCTGGCCCTTGAGCAGGCTGACGGCCATTTCACCCATCGAGCCAAACCCGTAGAGCTTGGCCAGCGATGCCGCCATCGCCATCTGCTGAGGCACAATGAGTAACGCGTCCGACATCGGCACCGGGTTAAGTCCGGCGCTGGCGGCGGTGGTGCCGCTGTAGGTCATGATGATGGTCATCGCCTCGCTGCGTTTGGCTGGTAGCGACGCGATCTGGGCAGCCACGAAGGACTGGCGTAGCGCATCGTCCTTGAGTGATGCACTCGACCAGGCAATTAACTTTTCAAGGTCCAGTTTCAGCTCTGGATCGTGGCTGGGGTTATTTGCACAGGTCTCGAAAACCTCACAATGAATACCGTGCTCGCGCAGCACGTTGCGAAACGCCCGGGAAGTCTCACCGTTGCCCTCATCATCGACGGGTTCGGCATCGCACTGGGTGAGTACCACAGCCACCGGAATATCCAGTTCACCGGTAATCAATCGCAAGTTGTCCAGGTCAAAATCAGTAACCCGGTGGTTGGCTACGCTGAGGCAGTACCAAATGAGATGGATCTGTTCATCCAGCGCCTTGAACTTGCGCTGTTTGATCTCCGGGATGATTTTTTCCCGAAAGTTGCCTGTCGAGGGTTTGCCTTCTGTCACCTCATAACCTTCGGTATCAAAGATGACCAGAGGGATGTTGGCGTCTTCGTAGCGATGACAACCGCGAGTGACAGGCTGCCCGGTACCGACCTTGGCAATCGTTTTGCCGAAGATATGATTGATCAGGCTGCTCTTTCCAACACCGGTGCCGCCAACAATCATCAGGTTCGGGCGTTTGACCGACGCCATTTCCTTATCGAACTGCTCTTCCAGTTGAGCTTCCATACTTGCCATTGTTCTATTCTCCGTCGCTACGCGGCGCTCAAAAGAGGGCGCGCTAAAAAAAAGGTTATCGCCCCGGACCCAAAATCCTAAAGCCTCAATCGCACTTTGCCACCATCCCTGTCAAGCGCAGCGGTTGGGAGGATAGGCTCCAACGGGTATTGTTTTTGACGCTCCTGCTCTCGTCTGAAAAGTGATCAGCGAGACATCCTTCTCTACCTATTCCTCCTGCGCAGTCACCCCCCCTTGCAAAAGCCCGACTTTCCTCTGCAACTGCTTGATATGCGCCTTCTCAGCGCGCAGTGCAGAACGCAACTCCCGGTTCTCAGCCTCATAGATCCGCCCCCAGCGCGCGTTCCGGCGGCAGGTAAGCGCCATTTTCCAGAGCTCACGCAGCCTCAAGTATTGCAGCAGGAGCACCAGCAGGATGCTCCCCAACACTACCAATGCCCCTGTCGACACTGCTTCTGCCATAGTCATGCGTACTTCCTTGCGTGTACTCGATTTGTTTAAACGACAGCCACACGATATGTAGCAATAGACGACAGGTCTAGAATGTAGACTTATACAGGTAAAGTATTCGCACACGTCACGAGGGGATGGAACGCATGCATTCCATTGAACAGGTTTACTGGGACCTGGCACTTCGCCACTACTTGATCGAGATTGTCCTCCGGCAGGAGGGCCGGCAGACCACGGGGCACGTGATCCAGAGCGTTGGTAGCAAACGCCGGCAGGCCGCCAACGACATCAATATGCACATCACCGAACATGCGCCTCAAAACCTTACACATGACAAAAAAATAACCGGCTACGTGCCAAGCAAAACGTTCCAGCCGCTGTTCATCGGTGACGAATCTCAAGCACTTGAGACCGGGGTTTTATGAGTAACGGGGCAAAACGTGGGGCAAGCCGCATCGCGCTATTGCCCTTGACTCTCCCCTATACGGCAGCCCCTACCCTGCAACCCCGTTTCAGGACTCATCCCCATGGTTCAGCGCATTCTGGTCATCCTCGGCCATCCCTCCAGCACCAGTTTCTGTTCGGCACTGGCGGACACCTACATCCAATCGGCCAAAAACGCCGACCATGAAGTACGCGTCCTACGGCTGGGCACGCTGGCTTTCGACCCGGTGCTGCATCACGGTTACACCGACATTCAAGCCCTGGAAGCCGATTTGCTCGGTGCCCAGGCAGATATCCTGTGGGCCACCCATTTGGCGTTTGTCTTGCCGATTTGGTGGGGTGGTATTCCGGCGTTGATGAAGGGCTTTATCGATAGAGTTTTCCTACCCGGCTTCGCCTTCAAGTACCGTGCAGGCAAGGCATTTCCTGACAAGCTGCTGCATGGCCGAACCGCGCACTTGCTGGTGACGCTCGATACGCCGCCATGGTATTACCGCTGGTTCTACCGCATGCCGGGCATTCATCAGATGCGCAAGACGACGCTGGCGTTTTGCGGCATAACGGTGACCAAGACCTTGTTGCTCGGGCCGGTGCTGGGTTCCACGCCCGCGCAACGCGCTCGTTGGCTGACGCGGGCCGGCGGATTATTTGGAAAAGGGCGTTTTCATGTTCATCGGCAAAGCGGCGCAACTGTCGGGCACGACCATCAAGGCGATTCGTCACTATGAAGCGATCGGCCTGCTTCCCAGCCCGCAGAGAGCGGGGCGGTATCGGGTCTATTCGGCGCAGAGTGTCGAGCTGCTGATGTTGATCAAGTGTGCTCAGCAACTGGGTTTCAAGCTCAAGGAGTTACAGGCCATTTTGCACGGGCACCAGGGCGACGCGCTGCCCTGGGCGCGCGCGAGCCAGGCGATTGCCCGCAAGCAGGAGGAGCTGGCGCTGCAGATGGCGGCACTGCAGAAGATGCAGGCCGGGCTGGTCGAGTTTGACGCGATGCTTAAACACTCAAACCAGAATTGCACGATAAGTACAAATTAGACAATAAATACAAATCAGGTTAGTGTCGCGCTTTCGTCCCGTTGATATTCAGGAGCGCGCCATGACCACACTCTCGGACTTCAAGCTTAAAACCTGCGTTCCCCCGCAGGAGCGTGCGTGATGAGCGCGGTGCCACTGGCGGTTTACGAACTCAGTGCATTGCGCGCCGCGCTGTCGCGCCAAGACATGCTGCACGCGGTGGAACAGGCATTGATCAGTCACGCCGACGGCCGCATCGTGGCCCCGCCGCCGGGGGTGTTGTTGTTTGAAAACCCGCCGGGGGACTGTCATATCAAGTCCGGCTACGCGAAAGACAGTTCGGTGTTTGTGGTCAAGCTGGCCATGGGCTTTTATGAGAATCCTTCCCGCGGCCTGGAGACCAATAATGGCCTGGTGCTGGTGTTCGATTCTCACACCGGCAAGACCCGCGCCATCCTCAACGACGAAGGCTGGCTGACCAGTTGCCGCACTGCCGCCGCCGGTGCCTTGGCCGCACGGGCCGGGGCGCCCGCACGGGTGAGCGCGCTAGGCATTCTCGGCAGCGGGCATCAGGCGCAACTGCAGGCGCGCTGGGCCTGCGAACTGCTGGGAATCGAGCGTGTGGTGATCTGGGGACGCTCTCCCGAGCGGGCACAACACCTCGCCAACGCACTGCAGCAAGCTGGGTTGAAAGCCCAAGCAGCCGACAGCGTTGAGGCTGTTTTCGCACAGTGCAATCTGGTGATTACCTGCACGCCGTCGACCCAGGCAATCGTACCGGCCGACATGGTGCGTACAGGCACTCATATTGTCGCCCTGGGCGCAGACAGCCCAGGCAAACAGGAACTGGACCCGTTGCTGCTGCAGAGGGCACGGGTGCTCATGACCGATGACCGTGCCCAATGCCTGGACCATGGCGAAATGAGCCACGCAGTACGGGCCCATTTGATCAGCGACCAGGCCGACGTTTCCCTCGGCCATGTGCTGGCCGGTAAGGCACGCGGGCGTTTCCGCGACGATGACCTGACCATCGCTGACCTGACCGGCCTGGCCGCTCAGGACATCGCACTGGCGACCCTCGCGGTGCAGCGCATGCAGGCCGTGGACTGACAACTGTTCGGACGCCTGCGTACAATCACCGTTCCTTTTTCCAGTGCCCGGTTAACCCATGGTCGATATCGCATTCATCAAGGCAACCGCCGACGGCATCGCCGCCCTGCTCTATCCGGACCTGGAAGCCGTGGTACACGACCTGCACACCGGGCGTATTGCCCACATCGCCAATGGTTTTTCCCGACGTCAGGTCGGGGATGAATCGCTGATCACTGACCTGGCTGAGTTGGCTGCCGGACCCGACACCGTCGGGCCGTATGAAAAGACCGGGATCAACAGCCGTCAGTTGCGTTCGATCTCCCTCGTCGCCCGTGCCGCCAACGGTGAACCCTGCGCCTTGCTGTGCCTGAACTTCGATGTGACCGCCCTGGCCCAAGTGCAGAAACTGATCAGCGGCTTTGCCGTAGGCCAGCAGTCCCAGGGGCGCCCAGAATCGCTGTTCAGCGGCGATTGGCGGGAAAAACTCAATGAGATCATCGAAACCCTCGCCGCCGAAAATCATTTGAAACCCGCCGATTTCGGCCGTGGCGAAATCATCCAGGTGCTGGTGCAGGCGCGGGAGCACGGCCTGCTGGATGTGCGTAACTTTGTCGACTACGTCGGCGACTACTTCAAGATTTCCCGGGCCAGTGTGTATAACTATTTGCGCGCCGCGGCGGCGCAGTAACAGGCGACCGCGCAATCGGCTCAGTCGCCCCGTTCATTTGCCCCCATCCCCCATGTCTGCTAGTGTCGCGCCGGTTTACCGTCTACCGGAATAGCCGCCATGGCCCGCAAAAAAGTTGCACTCGATTTCGAACAATCCCTCGCCGACCTGCAAACCCTGGTCGAGCGTCTGGAGAACGGCGAGTTGTCGCTGGAAGACTCGCTGACGGCGTTTGAACAAGGCATCGGCCTGACCCGCGACTGCCAGAGCGCGTTGGCGCAGGCGGAGCAGAAGGTCCAGGTGTTGCTCGAACGCGACGGGGAGTTGGCCGAAGAACCTTTCGATGCGGAACAGCCCGAATGATCGACGCGTATCAGGCCAGTAGCCAAGCCCGGGTCAATGCGGCGCTGGAGCCCTTGTTTGTTGCGCCAAGCCCGGAAATGAAACGGCTCTACGAGGCCATGCGCTACAGCGTGATGAATGGCGGCAAGCGGGTGCGCCCGTTGCTGGCCTATGCGGCCTGCGAAGCCCTCGGCGCGCCTGCCGAACAGGCCAACGGCGCGGCCTGCGCGGTGGAGTTGATTCACGCCTATTCCCTGGTGCATGACGATTTGCCGGCGATGGACGACGATGACCTGCGTCGCGGCCAGCCGACCACCCATAAAGCCTTTGACGAAGCCTGCGCGATCCTCGCCGGCGATGGCCTGCAAAGCCTGGCGTTCAGCGCATTGCTCGACCCGAGTTTGAGCCGCGTGAATGCCGAGATCCGCTTGCGCATGGTCACCACCCTGGCGGTTGCCGCAGGCCCCGCCGGGATGGTCGGTGGCCAGGCCATCGATCTCGGCTCGGTGGGCCAGAAGCTCGATCAACAGGCCCTCGAACACATGCATCGGCACAAGACCGGCGCCCTGATCGAAGCCGCCGTCCACCTGGGCGCCCTGGCCAGTGGGCGTGCCGAAGCCGCGCAATTGGCGGCCTTGCAGGTTTACTCCGGGGCCATCGGCCTGGCGTTCCAGGTGCAGGACGACATTCTCGACGTAGAAAGTGACACCGCCACCCTGGGCAAACGCCAGGGCGCCGATATCGCACGGGACAAACCGACTTATCCTGCGCTGCTCGGGCTGGATGCCGCCAAGGCTTACGCCCTGGAACTGCGCGACCAGGCCCTGGTCGCCCTGCGACCTTTCGACGCAGCAGCCGAGCCCCTGCGAGACCTGGCGCGGTACATCGTCGAACGTCGTCACTGATAACCGCGGCCATTACAGCCACATATCGGTCAAGTTCGGTGCTCTGCGTGGGCAGTTTGCGATGCTTGAGGTAAACTGCCGCCTCTTCTATACCTATAACGATTCGCCTGATGCCCACGACGTTTCAAGAGATTCCCCGCAAACGCCCGTCCACGCCTCTGCTCGACCGTGCTGTCACGCCGGACGGCCTGCGTCGTCTGGGTGAAGCCGAGCTGGTAACCCTGGCCGATGAATTGCGCCTGGAATTGCTCTACACGGTCGGCCAGACCGGTGGGCATTTCGGTGCCGGCCTGGGCGTCATCGAGCTGACCATCGCGCTGCATTACGTGTTCGACACCCCGGACGACCGGCTGGTGTGGGACGTAGGCCATCAGGCGTATCCGCATAAAATCCTCACCGGCCGTCGCGAGCGCATGAGCACCCTGCGCCAGAAGGACGGCATCGCCGCCTTCCCGCGTCGCTCGGAGAGCGAGTACGACACCTTTGGCGTCGGCCACTCCAGCACCTCGATCAGTGCCGCGCTGGGCATGGCGATTGCCTCGCGTCTGCAAGGCAGCGATCGCAAGGCGATTGCGGTGATCGGTGACGGCGCGCTGACCGCCGGCATGGCCTTCGAGGCGCTGAACCATGCGCCGGAAGTGGACGCCAACATGCTGGTGATCCTCAACGACAACGACATGTCGATCTCGCGCAATGTCGGCGGTCTGTCCAACTACCTGGCGAAGATCCTTTCCAGCCGGACCTACGCCAGCATGCGCGAAGGCAGTAAGAAAGTGCTGTCGCGCTTGCCCGGCGCGTGGGAAATCGCCCGCCGCACCGAAGAATATGCCAAAGGCATGCTGGTGCCCGGCACGCTGTTCGAAGAGCTGGGCTGGAACTACATCGGCCCCATCGACGGCCACGACCTGCCGACCCTGATCGCCACGCTGCGCAACATGCGTGACCTCAAAGGCCCGCAGTTCCTGCACATCGTCACCAAGAAAGGCAAAGGCTTCGCCCCGGCGGAAGTCGACCCGATCGGTTACCACGCGATCACCAAGCTCGACCCCCTGGACGCCCCCGCCGCCGCGCCGAAAAAAGCCAGCGGGCCAAAGTACTCCGGTGTGTTCGGCGAATGGCTGTGCGACATGGCCGCCGCCGACCCGCGCCTGGTGGGGATTACCCCGGCGATGAAGGAAGGTTCCGACCTGGTGGCGTTCAGCGAGCGTTTCCCGCTGCGCTACTTCGACGTCGCCATCGCTGAGCAGCACGCGGTGACATTCGCCGCAGGCATGGCCTGCGAAGGCGCCAAGCCGGTGGTGGCGATCTATTCCACCTTCCTGCAGCGCGCTTATGACCAGTTGGTGCATGACGTCGCGGTGCAGCACCTCGACGTGCTGTTCGCCATCGACCGCGCCGGCCTGGTCGGCGAAGACGGCCCGACCCACGCCGGCAGCTTCGACCTGTCCTACCTGCGTTGCATCCCCGGCATGCTGGTGATGACGCCGAGCGACGAAAACGAACTGCGCAAGATGCTCAGCACCGGCCACCTCTACAACGGCCCGGCCGCCGTGCGCTACCCGCGCGGCACCGGCCCGAACGCAGTGATCGAAAAAGACCTGGCGCCGATCGAAATCGGCAAGGGCATTGTGCGACGCCAAGGCAGCAAGACCGCGTTCCTGGTGTTCGGCGTGCAACTGGCCGAAGCGCTGAAAGTCGCCGAGAAGATCGACGCCACCGTGGTCGACATGCGTTTCGTCAAACCGCTGGATGAAGCGCTGGTGCGCGAGATCGCCGCCGGCCACGAACTGCTGGTGACGGTCGAAGAAAACGCCATCATGGGCGGTGCCGGTGCGGCGGTCAGCGAGTTCCTGGCGCGCGAGAACATCCTCAAGTCGGTGCTGCACCTGGGCTTGCCGGATGTGTACGTCGAACACGCCAAGCCGGCGCAGATGCTCGCCGAGTGCGGGCTCGACGAGGCGGGTATCGAGGCGTCGGTCCGCGAACGCATGACACTCCTGGGTTTATAACCCCCCGAGACTTCTGTAGGAGCGAGCTTGCTCGCGAAAAACGTCAACGATGACGCGTGCACTCTGTATGCACGCGGCGTCCTCAGGTTTTTCGCGAGCAAGCTCGCTCCTACAAAAAGCTATGGACCGCTCTATGAATCACCTGCGCCTTGCCCTGCCCTTGCTGCTTCTGCCAGCCCACGACCTGCTCGCCGACACCCGCGACGCCGCGCTGAAACTCCCCGACGTGGTCATCAGCGCCAACCGCCAGGTCCAGGCGCGCAACGACAGTAGCGCCGCCAACACCGTCTTCACCCGCGACGACATCGACCGCCTGCAACCCACCAGCCTGACCGACCTGCTCAGCCGCGTGCCCGGCGTGCAAGTGGCGCCCACCGGCGGCCGTGGCAGTTTGCCGGGCATCTACCTGCGCGGCACCAAGTCCGCGCAAAGCCTGGTGCTGGTGGACGGCCAGCGCATCGCCAACGCCACCTCCGGCGACAGCGGCCTGCAATACCTGAATGTGGACCAGATCGAGCGCGTCGAAGTACTGCGCGGCTCGCGCTCGGTGATCTACGGCAGCGATGCGATTGGCGGGGTGATCCAGGTGTTTACCCGGCGCAACGCCGAACAGGGCCTGCAACCGCGCCTGCGGTTGGGCTTCGGCAGCCACCAGAGCTGGGAGCGTAGCCTCGGGCTGTCCGGCGGCGACGAACACACGCGCTTCAACCTGGGCGCGAGCCTGGATGAAAGCGCCGGCATCAACTCGACACACACCTCGTTTCCCAGCGATGGCGACCATGATGCCTACCGCAACCAGTCCGTCAGCCTGAACCTCAGCCACAGTTTCAGTGACGCGTTGGAAGCCGGTTTCAACCTGCTGGATAGCCGCGGCAAGTCGGAGTACGACAACAGCTTCGGCCGCTACGACGTCGCCACCGGCCAGAGCGTCGGCCAGAAACCCTACACCGACTACGCCGTGAGCAGCGCCAGCGGCTATGCCGACGCCCGCCTCAGCGAACGCTGGCAATCGCGCCTGGAACTGGGCCACAGCGAGAACCGCGACACCAAGCGCGATACGCTCAGCGATGACTTCAGCGTGTTCAACACCTACCGCGACTCGCTCAACTGGCAGAACGACCTGACGCTGAATGAGCGCAACAGCCTGATCCTCGGCGGCGACTGGTACGAAGACCGCTTCCACGGCTCCACCACGTTTACCGAAAACAGCCGCTGGAACCGCGCCGCCTTTGTCCAGCATCGTTTCCGCAGCGAGTGGTTTTCCACCGAACTGGGCCTGCGCCATGACCAGAACCAACAGTTTGGCAGCCAGAACAGCTGGAGCGGCACCCTCACCGTGCCGATCAACCCCGACAACGATGTGCTGCTCAGCTACAGCGAAGGCTTCCGCGCGCCGACCTTCAATGACCTCTATTACCCGGACACGCAGTACAGCAACCCGAATCTTCAGCCCGAGACGTCGAAGAGTTACGAACTGCAATGGCGCAGCCAGCTCGGCGACCACACGCGCCTGGAAACCTCGCTGTACCGCACCGACTTGAGCGACGCGATCATTCTCGACGGCGGCAAACCGCAGAACGTCGCAGCGGCGCGGATCAATGGTTTTGAAGCCGCGCTCAAGCACGAGCTGTTCGGCTGGCAGGGCAACCTGGGCGTTTCGCTGATCGACCCGCGCGACCGCGACAGCGGCCACACCCTCGCCCGCCGCGCGCGGCGCACCCTGAACCTGGACCTGGATCGGCAATTCGATCAACTCGGCGTCGGTGCGAGCTGGCAGGCGATCAGCAGCAGCTACGACGACGAAGCCAATCGCAATCGCCTGAGCGGTTATGCCTTGCTCGGGCTGCGCAGCAGTTGGGCGCTCAGCCGGGAAGTGGCGTTGTCGCTGAAAGTCGATAACGTGCTGGACAAGACTTACGCTCGGGCACGTTACAGCTATGACGATCCGGCGTTCCTGAACAATCAGGACTATCGGGAAGAAGGTCGGGTGTGGAGGGTTGGCGTGACCTGGACGCCGACGCTCTGATAGAAACGTCGGTGTGCCTGCGATTGCGTCAGCGGTTCGGCGCAATCACCTGACACAACCGCGCCAAGGCTTCCAACATCTGCCCGCTCGGCCGTTCCAGCCCCTTGTCCGGAACCAACAGCAAACGCCCCTGCGCCACCGCCGCCAGCTGCGGCCAGGCTTTCCAGGCATCCAACTGCGGTTGATCCGCCGCCAGAATCACCTCGGGGTTGCGCTGCAGCACCGACTCGACGCTGACCTGCGGCGCGGGCAGCGTGAGGTCGTCGAACACATTGCGCGCGCCGCACACACTCAGCGCATCGCTGATGATCTGCCCACCGCCCACGGTGTACAAAGGCGGGCTCCACACTTGGTAAAACACCCGCAAGGGTTCGGCACGCTGATAGCGCTGGCGCAACCCGGCCAGGCGTTGGCGCAACTGCGCAGACAATTGCCGGCCGGCGTCGGCGCGCCCCAGTTGCTCGGCGATGGCCTGGACCTGCTGGGTCAGTTGTTCGAGGTTATGGGGTTCGGCGACGTAGACCGGGATATTCAGGCGCTGCAACTGTTCACGCTGGGCCGGGCCGACGCTGCCGGGCCAGAGCAGGATCAGGTCGGGCTTGAGGCTGAGCAAGCGCTCGATGTTCAATTGCCCATAGCGCCCGACCGACGCGACCTTCGCCAGCGCCGCTGGCCGCTCGCCGCCGTCGAGCACGCCCACCAACAGGTCGGCAGCGCCCAGTTCAACCACGATTTCCGACAGCGACGGCGCCAGGCTGACCACCCGCTCGACCGCCAGGGCCTGGGCAGCGAACGCCAGCAGCAGGAGCGCCAGCCAGCGAGACTTCATCCCAATTGACGCGGGATGCGGTAGAGGTAAAACAACACCAGGGTAGACAACGCCAGCAGGAACAACGGCACCGCTTCCAGGCCGACGAATACCGCCAGCGCACCGATCCAGGCCGGCACGGAGGCAATCAGCAACGCCGTGCGCCGACGGGCGGCGAGGGTGATCCAGGCCGCCGGCTCTTCTGCGGTGTCGAGGGCTTTAGAGGTGGCGATCAACGCATGTTTATAGCCATGAAAATAGCGCAGGCTGAGAAACATCGAGGCCACGCCGGCAATGAAGAACGGCATGGCCAGCACCGGCAACAGCGGTTCGGCCTGAGCGAACACCAGGTTGATCACGAACAATGGCAGCAACGCCAGCGCCAGGTACTGCCACCAATTGAAGGACAGTCGCCGTTTCACCTGGCCTCGAGTCACGCGCGGTCGACCTCGCCCTGGTGCTCGTTGCCCATCATGTGGTCGAGCTTGCTGGCTTTGGTCGCCAGGTAGAGCTTGTTGTGCGGGTTGTGCCCGGTGTGCAGCGGCACGCGCTCGGCGACGGTGATGCCCATCTCGGTCAAGGCTTTGACCTTGCGCGGGTTGTTGGTCATCAGGCGCAGGGATTTCACGCCCAGGTGCTCCAGCATCGGCAGGCAAATGCCGTAGTCACGCTGGTCGGCGGCAAAGCCCAGGCGCTCGTTGGCTTCAACGGTGTCGGCGCCGCCGTCCTGCAACTCGTAGGCGCGGATTTTGTTCAGCAGGCCAATGCCACGACCTTCCTGGCGCAAGTACAGCAAGATGCCGCGGCCTTCATGGGCAATGGCGCGCATCGCCGCTTCCAGTTGCGAACCACAGTCGCAGCGCTGGCTGAACAGCGCGTCGCCGGTCAGGCACTCGGAGTGGATGCGGCCCAGTACCGGCGCGCCATCGGCGATATCGCCCAGGCTGAGCACGACGTGCTCGCGCCCGTTGGCTTCTTCGAGGAAGCCATGCATGGTGAACATGGCAAAAGGGGTAGGCAGCTTGGAAGCAGCGACGAAAACGACGGGCACCGTGTGCTCCTGATTTCAGATTTCACAGAGGCGGGCATTGTAACAGCACGTTCCTACAGACGCTTAAGCTGAATTATCGTTGATAAAGATCAATCGGCTCGATTGGCCTTCGTCTCGGTTCTATGCAGGTCTGAATGCTGACTCAGGGCGTCTCGCGAAAATGTTGATAACCGCGAACGGCCGGGGTGATGTCGCGCCCGTTCGCGTCGAGCAGCGTCACGCCCTGACCCGCCTCGACCCGGCCGATCACATGCACCGGCCAGCCGCCCGCCAGCAATGGTGCCAGCGCGGCCGGTGGCAGGGTGAACACCAACACATAGTCGTCGCCGCCACTCAAGGCCGCCACCCGCGCCGCGTCATCGCCGACAAACGCGAGCAAGGCCTTGGATAACGGCAGTCGCTGGCGCTCGACCAGCAGGCTGACAGCCGATGCCTTGGCGATATGCCCACAATCGGCCAGGAGCCCGTCGGAAATATCCATTGCAGACGTCGCCTTGCCCCGAAGGGCAACGCCCAAGGCCAACTGCGGTTGCGGCGACCAGTAATGCGCCAGCAGCGGGTCGGCGATGCTGGCCTCGGCGCTGCGCTGGCCCAGCACCAACGGCAGCGCTCCCGCCGCGTTGCCCAATTCCCCGCCCACACACAGCAAGTCACCCGGCCGCGCACCGCTGCGGGTCAACGCTTGCCCGGCCGGCACACGGCCGAACACGGTCATGGTCAGGCTCAGCGGCCCGCGCGTGGTGTCGCCGCCGACCAGGCCCACGCGGCAGCTCTGCGCCATGGCGTTCAAACCCTGGGCATAGCGTTGCAGCCAATCGGCATCGACGGCGGGGGTTGTGAGGGCCAGGGTAAACGCGATGGGGTCGGCGCCCATGGCGGCCAGATCGCTCACCGCCACGGCCAGCGAGCGCTGGCCGAGCAGGAACGGATCACAGGGGTCGGCGAAATGCACGCCGGCCACCAAGGTATCGGTGGAGATTGCCAACTGCTCCCCGGCGGGGAGCGCCAGCAAGGCGCAGTCATCGCCGATCCCCAGGGCAATGCCCTCGCCGCCCTGCGCACAAGGCGCGGCGGCGAAGTATTTGCGGATCAGCTCAAACTCGCCCATCGGGAACTCAAGCGCGGATCAGCGCTTGTGTTCCTTCACTTCGGCTTCGCGCAGGCGCGGGGCCAGCTTGTCGAGCACGCCGTTGACGAACTTGTGACCGTCGGTCGAACCGTAGACTTTCGCCAGTTCGATGCCTTCGTTGATCACCACGCGGTACGGCACGTCGACGCGCTTGAGCAGTTCCCAGGTGGACAGGCGCAGTACGGCCAGTTCAACCGGGTCCAGCTCGTCGAGGGTCAGGTCCAGGCACGGTGCCAGCGCGATGTCGATCTCGGTCTTATTGGCCGGGACGCCGTGTAGGATGTCGTGGAAGTAGCTGGCATCGACGTCGCTGAAATCGTTATCGACGCGAAATTGCGCTTCGATTTCGTTCAGCGAGGTTTTCGCCATGTGCCACTGATACAGCGCCTGGGTCGCAAGCTGACGCGCTTCGCGACGCTTGACGCTCTTGGACGGCTTGCCGGCGTCGGCTGGGCGTGGGTCGCGCGGGTTGAAACGATCGCTCTCGTCGGAAATCACTTGGCCTCCAACTGCGCCAGCAGGCTGACCATTTCCAGGGCGGACAGGGCAGCTTCAGCACCTTTGTTACCGGCCTTGGTGCCGGAACGTTCGATGGCTTGTTCGATCGAATCCACGGTCAGCACGCCGAATGCAACCGGTACGCCGAACTCCATGGACACCTGGGCCAGGCCCTTGGTGCATTCGCCAGCCACGTATTCGAAGTGCGGCGTACCGCCACGAATGACCGCGCCCAGGGCGACGATCGCCGCGTATTCACCCCGTTGCGCAACTTTTTGCGCAACCAGTGGAATTTCGAAGGCGCCAGGGGCACGGATGATGGTGATGTCGCTCTCGCTCACACCGTGGCGAACCAGGGCGTCCACGGCACCGCTTACCAGGCTTTCAACCACGAAGCTGTTGAAGCGGCCAACCACCAGGGCGTAGCGGCCTTTGGGGGCGATGAAGGTACCTTCGATGGTCTTCAGGGTCATTCGACAAATCTCTTAAAGAGCCGGGACGCGAAAAGTGCGTCCCTCAGTGATGATTTAACCGCGAACAAGGGGCGAAAATCGCCAGCCTTTATTCGGAGGGCACGTATTCTACAACTTCCAGGTCGAAACCGGATATCGCATTAAATTTCATCGGTGCGCTCATCAGGCGCATTTTGCGCACGCCGAGGTCACGCAAGATCTGCGAACCGGCACCGACGATGCTGTAGGTGGTCGGCGTTTTGACCTGGGTTTGCTCGGCGGACTCACGAATATGCGCGAGCAAGACGTCGCCATCCACCGGGTTGCCCAGCAGCAGCACCACCCCGCTGCCGGCCTCGGACACCGCGGCCATCGCGGCGCGCAGGCTCCAGCGCCCAGGTTGCTTGACCATCAACAGGTCGCGCAGCGGGTCCATGTTATGCACGCGCACCAGGGTCGGTTCGTCGGCGCAGATGGTGCCCAGGGTCAGCGCCATGTGAACGTCGCCTTCCACCGAATCACGGTAGGTCACCAGGTTGAATTGGCCCAGTTCGCTGTCCAGCGGCTGCTCGGCAATCCGCTGAACGGTACGTTCGTGGATCATCCGGTAGTGAATCAGGTCGGCAATCGTGCCGATCTTGAGGTTGTGTTGGGCGGCAAAGGTTTCGAGTTCGCTACGACGGGCCATGGTGCCGTCGTCGTTCATCACTTCGCAGATCACCCCGCTCGGCTCGAAACCGGCCATGCGCGCCAGGTCGCAGGCGGCTTCGGTGTGGCCGGCGCGGGCCAGGGTGCCGCCCGGCTGGGCCATCAGCGGGAAGATGTGGCCCGGGCTGACGATGTCTTCGGCCTTGGCGTCTTTCGCGGCGGCCGCTTGCACGGTGCGCGCACGGTCGGCGGCGGAGATCCCGGTGGTCACGCCGGTGGTGGCCTCGATCGATACGGTGAACTTGGTGCCGAACCCGGAACCGTTGCGCGGCGCCATCAGCGGCAGCTTGAGCAACTCGCAGCGTTCGCGGCTCATGGGCATGCAGATCAACCCACGGGCGTGCTTGGCCATGAAGTTGATGTGCTCCGGCTTGCACGCCTCGGCGGCCATGATGATGTCGCCTTCGTTCTCACGGTCTTCGTCATCCATCAGGATGACCATCTTGCCTTGGCGGATATCTTCAACCAGTTCTTCGATGCTATTGAGCGCCACAGGGCACCCCCTTGGTCAGGATTTCAGGTAGCCGTTAGCGGCCAGAAAACTTTCGGTGATGTTACTGGCAGGCTTTTGTCGAGAGTCAGACTCTGCGGCCTTATCGCCCATAAGCAGGCGCTCCAGGTAACGGGCAAGCAAGTCGACTTCCAGGTTCACCCGGCGACCTGGCTGGTACGACGCCATGATGGTTTCGCTCAGGGTGTGGGGAATGATGGTCAGTGCGAATTCGGCGCCATCCACGGCGTTCACGGTCAGGCTGGTGCCATCGACGGTGATCGAGCCTTTGTGGGCGATGTATTTGGCCAACTCCTTGGGCGCGCGGATGCGGAACTCCACGGCGCGGGCGTTTTCGCTGCGCGCCACTACTTCGCCGACGCCGTCGACATGGCCGCTGACCAGATGACCACCCAGGCGCGTGGTCGGGGTCAGGGCTTTTTCCAGGTTGACCGGGCTGCCGGCCTTGAGGTCGCTCATCGCCGTGCAGTCCAGGGTTTCGCGGCTGACATCGGCGGCAAAGCCGTTGCCCGGCAAGTCGACGACGGTCAGGCACACGCCGCTGACGGCGATGCTGTCGCCCAGCTTGACGTCGCCCAGGTCGAGCTTGCCAGTGTCAACCAGCAGGCGCACGTCGCCGCCCTTGGGGGTCATGGCACGGATGCTGCCGATGGATTCGATAATGCCGGTGAACATGGCCTTCTCCTGGAAAACGGTGCGGGCGTTTGAGCGCCCGGTCAGAATTATACGCTCGCTGCTGGCACAGGGATGGCAGTGACTCGCCAGTCATCGCCCACAGCGCGCATTTCAGTGATCTTGAGTTGGGGCGCGTCGGCCAGTTTCTCAAGCGGCCAGTCCAGCAAAGGCCGGGCTGCGGAGCCGAGGAACTTGCCGGCGACGAAAATCACGTATTCGTCCACCAGGCCCTGCTGGGCGAACGCGCCCGCCAGGCTTGGCCCGGCTTCCACCAGCACGTCGTTGACGCCACGGGCCGCCAACGCCACCAGCGCCGAGCGCAGGTCGACCTGGCCATCGACACCGGGCACCACCAGGCACTCGGGGCCACGGGGGAACTGGTTTTCCGCAGTGACACAGGTGATGACCAGCGCCGGGCCGGCCTTGAAGAACGGCGCATTGAGCGGCACCCGCAGGCGGCCGTCGATCAATACGCGCAGCGGCGGACGCGACATGGCCAGCGCGGTGGTTTCTGCGTCCAGGCCGAGTTCGGCGGCGCGCACGGTCAGGCGCGCACCATCGGCCAGCACGGTGTCGGCGCCGGTCAGCACTACGCTGGCCTCGGCGCGCAGGCGCTGCACGGCGGCGCGGGCGGCGGGGCCGGTGATCCATTGGCTCTCGCCGCTGGCCATCGCGGTGCGGCCGTCCAGGCTCATCGCCAGCTTGACCCGCACAAACGGCAGGCCGTGTTCCATGCGCTTGAGGAAACCTTTATTGAGCGCCCGCGCTTCCACTTCGAGCACACCGCTGCGCACTTCGATGCCGGCCTGGGCCAAGCGCTGCATACCGCGCCCGGCGACGTCCGGGTTGGGGTCCTGCATCGCCGCGACCACCCGCGCCACCCCGGCACTCACCAGCGCATCGGCGCACGGCGGGGTATGGCCGTAATGGCTGCAGGGTTCCAGGGTGACATAGGCCGTGGCGCCGCGGGCTTTGTCAGCGGCCGCGCGCAAGGCATGCACTTCCGCATGGGGCTCGCCGGTACGTACATGCCAACCTTCGCCGACGATCTGCCCATCGCGCACAATCACACACCCCACACGCGGGTTGGGATGGGTGGTGTACAGGCCGTTGCGCGCCAGTTCGAGGGCGCGGGCCATGTAATGGGCGTCGAGGATGGCCTGTTCAGCAGACGGTGGGTTCATTTTTTGATCGGCTCACGGGCCAGGCGGTCGATCTCTTCGCGGAACTCATTGAGGTCCTGGAAACGTCGATACACCGAAGCGAAACGGATATAGGCGACTTCGTCGAGCTTTTGCAGCTCGCCCATCACCAGCTCTCCAACCACCAGGGACTTGACCTCGCGCTCGCCGGTCGCGCGCAACTTGTGCTTGATATGCGCCAGCGCCGCCTCCAGCCGCTCGACACTCACCGGGCGTTTTTCCAGGGCGCGCTGCATACCGGCGCGTAATTTGTCTTCGTCGAAAGGCTGGCGGCTGCCGTCGGATTTGATCAGGCGCGGCAATACCAGTTCGGCGGTTTCGAAGGTGGTGAAACGTTCACCGCAGGCCAGGCATTCGCGCCGGCGACGCACTTGATCGCCCTCGGCGACCAGACGCGAGTCAATGACCTTGGTGTCGTTGGCACCGCAGAAGGGACAGTGCATGGTGGCAGGCAACAAAAAAAGGGAGGGCCATGGTAGCGCATCCCCGTGGCAAGACAAGCCATAGCCTTTACGGTATATAGGCTGACGATTATGTTTCCTGTTTTTTAAGCCACGGATTTTGTCCTTTCTGGAGCCGTACATGCAGTTACGACCACTCGTTTTACTCACCTTGTTCGGTTTTCTGGTCGCCTGCAGCAGCGAAGCCCCAAAACCTTCGACGCCGCAGCCTCAGCCGGCGCAAGAGAAAAAAGTCCCCGGCATCGAAGACCTCGGCCCGCTGCCGGCCTACCAGCGTGAGATCAACGGCAGCCTGACCAACGTGCCCGCCGGCGCCGAAGTCGAAATGGCGCTGTTGGTGATCGACGACCGCAGCCGCCCGCAACAACTGCTCGCCAGCAGCGTGCTGAGCGGCAACGGCAAGCCCCTGGCCTTCCGCCTACGCTTCAGCCCCGACGCGTTCCCGGCCGGTGCGCGGGTCGAACTGCGCGGGCGCGCCAGCCAGTCCGGCCAACTGATCCTGCACCTGCCCGCAGTACGCATCACCCAGGCCATCACCCAGACCACCGGCCCCCTGCAACTCGTCAAGGCACCATGACGCCACCGCTCGACCTGCAACGGGCGCTGAGCGCCCTGATCGGCGACGCACAGCTGGTGCCCTGCCCGTTGCCGGGCACCGACCTGGCGTTGTGGCTGCTCGACGCCGACAACATGGACCGCGCCTTCAGCCCCGAAGAAACCCGGCGCATCCTGCATGAGCCGCCCTACTGGAGTTTTTGCTGGGCCAGCGGCCTGGCACTCGCACGCTACCTGGCGGCGAACCCGGAATGGGTCGCGGGCAAGCGCGTGCTGGATTTCGGCGCCGGCTCCGGCGTCGCCGGGATTGCCGCCGCCAAGGCCGGCGCGCTGGAAGTGGTGGCCTGCGACCTGGACCCACTGGCATTGGCGTCCTGCCGTGCGAATGCCGAACTCAACGGGGTTGAACTGGGCTATTCGGCGGATTTTTTCGCCGAGGCCGACCGCTTCGACCTGATCCTGGTGGCCGACGTGCTCTACGACCGCGCCAACCTGCCGCTGCTCGACCAGTTCCTCACGCGCGGACGTGAAGCACTGGTGGCGGACTCGCGGGTGCGGGACTTTCAGCATCCGGATTATCAGCGCCTGGCGATACTCGATGCCCTGACATTGCCGGACTTGGCCGAGCCTTGGGAGTTTCGCAAGGTGAGCCTGTACCATTCGCGGCGCCAGCCCTTATAGTTGCCCCATTCCCGCTTTATTCGAGACGCCCCATGAGTGAGCCCACGCCGTATATCTTCGACGCCACCACCGCCACGTTCGACCAGGCGGTGATCCAGAACTCCTTCGAAAAGCCCGTGCTCGTGGACTTCTGGGCCGAGTGGTGCGCGCCGTGCAAGGCGTTGATGCCGATGCTGGCGAAGATCGCCGAGAGTTATCAGGGCCAATTGCTGCTGGCCAAGGTCGATTGCGAGGCCGAGCAGGACATCGTTGCGCGCTTTGGTATTCGCAACCTGCCGACGGTGGTGCTGTTCAAGGACGGCCAACCGGTGGACGGGTTTGCCGGGGCGCAGCCGGAGTCGGCGGTGCGGGCGATGCTCGAACCTCACGTGCAGATGCCGCCGCCGGCTGCGGCGGACCCGCTGGAGCAGGCTCAGGCGCTGTTTGCCGAGGGCCGTATCAGTGAAGCCGAAGCCGTGCTGGTCGCGCTGCTGGGCGAAGACAACAGCAACGCCGGCGCGCTGATTCTGTACGCGCGCTGCCTGGCCGAACGCGGTGAATTGGGCGAAGCCCAGGCCGTTCTCGACGCCGTCAAGAGCGACGAGCACAAGGCCGCCCTCGCTGGCGCCAAGGCGCAAATCACCTTCCTGCGCCAGGCCGCCGACCTGCCCGACCCCGCCGACCTGAAAAGCCGCCTGGCGCAAAACCCGCAGGACGACGAAGCGGCCTATCAGTTGGCCATTCAGCAACTGGCACGCCAGCAGTACGATGCCGCGCTGGAAGGCTTGCTCAAACTGTTCATCCGCAACCGCAGCTACAGCGAAGGCTTACCGCACAAGACCTTGCTGCAGGTGTTCGAACTGCTGGGCAACGATCACCCGCTGGTGACCGCGTACCGCCGCAAGCTGTTCGCCGCGCTGTACTAATCGCCCTGTAGGAGCGAGCTTGCTCGCGAAAAACTCAAGGACACCGCATTCATTCAGGATGGGCGCGTTGTGGTTGACGCTCTTCGCAAGCAAGCTCGCTCCTACAACGGGTCAATCCAGGTATAGAGCGGCGTATCACCGCCGCTGCTGACCTTGACCTGGCCGCTATGGCGCAGGCGCACCAGCAGGCGCTTGCCCGCCGCGGCGTCGCCGGCCAGTCCTTCCAGTTGATCGAGCAATTCCAGCCCGTTGAGCTGGCCGGCGGCGCGCAACAGGTCCTGGGCGTTCTGCCACAGGTCATCGTTCTGCTTGACCGCAACGGCCGGCGCAGCGGTGGCGCTGGGCACCGGCGTCGTCTGCAACTGCGCGCGCAGGCGTGCCCAATCAGCGTCATCCAGCTCCAGGGTCAAGTCCACCGGCAGGTCGCCGACAGTTCCACGAATCCGCAACATCGTCCCTACTCCTGCATTTTTTCCGACGGGCATGCTCCCATGCGGCTTGCGCAACGCCAAGCGGACGGTCAAACTCTCGACACTATTGTTATAAGATCACATAACATAAATTTCATGTTCTGGAGCTTCCCCATGCGCCGTCTGCTGCTTGCTTTGCCGTTTGCCCTGCTGCCACTGGCTATCGCCCACGCCGCTGACGAGCATGATCATGAGCATGCCAGTCTGGGAGCCCATGAACACGGGGTCGGCCGTCTCAACGCAGTGCTCGACGGCCAGGCCCTGGAGCTTGAGCTGGACAGCCCGGCGATGAACCTGGTGGGGTTCGAACACCCGGCCACCAGCGCCGCCGACAAAGCCAAGGTCGCCGCCGTGCGCAAACAGCTGGAAAACCCAGCCGCCCTGTTCAACCTGCCCAAGGCCGCCGGTTGCGTGGTCAGCACCCAGGAACTCAACAGCCCGCTGTTCGGCGACAAGCCCGAAGCCGAGCATGATGACGACGATGACGACCACGCCACCGCCGACAAAGACGCGGCCGCCCACGAGCACCATCACGACCACAGCGAAATCCACGCCCACTACCAGTTCACCTGCGCCACGCCGACGGCCTTGAGCAACCTCGACCTGAGCCAGGTGTTCAAGACCTTCCCCGCCACCCAGAAAATTCAGGTACAACTGATCGGCCCGAGCGGCCAGCAAGGTGTGGAAGCGACGGTCACAGCAGCCACCCTGAAGTTCTGAGTAGCCATGAGCCACGCATTGATCGAACTGTCCGACCTGGGCTTCAACTGGCCCGGACACCCGCCGTTGCTGGACATCCCCGCGTTCCGCCTGGAACCGGGGGAGACCTTGTTTCTCAAGGGCCCCAGCGGCAGTGGCAAGACCACCCTGCTCGGCCTGCTGGGCGGCGTGCAGACACCCGGCCGAGGCAGCATCCGTCTGCTCGGCCAGGAACTGACCGACCTCTCGGCCGGTGCCCGCGACCGTTTTCGCGTCGACCATACCGGCTACATCTTCCAGCAGTTCAACCTGCTGCCGTTCCTGTCGGTGCGCGAAAACGTCGAGTTGCCGTGCCACTTTTCCAAGCTGCGCGCGCAGCGGGCCAAGCAGCGCCACGGCAGTGTCGACCAGGCCGCCGCGGCGTTGCTGGCGCACCTGGGGTTGAAGGACAGCGCCCTGCTGGAGCGCCGCGCCGACTCGCTGTCGATCGGCCAGCAACAACGGGTGGCCGCCGCCCGTGCGCTGATCGGCCAGCCGGAGCTGGTGATCGCCGACGAACCCACCTCGGCGCTGGACTACGACGCCCGCGAAGCCTTCCTGCAACTGTTGTTCGCCGAATGCCGCGAGGCCGGCGCCAGCCTGTTGTTTGTCAGCCATGACCAGAGCCTGGCCCCGCTGTTCGACCGTCACCTGTCGCTGGCCGAACTCAATCGCGCCGCCACGCCCGCAGAGGTTTGAGATGTATCTGTTCCGTCTAGCCATGGCCAGCCTGGCTAACCGCCGCTTTACCGCGATCCTCACCGCCTTCGCCATCGCCCTCTCGGTGTGCCTGCTGCTGGCGGTGGAGCGGGTGCGCGTTGAAGCGCGCAACAGTTTCGCCAGCACCATCAGCGGCACCGACCTGATCGTCGGCGCGCGTTCCGGCTCGGTCAACCTGCTGCTGTATTCGGTGTTCCGCATCGGCAACGCCACCAACAATATCCGTTGGGACAGCTACGAACACTTCGCCGCCAACCCGCAGGTGAAATGGGCGATTCCGATCTCCCTCGGCGACTCCCATCGCGGCTACCGGGTGATGGGCACCAACGAATCCTATTTCGAGCACTACCAGTACGGCCGCAAGCAACACCTCGAACTGGCCAGCGGCCGCGCCTTCGCCACCGATCCGTTCGAAGTGGTACTCGGCGCCGAAGTGGCCGAAGCGCTGCACTACAAGCTCGGCGATCAGTTGGTGCTGGCCCATGGCGTGGCGGTGGTGAGCCTGGTCAAGCACGATGACAAACCGTTCACCGTGGTCGGCATCCTCAAGCGCACCGGCACCCCGGTGGACCGCACACTGCATATCAGCCTCGGCGGCATGGAGGCGATCCATATCGACTGGCACAACGGCGTGCCGGCCCAGGGCAAAGGCCGCATCAGTGCCGATCAGGCGCGCAACATGGACCTGACCCCGCAGGCGATCACCGCCTTCATGCTCGGCTTGAACAACAAGATCTCCACCTTCGCCCTGCAACGCGAGATCAATGAATTCCGTGGCGAACCAATGCTGGCGATCCTGCCCGGCGTGGCGCTGCAAGAGCTGTGGAGCATGATGGGCACCGCCGAAAAAGCGCTGTTCGTGATCTCGCTGTTCGTGGTGCTGACCGGTTTGATCGGCATGCTCACCGCGATCCTCACCAGCCTCAACGAGCGCCGTCGCGAAATGGCGATCCTGCGTTCGGTGGGCGCGCGGCCGTGGCATATCGCGACGTTGCTGATCTTCGAAGCCTTCGCCCTGGCGCTGTCCGGTGTGATCGCCGGCGTGGGTCTGCTGTACGTGTGCATCGCCGCTTCACGCGGGTACCTGCAGGCCAACTACGGCCTGGACCTGCCGATGGCCTGGCCCAGCGAGTATGAATGGAGCTTGCTCGCCGGTATCCTCGCGGCGGCGCTGTTGATGGGCAGCGTGCCGGCGTGGCGGGCCTATCGACAATCCTTGGCCGATGGCCTGTCCATACGTTTATGAGGAAGGCTTCGATGCGTCGTGCCCTGTTTGCCCTGTTGTTGCTGCTGGCCGCGCCCGCCTGGGCGGAGGATCAGCCCAAGGATTTGTCCTGGCAGGAAATGATCCCGGCGGACGCGCCGCCGGAAATCCCCAATATGAAACCGCTGCACGACCTGTCGAAAATGGCCGATGCGTTGTCGGTGGAGGCCGCGCCAGCGGCCAAGCAGGACTTGCCCAACGCACCGGTGGTGCCAAGCCTCGACGGCCGGCATATCCGCCTGCCGGGCTATATCGTGCCGCTGGAAGTCAGTGAAGAAGGCCGTACCACCGAGTTCCTGTTGGTGCCGTATTTCGGCGCGTGCATTCACGTACCGCCACCGCCGTCGAACCAGATCGTGCATGTGAAAAGCGAAGTCGGCGTGAAGCTCGACGAGCTGTATCAGCCGTATTGGATCGAAGGCGTGATGCAGGTCAAACCGTCCGCCAGTGAGCTGGCCGACGCCGGCTATCAGATGGATGCCGAGAAGATTTACGTCTACGAATTGCCGGAATAGCGCTTATCACCCATTCATTGAGCTGCGTCAAAAGACCGAACGGAACGATCTTTACCATTGGATGTACAACCTTTAAACGTCCTCTGGAGCTCCCATGAACAATAAGTCTCTGCTCGGCGCGTCACTCTTCGCGCTCGCCCTCGCCGCCCCCGTTGCCCACGCTTACGAGGCCGGTGACATCCTGATTCGTGCCGGTGCGATTACCGTGAACCCGAACACAGACAGCGGTAACGTCAAAGTTGACCAGGGCCCATCGACCGGCGCCAACCTGGGCGGCAAGGCGACCTTGAGCAGCGACACGCAACTGGGTCTGAACTTCGCCTACATGTTCAGCAGCCACTGGGGTATCGAGCTGCTGGCGGCCACCCCGTTCTCGCATGACGTGAAACTCAAGGGCACTTCCGTAGGCGCAGCCAACGGTAAGCTCGGCTCCCTGAAACAACTGCCGCCAACCCTGAGCGTCGTGTACTACCCGCTGGACAGCGCGTCGAAGTTCCAACCGTATGTAGGTGCCGGTATCAACTACACCTGGATCTATGACGAGAGCCTCAGCGGCACCGCGAAACAAAACGGTTTCAGCAACTTCAAGGCTGATAACTCCTGGGGCTGGGCCGCGCAGATCGGCGCCGACTACATGATCAACGACAAATGGATGATCAACGGCCAGGTACGTTATATCGACATCAGCACCACGGCCACCGTGGACAACAACGCCCTGGGCCAAGGCACCCGCGCCAAGGTCAATGTGGACGTTGATCCGCTGGTTGTCATGATCGGTGCTGGCTACAAGTTCTAAGCGATATTTAACAAACACCGCAAAACCAATGTGGGAGGGGGCTTGCCCCCTCCCACATTTTGCTTTGGGGTGTTTCAGCTACGGCGGTAGAACCGATCCAGCAACGCCGGCAACCCTGCTCGCCACGCCCGCGGCTTGATGCCGAAGGTGTGGAGGATTTTCTTGCAGGCCAGCACCGCGTGTTGTGGTTCTTCACCGGCATCCGGCCGAGCCGCATGGGCCTGGGCGGTGGGGGCTTCGATCACCAGCGCACGGAAACTGCGCGCTTCGGTGAGGATCGCCTGGCCCAGCGCCAACGGCGTGGTCGCCTCGTGACCGGCGTAGTGATAAGTGCCCCACAGCGGCGCCGCGCAGTCGAGTTGCTTGAGCACGGAGATGATCACCCGCGCCGCATCGTCCACCGGCGTCGGATTGCCGCGACGGTCATCTGCCATCAGCAGTTCTTCAGTCTGCTCGGCCCGCGCCAGGAAACGCCCGAGGGTGCCGTCGACACTGTCATCCAGCAGCCAGCCAAAGCGCAGCAACACATGCTGCGGGCAGGTGGCGCGCACGCTCTGTTCGATACGCCACAACGCCTGGCCGCGCAGGCCCAGGGGCACCGGCTCGTCCTTTTCGCTGTAGGCAGTGGCGCGGGAGCCATCGAACACGCGGTAGCTGGACGGTTGCAGCAAGGTGATGCTGTGGTGCTGACACAGTTCGGCCAGGCGTTCGATCGCCGACTCCTGGGCGGCCAGACGGCTTTCGCTGACCGTTTCGGCCTGGAACCAATCGAAATAGTAGGCGAGGTTGATCAACGCATCGGGACGGGTGTCGTCGAGCAATTGGGTAAGGCTCGCGGCATCCCAGCCGTCTTGGGGCGGTTTGGGGGCGAGGAAACCGATGTCTTCCTCTGCACCGAGGCGAATCAGCGCCTGCCCGAGGGCATTCCCGCCGCCCAACAACATAAGGCGCATTCGCATAGATTGAGCTGGCCCGGTCTGTTTGGAACGATGGCTAGTATCGACAGGCGTTTGAGCCTTGCCGTGGGTATTTGCCAGAATCGTTGCATTTTGCGGGTTTGTAGCGCAACCGTCACGGACAAAGTGCGGGCTTGCAACTTGGCCCGGGCGGTTGCATATAGGGATCATGAACCTTCCTGAAACAACCAATACGGTCTTGAACGGCTTTCACCCCGCCGTCAGCGCCTGGTTCCGCAGCACCTTCCCCTCGGTGACCCACGCCCAGGCCCAGGCGTGGCCGCTGATCCGCCAGCGCCGCTCGACGCTGATCGCCGCGCCCACCGGCTCCGGCAAGACGCTGACGGCCTTCCTCGCGGTGCTCGATGACCTGGTTCATCAAGGCCTGGCCAACGGCGGGCAACTGCCGGATGAAACCCAGGTGGTGTATGTGTCGCCGCTCAAGGCGCTGTCCAACGACATCCAGATCAACCTGCAAACCCCGCTGACCGGGATCACCGCGCATTTACAGCAGTTGGGCCTGCCACCGCTGGCGATCCGCACCGCCGTGCGTACCGGCGACACGCCGCAAAAAGACCGCGTGCTGATGCGCAAGCGTGCGCCGCATATTCTGGTGACCACGCCGGAATCGCTCTACGTGCTGCTGGGCTCGGACTCCGGCCGGCAGATGCTCGCCAGCACGCGCACGGTGATCGTCGATGAGATCCATGCGATCGCGGCGAGCAAACGCGGCAGTCACCTGGCCCTGAGCCTCGAACGCCTGCAAGGCTTGTGCGCCGAGCCGTTGATACGCATCGGTCTGTCGGCCACGCAAAAACCCATCGAGGCGGTGTCGCGTTTTCTGGTGGGCACGGCACGTCCGTGCGCAATCGTCGACATCGGCCATGCGCGCCCGCGTGACCTGGATATCGAAGTGCCGCCGGTGCCGCTGTCAGCGGTAATGGCCAACGACGTGTGGGAATTGGTCTACGACCGCCTCGCCGCCCTCGCCCGCGAACACCGCACCACGCTGATTTTCGTCAACACCCGGCGCCTGGCCGAACGCCTGGCGCGGCATTTGAGCGAGCGCCTGGGCAAGTCCGCCGTGGCCGCGCACCACGGCAGCCTGGCCAAGGAGTTGCGCCTGGACGCCGAACAACGGCTCAAGGCTGGCGCGCTGCAAGTGCTGATCGCCACCGCATCCCTGGAACTGGGGATCGATATCGGCGAGGTCGACCTGGTGTGCCAGATCGGCTCGCCCGGTTCCATCAATGGGTTTCTGCAAAGAGTCGGTCGCTCCGGGCACCAGGTCGGCGGCACGCCCAAGGGGCGCCTGTTCGCCACCACCCGCGATGACCTGATCGAATGCGCCGCCCTGCTCGACTGCGTGCGCCGGGGCGAGTTGGACACCCTGCACATCCCGGTCGCGCCGCTGGACGTGCTGGCCCAGCAAATCGTCGCCGAAGTCAGCGCACGGGAATGGCCGGAACAGGCGCTGCTCGAACTTATCCACCGCGCCGCGCCCTATGCCGAGCTGGATGAACGCCATTACCAGGCGCTGGTGCAGATGCTCTGCGACGGCTACAACGGCCGCCAGGGCATCCGCAGCGCCTACCTGCACCGCGACGCCGTGACCGGCACCCTGCGCGGCCGTCGGGGCGCCAGGCTGACCGCCGTGACCAGCGGCGGCACCATCCCCGACAACGCCGACTACAGCGTGTTGCTCGAGCCTCAGGGCCTGAACATCGGCAGCGTCAACGAAGACTTCGCGGTGGAAAGCATCGCCGGGGATGTCTTCCAGCTCGGTAATACGTCCTACCGGATCTTGCGGGTCGAAGCCGGCAAGGTGCGGGTCGAGGACGCCCATGGCCAGCCGCCGACCATCCCGTTCTGGCTCGGCGAAGCGCCGGGGCGCAGCCGCGAACTGTCGGCGGCGGTCGCGCGTTTGCAGGGCCAGTTGGACGAACTGCTCGGCGCCACGCCCGGCGATCTGCAGCCCACCCTCGCCTGGCTCACCGACACCCTGGGCCTGAACCGCGCCAGCGCCGAGCAGATCGTGGATTACCTGGCCCGCGCGCGCCTGGCGCTCAGCGCGTTGCCGTCCCAGGACACGCTGATCATGGAGCGGTTTTTCGACGAGTCCGGCGGCACCCAACTGATCATCCACACGCCGTTCGGCAGCCGTATCAACCGCGCCTGGGGCCTGGCGCTGCGCAAGCGTTTCTGCCGCACCTTCAACTTCGAACTGCAAGCGGCGGCCAGCGAGAATGCGATCGTGCTGTCGCTGTCCACCAGCCACAGTTTCGCGCTGGATGAGGTGTGGCGTTATCTCAACAGCCAGACCGCCGAGCACCTGCTGATCCAGGCCGTGCTCGACGCGCCGTTGTTCGGCGTGCGCTGGCGCTGGAACGCCGGGGTGGCCCTGGCGTTGCCGCGTTTTACCGGCGGGCGCAAGGTGGCGCCGCAGATCCAGCGGATGAAAAGCGAAGACCTGATCGCCAGCGTGTTTCCCGACCAGATCGCGTGCCTGGAAAACCTCGCCGGCGAGCGCGAAGTACCCGACCACCCGCTGGTCGAACAAACCCTGGATGACTGCCTGCACGAAGCGATGGACAGCGACGCCTGGCTGGCCCTGTTGCGGCGCATCGAGCGCGGCGAGGTACGCCTGATCAGCCGCGACCTGCCGGCGCCCTCGCCCATGGCCGCGGAAATTCTCAGCGCGCGGCCCTACACCTTTCTCGACGACGCGCCGCTGGAAGAACGCCGCACCCAGGCCGTGCTCAACCGGCGCTGGAGCGACCCGCAGAGCACCGACGACCTTGGCGCGCTGGACGCCGACGCCATCGCCGGCGTGCGCGAAGAGGCCTGGCCGGCGCCCCATGGCCTGGATGAAATGCATGAAGCGTTGATGAGCCTGGCGTGCATCGTCGACAGCGAGGTCACGCCGCAATGGCGGCAGTGGTTGCAAACGCTGGCCAAGGGCGGACGCGCCTGTCATCTGCCCCAAGGCCAGTGGGTGGCGGTGGAACGCCTGAGTTGCTTGCGGGCGATTTACCCCAACGACTTGCCGCTGTTGCCCGGCTTCGATGAGCCCTGGACCTTCGATGACGCGCTGGTGGAAGTGCTGCGCGCGCGCCTCGGGGGGTTCGGCCCGCTGAGCCTGATCGAAATCGCCGCGCCCCTTGGGCTGCCGGTGACCGACATCGCCCAGGCCCTGGCCCGCCTGGAGCAGGAAGGCTATGTGTTGCGCGGGCGTTTCAGCCCCGGCGCCCGCGAGGAACAATGGTGCGAACGGCACCTGCTGGCGCGGATTCATCGCTACACGGTCAAGCGCCTGCGCCGGGAAATCGAGCCTGTGGCGTTGCAGGACTTCATGCGCTTTCTGTTCGATTGGCAGCACCTGTCCGACGGTACGCGTGGCCAGGGCAGCGCGATGTTGCCGCAGATCGTCGCCCAGTTCGAAGGCTACGCGGCGGCCACCTCGGCCTGGGACAGTGACTTGCTCAGCGCGCGGCTCAAGGATTACACATCAACCTGGCTCGACGACCTGTGCCGCAGCGGCAAGCTGGTGTGGACACGCCTGAGCAACAAGCCCGGCGCCACCGCCCTGCGCAGCACGCCCGTGGTGCTGCTGCCGCGCAGCCAGGTGCCGTTGTGGAGCGGGCTGACCGAACAGACCGACAGCACGACGTTGTCGCCCAAGGCGCAGAAAGTCCACCAGACCCTGCGCGAGCACGGCGCGTTGTTTTTCGATGAGCTGGCCCACGAAGCCCATCTGCTGCGCAGCGAGCTGGAAACGGCGCTGCAGGAGCTGGTCGGTGCCGGCCTGGTGAACGCCGACAGTTTCGCCGGGCTGCGTGCACTGACCACGCCCGCGAGTAAACGCCAGGCGCGCAGCAGCCGGCGCGGGCGCGGTGCATTTGTCGGCGGCATGGACGATGCCGGGCGCTGGGCGCTGATCCGGCGCCCGTCGACCGCCGCCGGCCCGCACTCGGCCGAAACCCTGGAGCATGTGGCGATGACCTTGCTGCGCCGCTACGGCGTGGTGTTCTGGCGACTGCTGGAGCGCGAGGCGGATTGGCTGCCAAGCTGGCGCGAACTGTTGCGCACCTTTCACCGCCTGGAGGCACGCGGGGAGATTCGCGGCGGGCGGTTCGTCAGCGGGTTGGCGGGCGAGCAGTTCGCCTTGCCGGAAGCGATCCCGCTGCTGCGTGAGGTGCGGCGGCGGGCCCATGATGGAAGCCTGATCGCGGTGTGCGGGGCTGATCCGCTGAACCTGGTGGGCACGCTGCTACCGGGCAGCAAGGTGCCGGCGGTGAGTGGTAACCGGATTGTGTATCGCGATGGGTTGCCGGCGGCGGTGATGGTCGGCGGCAAACAGCAACTGTTGGTGGAGGGGGATCAGCGGGCGGTGTTGGAGAAGTTGATCAGGCATTGAGCCGGGTGACTTTGAAGGCCTCATCGGGGGCAAGCCCCCTCCCACATTTGATTGTGTTCACAGATCAACGTGTGGGAGGGGGCTTGCCCCCGATGAGGCCAGAACATCATCAGGCCTATAGGAAGCTGACGAGGCGAGCGAGGGCGGTGACGACGAAGCATTCTTCACACACCAAACCGGCTGCGATACTCGCTGGGCGCCAGGCCGGTGATTTTCTTGAAGGTGGCGCGAAACGCGCTGGGGTCCTGATAGCCCACGGTCCAGGCGATATGGTCGATGGTGCCGTTGGTGAACTCGAGCATTTGCCGGGCTTTGCCCACTCGCAGGTGCTGGCAGTATTCGGTGGGTTTCAAACCCGTCGCGCCGCGAAAGCGCCGCAGGAACGTGCGTTCTTCGAGGCCGGCCTCCTGCGCCATCGCCGCCACCGAGACATCCACCGCGCCACTGGCTTGCAACCAGTGCTGCACTTTCAGGATCGCGCCGTCGCCATGCCCGAGAATCGGCGCAAAGTTGCTGCCGCACTGGCTGGCGCTGTCGCTGTGTTCGATCACCAGAAAGCGCGCCGTGTCCGCCGCAACGCTCGGCCCCATGAGGCGGTCGACCAGACGCAGGCCCAGTTCGGACCACGCCATCAGCCCGGCGGTGGTGATCAGGTCGCCGTCATCGACGATCGGTTTATCCGCTTCCAGACGCACCGCGGGGTAATGCTCTGCGAACGTACTGGCGGAAGACCAATGGGTGGTGGCGCTGCGCCCGTCCAGCAAACCACTGCGCGCCAGCATGATCGAGCCGATGCACACGCCACCGAGCACGGTGCCCGCCGCGTGTTGTTGGCGTAGCCATTGCAACAACGCGGGTGGCGTCTGTTGCTCGGTGAATTCGCCAATCGACGGTGGTACCAGCACGGCCATCAGCGGTTGGCCGGGGCCGGGATGGCTGGCGAATACGCGCGCGGGCGTACCATCTGCCGCCACCTGCCAATGGCTGACCCGCAGCAGCGGCAATTGCGCGGATTGGTGCGCGGCGGCGATCCGGTTGGCCACCCCGAACAGATCGGTCAGGCCATGCACCGCCGCCAGTTGCGCGCCCTGATAGATCAACACACCCAACTCGATGATCGAGCGTTCCACGGCCATTGTCAGTTTTCCCCCTGTTATTGTCGGTGCAGCCAATCCCCGGTCGGTGCGCCAGCTAAGATACTGGCGCCCATCAACCCATCACGAGGCAACACACATGGCCAAGCAAGCGCTCATCCTAATCGATATCCAGAACGACTACTTCCCCCAAGGCAAGTGGCCGCTCGACGGCGTGGAAGCCGCGGCAGACAAGGCCGCGCAGGCGCTGCAGGCATTTCGCCAGGCGGGCGATGCGGTGATTCATGTGCGCCATGAGTTCACCTCGGAAGATGCGCCGTTCTTCACCCCAGGCTCCGAAGGCGCGCATCTGCACCCCAAGGTGCTGAACGAAGGCAGTGAGCCGGTGGTGCTTAAACATTTCGTGAATGCGTTTCGCGAAACCCAGCTGCGCACCGTGCTGGAACAACGCAGCATCACTGACCTGGTGGTGGTCGGCAGCATGAGCCATATGTGCATCGACGCCGTGGTACGGGCGGCGGCGGACCTCGGTTACAAGGTCACCGTGCTCCATGACGCCTGCGCCACGCGGGATCAGGAGTTCAACGGGCAAGTGATTCCGGCGGCGCAGGTGCATGGGGCGTATATGGCGTCGTTGGCATTTGGGTATGCGAGCGTGGTGTCGACGCAGGAATACTTGCAGGCGCAAGCGGCGGCGGCCTGACCGCCACGTGCGGGCGTGGGGCTAGCGGGTTGCGATGATGAACAGGCGCGGGAAAGGCAGCAGCACGGTGCCATCAGCCAGGGCCGGATAAGCCTGGGTAATTCGCGCCTGATAGTCCTGTAGGAAGGCGGCTTTTTCGTCGTCACTCAACGGTGCGAGGAACGGCCGCAATGCCGAGGCCTTGAACCACTCCACCACAGCCGCGTGATCCGCCAGCGGGTGCAGGTAGGTGGTGCGCCACACATCGACGGCGCTGCAGTGTTTGCTCAGCAGTTCGTAGTAATAGCTCGCCGTGTGCCGTTCATTGTGTTTGACCGCGCCGATCCTGGCGGACCATGGGCCATCGGCGGCGACTTCACGCGCCAGCCGATGGGCGGGCTCGTCGAGGTTGTCCGGGGTTTGCACCGCCAGGGTTCCGCCGGAGGTCAACTGGCTGACCAGGTGCGGGTAAAGCGTGGCGTGGTCCGGCAGCCATTGCAGGGAAGCATTCGCCAGGATCACATCGAACGGTTGCGCCGGGCTCCAGGCGCCGATATCCGCCCGTTCGAAGTTCAGCGTCGGCAGGCGCTTGCGGGCGTCGGCCAGCATGTCGTCGGAGCTGTCCATGCCGGTGACGCGAGCCTGCGGAAAACGCTCGGCCAACACTTGCGTGGAATTACCGGGGTCGCAGCCCAGGTCGACGGCGGTTTGCACCGCGGTATTGGGAATGGCCGCGACCAGATCACGGACGGGGCGTGTGCGCTGTTGTTCGAACAGCGTGTATTGCTTGGCGGACCAGGTCATCGCGGCGTTCCTTGTGTTTAAAGGTTGGCCACAGCCTAAATCGTGTGAGCCGCGAGAACAAACGCCAGGGATCACCTTACCATCGGAAGATGCCAACGCCCTTACGCAGCGCGCGCAAAACCGAACTAAGATCAGATTAGACCTGCACGAGCCAAGTCCTCTGCGGGTCGTTAATACCCATGCCAGCGTAGTGTCTACGGACGGTTTTCTGGCCTTCACCGCCAAGTCTGTACACGTCAATGGAGCTACGCCATGACTTATCTGACAACTCGCGAAGGCAACGAGCTTTACTATAAGGACTGGGGCAGCGGCCAGCCTGTTATGTTCTGCCACGGCTGGCCACTGAACAGCGACAGCTGGGAATCGCAAATGCTGCATTTCGCCAACAACGGTTTTCGCGCCATCGCGCATGACCGCCGAGGGCATGGCCGCTCAAGCCAGCCGTGGGGCGGCAATGACATGGACCACTACGCGGACGACCTGGCGGAACTGATTGAGCACCTGAATCTGAGCAACGTGATCCTCTTCGGTTTTTCCACCGGAGGCGGTGAAGTTGCACGCTATATCGCTCGTCATGGCACTTCGCGCGTGGCCAAAGCCGGCTTGATCTGCGCGGTAACGCCATTGATGCTGAAAACCCCCAGTAACCCCCAAGGGACGCCGATCGAAGTTTTTGACGGGATGCGTGCCGACTCTATTGCCAACCGTTCGCAGCTCTACCTTGATCTGGCCAGCGGCCCTTTCTATGGATTCAACCGGGTAGGCGTCAAACCCTCGCAAGGCTTGATCAATTCATTCTGGATGCAGGGTGTAATGGGAGGGCACAAAAATACCTTCGACAGCATCAAGGCATTTTCTGAAACCGACTTTCGGGATGACCTGAAGCATTTCAATATCCCCACGCTCATTATCCATGGGGGCGACGATCAGATCGTGCCGATCCAGGCGTCAGCCTTGGAAAGCAAACGCCTCATTCCAGACGCCCAGTTGTTGGTGTATTCAGGCGCCCCTCATGGGTTGACCGACACTCACAAGCAGCGGGTCAACGCCGATATGTTGCGCTTCGCGCAGTTTTAGACGATGTAAGGCGCATAAAAAACCGCGCGGCCTTGTCGGCGGCGCGGTTTTTTTAGTTTGCTGCGGGGTGCGTTGGTATGGCCTAGAACGGAATATCGTCATCAAAGCTGTCGAAATCCGCAGCCGGTTGCGGAGCGGCCTGCTGTGGCGCTGGGCGCGACTCACGCTGTGGTTGCTGGCTTGGCTGCGGACGCGACTGCTGTGGACGCGGTGCCGAGTTGGACATGCCGCCCTGGCCCTGTTGGTCGCCCTGTGGACGGCCGCCGAGCAGTTGCATGGTGCCTTGCATGTCGACCACGATTTCAGTGGTGTAACGCTTGATGCCGTCTTTTTCCCACTCGCGGGTCTGCAGTTTGCCTTCGATGTAGACCTGCGAACCTTTGCGCAGGTATTCACCGGCGATCTCTGCCACTTTGCCGAACATCGACACACGGTGCCATTCGGTTTTCTCGACCTTCTGGCCGGTCTGCTTGTCGGTCCACTGTTCGCTGGTCGCCAGACTCAGGTTGGTCACGGCGTTACCGTTAGGCAAGTAGCGAACTTCGGGATCCTGGCCGCATGTACCGACCAATATGACTTTGTTAACCCCACGGGCCATAACGTTCTCCTAAGCTGGGCGCGCTGTCGGCACTGGGTTGACCAGTTGCTCGAGCGTCGCGCGATCCAATAATTCGGTGTCCAATTTGATGTAGATGGCGGCTTCTTCAGCAATAACCACAGCATCGGTAACCCCTGTAACGGCCTTAAGGCGCTCGGCCAAGCCAGCTTCGCGTATCGCTTCAGGCGATAACGGCAAGCGCAGACTCGTCACATAGGGAGGTTCGCGCATGGTAACAGCAAAGGCTAGCCAGAGGGCAGCCAGACCTGCGCATCCGAGGAACACAACCGACAAACCGCCGTGCTGGAACATCCAGCCACCCATGATGCCGCCCAGTGCAGAGCCCAGGAACTGGCTGGTGGAATACACCCCCATCGCCGTGCCCTTGCCGCCGGCCGGTGAAACTTTACTGATCAGCGAAGGCAGCGAAGCCTCCAGCAGGTTGAACGCGGTGAAGAACACCACCGTACCGATTACCAGCGTCCGCAGGCTGTCGCCGAACTGCCAGAAGAATAGCTCAGTGAGCATCAGCGTCACGACGGCGCCGAGCAAAATTCGTTTCATTTTGCGTTTCTTCTCGCCATAGATGATGAACGGGATCATGGCGAAGAATGAAATCAGCAGCGCGGTCAGGTAGACCCACCAGTGTTGTTCCTTGGGCAACCCGGCTTTTTGCACCAGGGCCAGGGGCAAGGCCACGAAGCTGCACATCAGCATCGCGTGCAACACGAAGATACCCAAATCCAGGCGCAGCAGGTCCGGGTGCTTGAGGGTCGGCAGCAGCGCCTGGCGCGCGACGCCGGATTCACGGTGCTGCAGAGTGCCGGTGGAACGCGGCACCATGAAGGCCACGATCACGATACCGAACAACGCCATGCCGCCGGTGGCCAGGAACAGCCCGTGCAAACCGAAGGCGCGGGTCAGCAACGGGCCGACCACCATCGCGACGGCGAACGACAGGCCGATGGTCATGCCGATCATGGCCATGGCCTTGGTGCGGTGTTGTTCGCGGGTCAGGTCCGACAGCAAGGCCATGACCGCTGCGGAAATCGCGCCGGCGCCCTGTAGGACACGCCCGGCAATCACGCCCCAGATCGAATCGGACTGGGCCGCGAGTACGCTGCCGAGGGCAAACACGATCAACCCGAGGTAGATCACCGGGCGGCGGCCGATGCGGTCGGAAATGATCCCGAACGGAATCTGGAAAATTGCCTGGGTCAGGCCATAAGCGCCAATGGCCAGGCCGATCAGGGCGGGGGTCGCGCCTGCGAGATCCATCCCGTAGGTCGCCAGCACCGGCAACACCATGAACATGCCAAGCATACGGAAGGCGAACACCAGGGCCAGACCGCTTGCTGCTCGGGTCTCGCCGCTACTCATGCGTTCGCTGTGGGGATCGTGCATGGAAAAACCTCGTGTGAACCGGCGGCGATTCTACCAGTCCCATCGATTGAGAGGGTATATGCGGCGGTTTGCCGCGCAGGTTTCATGTAAGGCTGCACCTGGCACCTTGACAGTGTATATTCATCCAGTCTTTAGCCGTATACTCCGGCATTATTTACGCCCGCCGTGCGAGGCCATCTTGGACAAGATCCTGATTCGTGGGGCTAGAACCCACAACCTGAAGAACATCGACCTGACCCTGCCCCGGGACAAACTGATCGTCATCACCGGTTTGTCCGGGTCCGGCAAATCGTCGCTGGCGTTCGACACGCTGTACGCCGAAGGCCAGCGGCGCTATGTCGAGTCGCTGTCGGCCTATGCCCGCCAGTTTCTGTCGATGATGGAAAAGCCCGACGTCGACACCATCGAAGGCCTGTCGCCGGCAATTTCCATCGAGCAGAAGTCGACTTCCCACAACCCGCGCTCCACCGTGGGCACCATCACCGAGATCTACGACTACCTGCGCCTGCTGTATGCGCGCGTCGGTATCCCGCGTTGCCCGGACCACGACATCCCGCTGGAAGCCCAGACCGTCAGCCAGATGGTCGACCTGGTGCTGGCCCAGCCGGAAGGCGCCAAGCTGATGCTGCTGGCGCCGGTGATTCGCGAGCGCAAGGGTGAACACCTTTCAGTGTTTGAAGAACTGCGCGCGCAAGGTTTCGTGCGTGCGCGGATCAACGGCAAGCTGTACGAGCTGGACGAAGCGCCGAAGCTCGACAAGCAGAAGAAGCACTCGATCGATGTCGTGGTCGACCGCTTCAAAGTACGCGCCGACTTGCAGCAGCGCCTGGCGGAATCCTTCGAGACAGCCCTGAAGCTGGCGGACGGTATCGCCCTGGTCGCGCCGATGGACGACGAACCGGGCGAAGAGATCATCTTCTCCGCACGCTTTGCCTGCCCGATCTGTGGCCACGCCATCAGCGAGCTGGAACCCAAGCTGTTTTCCTTCAACAACCCGGCCGGCGCCTGCCCGACCTGCGATGGCCTGGGCGTGAAGCAGTTTTTCGACATCAAGCGCCTGGTCAATGGCGAGCTGACGCTGGCGGAAGGCGCGATACGCGGCTGGGACAGGCGTAACGTCTATTACTTCCAGATGCTCGGCTCATTGGCCTCGCACTATAAGTTCAGCCTGGAAGTACCGTTCAACCAACTGCCGGCGGATCAGCAGAAGGTCATTCTCAACGGCAGCGGCTCGCAGAACGTCGACTTCAAATACCTCAACGACCGTGGCGATATCGTCAAGCGCTCGCATCCGTTCGAAGGCATCGTGCCCAACCTCGAACGCCGCTACCGCGAGACCGAGTCGGCGAGCGTGCGGGAAGAACTGGCCAAGTTCCTCAGCACCCAGCCCTGCCCGGATTGCCGTGGCACCCGCCTGCGCCGTGAGGCGCGGCACGTATGGGTTGGCGAGAAGACCCTGCCGGCGGTGACCAACCTGCCGATCGGCGACGCCTGTGAATATTTCGGCGTACTCAAGCTGACCGGACGCCGTGGGGAGATTGCCGACAAGATCCTCAAGGAGATTCGCGAGCGCCTGCAGTTCCTGGTCAACGTCGGCCTGGATTACCTGTCGCTGGACCGCAGCGCCGATACCTTGTCGGGCGGTGAAGCCCAGCGCATCCGCCTGGCCAGCCAGATCGGCGCCGGTCTGGTGGGCGTGTTGTATATCCTCGATGAGCCGTCGATTGGCTTGCACCAGCGCGATAACGATCGCCTCCTGGGCACGCTGAAACACCTGCGGGACATCGGCAACACGGTGATCGTGGTCGAGCACGACGAAGACGCGATTCGCCTGGCCGATTATGTGGTCGATATCGGCCCGGGCGCTGGCGTGCATGGTGGGCATATCGTCGCCCAAGGCACGCCTGCCGAGGTGATGGCTCATCCAGACTCGCTGACCGGCAAGTACCTGTCCGGGCGCGTGAGGATTGAAGTGCCGTCCAAGCGCACGCCACGCAACAAGAAGATGGCGTTGCACCTCAAGGGCGCGCGCGGCAACAACCTGCGCAATGTCGACTTGGAAATTCCGCTGGGTCTGCTGACCTGCGTGACGGGTGTTTCCGGCTCCGGCAAGTCGACGCTGATCAACAACACGCTGTTCCCGTTGAGCGCCACCGCCCTGAACGGCGCGACCACGCTGGAAGCGGCAGCGCATGACAGCATCAAGGGCCTGGAGCTCCTCGACAAAGTGGTCGATATCGACCAGAGCCCGATTGGCCGTACCCCCCGCTCCAACCCGGCGACCTATACCGGGCTGTTCACGCCCATTCGCGAGTTGTTCGCCGGCGTGCCGGAATCCCGCTCGCGGGGCTACGGGCCGGGCCGGTTCTCGTTCAACGTCAAGGGCGGGCGCTGCGAAGCGTGCCAGGGCGATGGCTTGATCAAGGTGGAGATGCACTTCCTGCCGGACATCTACGTGCCGTGCGATGTGTGCAAGAGCAAGCGCTACAACCGCGAAACCCTTGAGATCAAATACAAGGGCAAGAACATCCACGAAACCCTGGAGATGACCATCGAGGAAGCGCGGGTGTTCTTCGACGCGGTTCCGGCGTTGGCGCGCAAGCTGCAGACGCTGATGGATGTGGGCTTGTCGTACATCAAGCTGGGGCAATCGGCGACCACGCTGTCCGGTGGTGAAGCGCAACGGGTCAAGCTGTCCCGTGAGCTGTCCAAGCGCGATACCGGTAAAACCCTGTATATCCTCGATGAGCCGACCACGGGCCTGCACTTCGCGGACATTCAGCAATTGCTGGATGTGTTGCACCGCCTGCGTGACCACGGCAACACCGTGGTGGTGATCGAGCACAACCTGGATGTGATCAAGACCGCCGACTGGCTGGTCGACCTCGGGCCGGAAGGCGGTTCCAAGGGCGGTCAGATCATCGCGGTAGGTACACCGGAGCAGGTCTCCGAGATGCCGCAATCGCACACGGGTTACTACTTGAAACCGTTGCTCGCGCGCGACCGGGCCTGATTTATCCGGCCCAATAAAAAGCCCCTGTCACTTCAACGGTGACAGGGGCTTTTTTACAGCCGGGAATCAGAACTGCGATTGCAGGTAATTCTCCAGGCCGACCAGCTTGATCAGGCCCAGCTGCTTTTCCAGCCAGTAGGTGTGATCTTCTTCGGTGTCGGCCAACTGCACGCGCAGAATTTCACGGGTGACATAGTCGTTGTGCTGCTCGCACAGCTCGATGCCCTTGCACAGCGCGGCACGGACCTTGTTCTCGAGGCGCAGGTCAGCGGCGAGCATCTCAGGCACCGTTGTGCCTACGTCCAAGTCGTCGGGACGCATGCGTGGCGTGCCTTCGAGCATCAGGATACGGCGCATCAGTGCGTCGGCGTGCTGGGTCTCTTCTTCCATCTCGTGGTTGATACGCTCATAGAGCTCGGTAAAGCCCCAGTCTTCGTACATACGCGAATGGATGAAATATTGGTCACGAGCCGCGAGTTCGCCCGTCAGCAACGTGTTGAGGTAATCGATTACGTCGGGGTGACCTTGCATCGCCCTACATCTCCCTGCTTGAAAGTCTTTAGTTTGAACCATGCTGACCCATAGGTCACGGAGCCAACGGCAGAAAAGTGAAGATTTCCTGAGAAAAGCGGCTGAATTAACGCAAAAACCGCCCAAATGAGGGCGGTTCTACTTATCGTTTAGAGTCAGTTAATCGATACACCCAGCGCCTTTGCGATTGCTTCTCCATAAGCCGGATCGGCTTTGAAGAAGTGCTGCAACTGACGCTGGACCACATCACTGGAAACCCCCGCCATGGCGCCGGCGATGTTGCCGGTGAGCAAGGCTTTCTGCTCATCGTTCATCAGGCGGAACAGCGCACCGGCGTGGCTGTAATAGTCGGTGTCTTCGCGGTGATCGTAACGATCCGCGGCACCGCTCAGGGCCAATGCGGGCTCGGCGTACTGTGGCGCTTGTTTCGGCGCGTCGGCGTAGCTGTTTGGCTCATAGTTGGGCGCCCCACCGCCGTTGCTGCCGAAGGCCATCGAGCCATCACGCTGGTAGCTGTTGACCGGGCTACGTGGGGCATTCACCGGCAATTGCTGGTGGTTGGTGCCGATACGGTAGCGGTGGGCATCTGCGTAAGCGAAGACGCGACCTTGCAGCATGCGGTCCGGCGACAGGCCAACACCCGGGACCATGTTGCTCGGGCCGAACGCCGCTTGTTCCACTTCGGCGAAGTAGTTCTGCGGATTACGGTTGAGCTCCAGTTCACCGACTTCGATCAGCGGGAACTCCTTCTGCGACCAGGTTTTGGTCACGTCAAAGGGGTTCTCGTAATGTGCGTTGGCCTGGGCCTCGGTCATGATCTGAATGCAGACGCGCCATTTCGGGAAATCCCCGCGCTCGATCGCACCAAACAGATCGCGCTGTGCGTAATCAGGGTCGGTACCGGCCAAACGTGCCGCCTCGGCCGGTGCCAGGTTCTTGATGCCTTGCTTGGTCTTGTAGTGCCACTTCACCCAGTGCCGCTCGCCCTTGGCGTTGATCAAGCTGTAGGTGTGGCTACCGAAGCCGTGCATGTGGCGGTAACCGTCAGGGATACCACGGTCCGAAAACAGGATGGTGACCTGGTGCAGCGCCTCCGGGGAGTGCGACCAGAAATCCCACATCATCTGCGCGCTTTTCAGATTGCTTTGCGGCAGGCGTTTTTGAGTGTGGATGAAATCAGGGAACTTGAGTGGGTCGCGGATGAAGAACACCGGGGTGTTGTTACCGACGATGTCCCAGTTGCCTTCTTCGGTGTAGAACTTCAAGGCAAAGCCACGAGGGTCGCGCTCGGTATCCGCCGAACCACGTTCGCCACCGACCGTGGAGAAACGCAGAAAGGTCGGCGTTTGTTTACCAACGGCCTCGAACAGCTTGGCGCTGGTGTACTGAGTAATGTCCCGGGTGACGGTGAACGTGCCGTAAGCACCCGAACCTTTGGCGTGTACGCGACGCTCAGGGATGTTTTCGCGGTTGAAGTGAGCGAGCTTCTCGATCAGGTGAAAATCATCGAGCAACAACGGGCCACGCGGGCCGGCGGAACGGGAGTTCTGGTTATCCGCCACGGGAGCGCCGCTGGCGGTGGTAAGAATTTTGTTCTGGCTCATGTTCAATCTTCCTCAGGTCGGACTTGGAACTGCCGGCTAATCGGCTTGCAGTGAGTATTGATCATCAACATGACGTCTACAAATTCATTAAATTGTGGACATCAATAGAAAATTACTACCAATACACCCGACGCCCATAATGCCGCGGCCAGATCGATGCACGCTTGTATCCATGGCGCTTTTCTTACGCGCACAAAAAACCGGGCGCTAGGCCCGGTTCTTCGTTACAGACTGTCGTCTTACTCGGCGCTTACAGCTTCGCCGGCAGTAGCACGATCAACCAACTCGACATACGCCATAGGCGCGTTGTCGCCAGCGCGGAAACCGCACTTGAGGATGCGCAGGTAGCCACCCTCACGGGTAGCGTAACGCTTGCCCAGGTCGTTGAAGAGCTTACCAACGATAGCTTTCGAACGAGTACGGTCGAAGGCCAGACGGCGGTTAGCCAGGCTGTCTGTCTTAGCCAAAGTGATCAGCGGCTCAGCAACGCGACGCAGTTCTTTAGCTTTCGGCAGTGTAGTTTTGATCAGCTCGTGCTCGAACAGCGACACCGCCATGTTTTGGAACATGGCCTTACGGTGCGAGCTGGTACGGCTCAGGTGACGTCCACTTTTACGATGACGCATGGTTCATTCCTTACCAAACTCACGTTCGGTGATTACGACGATCAGGCAGTCGCCTTGTCGTCCTTCTTAAGACTTGCAGGCGGCCAGTTGTCGAGGCGCATGCCGAGGGACAGACCGCGGGAGGCCAGAACGTCCTTGATTTCAGTCAAGGATTTCTTGCCCAGGTTCGGAGTCTTCAACAGTTCTACTTCGGTACGCTGAATCAGGTCGCCGATGTAGTAAATGTTTTCCGCCTTAAGGCAGTTAGCCGAACGTACAGTCAGTTCCAGATCGTCAACCGGGCGAAGCAGGATCGGATCGATCTCGTCTTCCTGCTCGATTACCACTGGTTCGCTGTCGCCTTTGAGGTCGACGAACGCAGCCAACTGCTGTTGCAGAATGGTTGCAGCGCGACGGATTGCCTCTTCAGGGTCCAGAGTACCGTTGGTTTCCAGATCAATAACCAGCTTGTCCAGGTTAGTACGCTGCTCGACACGGGCGTTTTCCACCACGTATGCGATACGGCGAACCGGGCTGAACGAAGAGTCAAGCTGCAAGCGACCAATGCTGCGGCTTTCGTCTTCATCGCTCTGACGCGAGTCGGCCGGTTCATAACCACGACCACGAGCTACAGTGAGCTTCATGTTCAGGGCGCCGTTAGACGCCAGGTTAGCGATTACGTGATCGGGGTTAACGATCTCGACATCATGATCCAGCTGAATATCGGCAGCGGTAACCACCCCCGAACCCTTCTTCGACAAGGTCAGCGTAACTTCGTCACGGCCGTGCAGCTTGATAGCCAGACCTTTAAGGTTCAACAGGATTTCAATTACGTCTTCCTGTACACCTTCGATGGCGCTGTACTCGTGGAGCACACCGTCAATCTCGGCCTCGACTACTGCACAGCCGGGCATTGAGGACAACAGGATGCGGCGCAGCGCGTTGCCCAGGGTGTGGCCAAAACCACGCTCGAGAGGCTCGAGTGTGATTTTGGCGCGGGTTGGACTGACAACCTGCACATCAATGTGGCGGGGTGTCAGGAACTCATTTACCGAAATCTGCATGGATGCACCTATTTTCTAGCCCTTACTTGGAGTAGAGCTCGACAATCAGGCTTTCGTTGATGTCGGCGGACAGATCACTGCGAGCTGGAACGTTCTTGAAAACGCCCGACTTCTTCTCAGTGTCTACTTCTACCCATTCTACGCGGCCACGTTGGGCACACAGATCGAGAGCTTGGACAATGCGAAGTTGGTTTTTTGCTTTCTCGCGAACAGCGACCACGTCACCAGCACGAACCTGGTAGGACGGAACGTTTACGGTCTGGCCGTTAACGCTGATCGACTTGTGCGATACCAGCTGACGGGATTCGGCACGAGTAGAACCAAAGCCCATACGGTATACAACGTTGTCCAGACGGCATTCGAGCAGTTGCAGCAGGTTTTCACCGGTTGCACCTTTCTTGCCAGCAGCTTCTTTGTAGTAGCCGCTGAACTGACGCTCGAGAACGCCGTAGATACGACGGACCTTCTGCTTTTCACGCAGTTGGGTGCCGTAATCGGACTGGCGACCGCGGCGTTGGCCGTGGATACCAGGTGCTGCTTCAATGTTGCACTTCGATTCGATCGCGCGCACGCCGCTCTTCAGGAAGAGATCGGTGCCTTCGCGACGAGCGAGTTTGCATTTTGGACCAATGTAACGAGCCATTCTTTACAATCTCCTGGATTACACGCGGCGCTTCTTCGGCGGACGGCACCCGTTGTGCGGGATTGGCGTCACGTCGGTGATGCTGGCGATCTTATAGCCACAGCCGTTCAAAGCACGGACAGCGGACTCACGACCTGGACCTGGACCTTTGACGTTAACGTCGAGGTTTTTCAGGCCGTATTCCAGCGCAGCTTGACCAGCACGTTCAGCAGCTACTTGAGCAGCGAACGGGGTGGACTTGCGGGAACCGCGGAAACCCGAACCACCGGAGGTAGCCCAAGAAAGCGCGTTACCTTGACGGTCGGTGATGGTCACGATGGTGTTGTTAAAAGAAGCATGGATGTGGGCGATGCCATCAACCACTGTCTTTTTAACTTTTTTACGAGGACGAGCAGCAGGTTTTGCCATGATAATTTTCCTGTCGATTCGCGGGGGCGATTACTTGCGGATCGGCTTACGCGGACCTTTACGGGTACGCGCGTTAGTCTTGGTACGCTGACCGCGTACTGGAAGACCACGACGATGACGCAGACCGCGATAGCAACCGAGGTCCATCAAACGCTTGATTTTCATGTTGATTTCGCGACGCAGGTCACCTTCAGTGGTGAACTTCGCCACTTCGCCACGCAGCAATTCAACCTGCTCGTCGCTCAGATCCTTGATCTTAGCGGCTGGGTTTACCCCAGCGACCGCGCAAATTTTCTGCGCAGTAGTGCGACCAACACCATAGATGTAGGTCAGCGAGATAACAGTGTGCTTGTTATCTGGAATGTTAACGCCTGCAATACGGGCCATTCAGTGGGACTCCAATTGACAGCTACCTACGCCCCGGAAGCCAAGAAATAGGGCGCGAGATAATATCGCTGTAATAACAAATAATCAACCCGGCAGCGCACTAGCTGCCGGGCTTCAAGCGGATCACACTCAGCCTTGGCGCTGTTTGTGACGCGGTTCCGCGCTGCAAATTACTCGAACAACACCTTCGCGGCGAATAATCTTGCAGTTACGGCACAGCTTTTTCACCGATGCACGAACTTTCATCACCAACTCCTCGAACCTTATGGGTACTCAGCGCAACATGCCGCTGCCGTAACCCTTCAGGTTGGCTTTCTTCATCAGGGATTCGTACTGGTGCGAAACGAGGTGCGATTGTACTTGGGACATGAAGTCCATCACAACCACGACCACGATCAGCAACGAGGTCCCGCCAAGGTAGAACGGAACGTTTGCTGCAACCACCAGGAACTGGGGCAACAAGCACACGGCCGTCATATATAGAGCACCGAACAGGGTCAAACGAGTCAGAACGCCATCAATGTAGCGTGCAGACTGCTCACCTGGACGGATGCCCGGAATAAAGGCACCGGACTTCTTCAGGTTTTCCGCTACGTCTTTCGGATTGAACATCAACGCCGTATAGAAGAAGCAGAAGAAAATAATCCCTGCACTAAACAGCAGAATATTCAACGGCTGACCAGGAGCGATCGACTGAGAGAGGTCCTGCAGCCAGCCCATGTTTTCAGACTGACCAAACCAGGTACCCAACGAAGCCGGAAACAGCAAGATGCTGCTCGCGAAAATCGCCGGAATAACACCGGCCATATTCACTTTCAGCGGCAAGTGGCTGGTCTGCGCGGCAAAGACCTTGCGGCCCTGCTGACGCTTGGCGTAGTGAACAGCAATACGACGCTGGCCACGCTCAATGAACACCACAAAACCGATAATCGCTACTGCCAGCAAACCGATGGCAACCAGGGCGAAAATGTTGATATCACCCTGACGTGCAGACTCGAAAGACTGCCCGATCGCTCTCGGAAGACCGGCGACGATACCTGCGAAAATCAACATCGAGATACCGTTACCAACACCACGCTCAGTAATCTGCTCACCCAGCCACATCATGAACATCGCACCAGCCACAAACGTGGATACCGCGACGAAATGGAAGCCAAAGTCACCAGTGAACGCAACACCCTGCCCCGCCAGGCCAACGGACATGCCGATAGCTTGAACCAGGGCGAGGATGACAGTGCCGTAGCGGGTGTACTGGCTAATCTTGCGACGGCCAGCTTCACCTTCCTTCTTCAACTGCTCCAGCTGCGGGCTGACGGCGGTCATCAGTTGCATGATGATCGATGCCGAAATGTACGGCATGATCCCCAGTGCAAAGATGCTCATCCGTTCCAGCGCGCCGCCGGAAAACATGTTGAACAAGCTAAGAATGGTCCCCTCATTCTGTCGAAACAGGTCTGCGAGTCGGTCCGGGTTGATACCTGGAACCGGGATGTGTGCGCCTATTCGGTAGACGATAATCGCCAGGAACAGAAAACGCAGACGAGCCCAAAGTTCAGACATACCGCCTTTGCCGAGCGCTGAGAGAGCACCTTGCTTAGCCATTTATTCCTCGAACTTGCCGCCAGCTGCTTCGATAGCCGAACGCGCACCTTTGGTGGCGCCGATTCCCTTGCCGATAGTGACAGCGCGAGTCACTTCACCGGACAGCATGATTTTCACACGCTGTACGTTGACGTTGATCACGTTGGCATCTTTCAGGGTCTGCACAGTAACGATGTCGCCTTCCACTTTAGCCAGCTCGGACAGACGCACTTCTGCGCGGTCCATGGCCTTCAGGGATACGAAACCGAACTTAGGCAGGCGACGATGCAGCGGCTGTTGACCGCCTTCAAAGCCTGGAGCAATGGTGCCACCGGAGCGGGAGGTTTGACCTTTGTGGCCACGGCCACCAGTCTTACCCAAACCGCTACCGATACCACGGCCCGGACGATGCTTTTCGCGACGGGAACCCGGCGCTGGACTCAGATCATTGAGTTTCATCGATTAACCCTCGACACGCAGCATGTAGTAAGCCTTGTTGATCATCCCGCGATTCTCGGGAGTATCCTGGACTTCTACAGTGTGACCGATGCGACGCAGACCCAAACCCTTAACGCACAATTTGTGGTTAGGGATGCGGCCGGTCATGCTTTTGATCAGCGTTACTTTAACGGTAGCCATGATCAGAAGATCTCCTTGACGCTTTTGCCACGCTTGGCGGCAATGGATTCAGGAGACTGCATTGCTTTCAAACCCTTGAAAGTGGCGTGAACCACGTTTACTGGGTTAGTCGAGCCGTAGCACTTGGCCAGAACGTTCTGAACGCCAGCAACTTCGAGGACAGCACGCATAGCGCCGCCAGCGATGATACCGGTACCTTCAGAAGCAGGCTGCATGTACACCTTCGAAGCGCCATGGGCGGACTTCATTGCGTACTGCAGAGTGGTGCCGTTCAGATCAACTTGGATCATGTTGCGACGAGCAGCTTCCATTGCCTTCTGGATCGCAGCAGGCACTTCACGTGACTTGCCACGGCCGAAGCCAACGCGCCCTTTACCATCACCCACCACGGTCAACGCGGTGAAAGTGAAGATACGGCCGCCTTTAACGGTTTTGGCTACGCGGTTAACTTGAACCAGCTTCTCAATGTAGCCTTCGTCGCGCTTTTGGTCGTTATTTGACATAACTTAGAACTCCAGCCCAGCTTCACGAGCAGCATCAGCCAGCGCCTTGACGCGACCGTGATACTTGAAGCCAGAGCGGTCGAAAGCCACCTGCGAGACGCCAGCGGCTTTAGCACGCGTAGCGACCAGCTGGCCAACCTTAGTGGCCGCGTCGATGTTGCCGGTGGCACCATCACGCAGTTCTTTATCCAAAGTCGAGGCGCTTGCCAGGACTTTGTTGCCGTCGGCCGAGATGACCTGGGCGTAGATGTGCTGCGACGAGCGGAACACGCAGAGACGCACGACTTCGAGTTCGTGCATTTTCAGGCGTGCTTTGCGAGCGCGACGCAGTCGAGTAACTTTTTTGTCGGTCATTTGCTATGCCCTACTTCTTCTTGGCTTCTTTACGACGGACGACTTCGTCCGCGTAGCGCACACCTTTGCCTTTGTACGGCTCTGGTGGACGGAAGTCGCGGATCTCAGCGGCCACCTGACCTACCAGCTGCTTATCGATGCCCTTGATCAGGATATCGGTTTGGCTAGGGGTCTCAGCGGTGATGCCTTCCGGCAGTTCGTAATCCACTGGGTGCGAGAAGCCAAGGGCCAGGTTCAAAACCGTGCCTTTTGCTTGCGCTTTGTAACCAACACCGACCAGCTGGAGCTTACGCTCGAAGCCTTGGCTTACGCCTTGGACCATGTTGTTTACCAACGCACGCGTGGTACCGGCCATTGCGCGAGTTTGTTGATCGCCATTGCGAGCAGCGAAACGCAGCTCACCAGCTTCTTCAACGATCTCAACGGACGAATGGATGTTCAGTTCAAGAGTACCCTTGGCACCCTTCACCGAAAGCTGTTGGCCTGCGAATTTTACTTCGACACCGGCTGGCAGCTTAACGGGGTTCTTAGCGACGCGAGACATGCTTATCCCCCCTTAGAACACAGTGCAAAGAACTTCGCCGCCGACACCGGCAGCGCGCGCAGCACGATCCGTCATCACACCTTTGTTGGTGGAGACGATAGACACGCCAAGACCGCCACGAACTTTCGGCAGATCTTCAACGGACTTGTACTGACGCAGGCCTGGACGGCTAACGCGCTTCACTTCCTCGATGACCGGACGGCCTTCGAAGTACTTCAGCTCGATGGACAGCAGTGGTTTGATTTCGCTGCTGATCTGATAACCCGCAATGTAGCCTTCGTCTTTCAGGACTTTGGCAACAGCTACCTTCAACGTGGAAGATGGCATGCTTACGACGGACTTTTCAGCCATCTGGGCATTACGGATACGAGTTAGCATGTCCGCTAACGGGTCCTGCATACTCATGGGCTAGACGCTCCTAATACAAAAAAATTAGCCTTGCGGCTACATATGTCGCTGAGTATCTCCGGGCATAGAAAACACGGGCTCAGGCGAGCCGGGTATTCTAGACACACTCCGGAAATGAAACAAGCCCCAAAAGGGGCTTGTTCCAGATTCAAGGTACCGGCGGTCAGTATCTTGCGATTCAGACCGTCCGGACTTTGAAAGTACTTACCAGCTGGCTTTAACCAGACCTGGTACGTCACCACGCATTGCCGCTTCACGCAGTTTGTTACGGCCGAGGCCGAACTTGCGGTAAACGCCGTGTGGACGACCGGTCAGGCGGCAGCGGTTACGCATGCGCGAGGCGCTTGCGTCACGTGGCTGCTTCTGCAGAGCTACTGTGGCTTCCCAACGTGCTTCTGGACTTGCGTTCAGATCAACGATGATTGCTTTCAGTGCTGCACGCTTCTTGGCGTACTTGGCAACCGTGAGCTGACGTTTCAGCTCGCGGTTTTTCATGCTCATCTTGGCCATGGTCCTACTCCAATCAGTTGCGGAACGGGAATTTGAAAGCACGCAACAGGGCGCGACCTTCATCATCGTTCTTGGCAGTGGTGGTCAGGGTGATGTCCAGACCGCGGAGAGCATCGATCTTGTCGTAGTCGATTTCCGGGAAGATGATCTGCTCTTTCACGCCCATGCTGTAGTTACCACGACCATCGAAGGACTTGGCATTCAGGCCGCGGAAGTCGCGGACCCGAGGCAGGGAGATCGACAGCAGACGATCCAGGAATTCGTACATACGCTCACGGCGCAGAGTCACTTTGACGCCGATCGGCCAACCTTCACGGACTTTAAAGCCAGCGATGGATTTCCGAGCGTAAGTCACAACGACTTTTTGACCGGTGATCTTTTCCAGGTCAGCAACAGCGTGCTCGATGACTTTTTTGTCGCCGATCGCTTCGCCCAGACCCATGTTCAGGGTGATTTTGGTAACGCGCGGAACTTCCATCACGTTCCCGAGCTTAAGTTCTTCCTTAAGCTTGGGGGCGATTTCCTTCCGGTAAATCTCTTGTAGTCGTGCCATGGTCTTATCTACCTAGCAGTGTTCAAGCATCAACCGCTTTTTGGGTCGACTTGAAGACACGAATTTTCTTACCGTCTTCTACTTTGAAACCAACGCGGTCAGCCTTGTTGGTTTCGCCGTTGAAGATGGCGACGTTAGAAGCGTGCAGTGGCGCTTCTTTCTCGACGATACCGCCTTGTACGCCCGACATAGGGTTAGGCTTGGTATGACGCTTGACCAGGTTCAGACCACCGACGACCAGACGGTCGTCAGCGAGAACCTTCAGCACCTTACCGCGCTTACCTTTGTCTTTGCCGGCGATCACGATGATCTCGTCGTCACGACGAATCTTTTGCATGTCGGATCTCCTTACAGCACTTCTGGGGCGAGCGAGACGATCTTCATGAACTTCTCAGTACGAAGTTCACGGGTCACTGGCCCAAAGATACGGGTGCCGATCGGCTCTTGCTTGTTGTTCAGAAGAACAGCAGCGTTGCCATCAAAGCGGATAATGGAGCCATCTGCACGGCGAACGCCGTGACGAGTGCGGACTACAACAGCAGTCATCACTTGGCCTTTTTTCACTTTACCGCGAGGAATTGCTTCCTTCACGGTAACTTTGATGATGTCACCGATACCAGCGTAACGACGATGGGAGCCACCCAGCACCTTGATGCACATAACACGGCGAGCGCCGCTGTTATCGGCCACATCGAGCATGGATTGAGTCTGAATCATATAATTTCTCCGACCCCTAGTCCTTAGACTTCCACAGCGCGTTCGAGAACATCAACCAGTGCCCAAGACTTGGTCTTGGCCAGCGGACGAGTTTCACGAATAGTGACTTTGTCGCCGATGTGGCACTGGTTGGTTTCGTCGTGCGCGTGCAGCTTAGTCGAACGCTTAACATATTTACCGTAGATCGGGTGCTTAACGCGACGCTCGATCAAAACGGTGATGGTTTTGTCCATCTTGTCGCTGACAACACGGCCAGTCAGCGTACGGACAGTCTTTTCGGCTTCAGCCATGATCACTTACCTGCCTGCTGGTTGAGCACAGTCTTCACGCGAGCGATGTCACGCTTAACTTGCGAGAGCAGATGAGACTGCCCCAACTGGCCAGTTGCTTTCTGCATGCGCAGATTGAACTGGTCGCGCAGCAGGCCGAGCAGTTGCTCGTTCAGCTGCTGTGCGGATTTTTCACGAAGTTCATTCGCTTTCATCACATCACCGTCCGTTTAACAAAGGCGGTGGCGAGCGGCAGCTTTGCAGCAGCCAGGGCAAAAGCCTCACGCGCCAGCTCTTCAGTTACACCCTCGATTTCATACAGGACTTTGCCTGGCTGAATCTGGGCTACCCAGTATTCCACGTTACCCTTACCTTTACCCATCCGAACTTCGAGGGGCTTTTTGGAGATCGGCTTGTCCGGGAATACACGGATCCAGATCTTGCCGCCACGTTTTACGTGACGGGTCAGAGCACGACGCGCTGACTCGATCTGACGAGCGGTGAGACGACCACGAGCTACAGACTTCAGCGCGAATTCGCCGAAGCTGACTTTGCTACCGCGCTGAGCCAGACCACGGTTGTGGCCTGTCATCTGCTTGCGGAACTTCGTACGCTTTGGTTGCAACATTTGGCGTACCCCTTACTTAGCAGCTTTTTTACGAGGCGCTGGTGCTTGTGGTTTCAGTTCTTCTTGGCGACCACCAATTACTTCGCCTTTGAAGATCCAAACCTTTACACCGATCACACCATAAGTGGTGTGAGCTTCGTAGTTGGCATAGTCGATGTCGGCACGCAGGGTGTGCAGTGGCACACGACCTTCGCGATACCATTCAGTACGTGCGATTTCAGCACCGCCGAGACGACCGCTCACTTGGATTTTGATGCCTTTGGCACCAATACGCATGGCGTTCTGTACGGCGCGCTTCATAGCGCGACGGAACATGACGCGACGCTCCAGCTGCTGAGCTACGCTCTGCGCAACCAGCATACCGTCGAGCTCCGGCTTGCGGATCTCTTCGATATTGATGTGCACAGGCACACCCATTTGCTTGGTCAGGTCCTGACGCAGTTTCTCAACATCTTCACCTTTCTTCCCGATAACGATACCTGGACGAGCGGTGTGGATGGTGATACGTGCAGTTTGTGCCGGACGATGGATATCGATACGGCTTACGGACGCGCTTTTTAGTTTGTCTTGGAGATACTCACGCACCTTCAGATCAGCGAACAAATAGTCCGCATAAGTCCGACCGTCTGCGTACCAGACGGAGGTGTGCTCCTTGACGATTCCCAGGCGAATGCCAATGGGATGTACTTTCTGACCCATCTCTTCGACTCCGTTACTTGTCAGCAACCTTGACAGTGATATGGCAAGACCGCTTGACGATGCGATCAGCACGGCCTTTGGCACGCGGCATGATACGCTTCAGCGAACGCCCTTCGTTGACGAAAACGGTGCTGACCTTCAGGTCATCAACGTCTGCGCCTTCGTTATGCTCGGCGTTGGCTACGGCCGACTCCAGCACTTTCTTCATGATCTCGGCGGCTTTCTTACTGCTGAAAGCCAACAGGTTGAGCGCTTCGCCCACCTTCTTCCCGCGGATCTGGTCGGCGACCAAGCGGGCTTTCTGGGCGGAGATTCGAGCGCCCGACAACTTAGCGGCTACTTCCATTTCCTTACCCCTTAACGCTTGGCTTTCTTGTCTGCCACGTGCCCACGATAAGTGCGGGTACCGGCAAACTCGCCTAGTTTGTGGCCGACCATGTCTTCGTTAACGAGAACTGGGACGTGTTGACGACCGTTGTGTACTGCGATGGTCAGACCGACCATTTGTGGCAGGATCATCGAACGACGCGACCAGGTCTTAACTGGTTTGCGATCGTTCTTTTCCGCCGCCACTTCGATCTTCTTCAGTAGGTGAAGATCAATAAAAGGACCTTTTTTCAGAGAACGTGGCACTGTCGTATCCCTCTATTTACTTGCGACGACGGACGATCATTTTGTCGGTACGCTTATTACCACGAGTCTTCGCGCCCTTAGTCGGGAAGCCCCATGGCGATACCGGATGACGACCACCAGAGGTACGACCTTCACCACCACCGTGTGGGTGGTCAACCGGGTTCATGGCAACACCACGAACGGTTGGGCGAACGCCACGCCAGCGTTTGGCACCAGCTTTACCCAGCGAACGCAGGCTGTGCTCGGAGTTCGAGACTTCACCCAGGGTCGCGCGGCATTCAGCCAGCACTTTACGCATCTCACCAGAACGCAGACGCAGGGTCACGTAGACACCTTCACGAGCGATCAGCTGAGCCGAAGCACCAGCGGAACGAGCGATTTGCGCGCCTTTACCTGGCTTCAATTCGATGCCGTGTACGGTGCTACCAACTGGAATGTTACGCAGTTGCAGAGCGTTGCCCGGCTTGATCGGTGCCAGAGCACCTGCGATCAGCTGGTCACCAGCACTCACGCCTTTAGGGGCGATGATGTAGCGACGCTCGCCATCTGCGTACAGCAGCAGAGCGATGTGAGCAGTACGGTTTGGATCGTATTCGATACGCTCGACAGTGGCAGCGATGCCATCTTTGTCGTTGCGACGGAAGTCGACCAGACGATAATGCTGTTTATGGCCACCACCGATGTGACGAGTGGTAATGCGACCATTGTTGTTACGACCACCAGTCTTCGATTTCTTCTCGAGCAGCGGTGCGTGAGGAGCGCCTTTATGCAGCTCCTGGTTGACCACCTTGACCACAAAACGGCGGCCAGGGGAAGTCGGTTTGCATTTAACGATTGCCATGATGCACCCCTTCCTTACTCAGCACTGCTGCTGAAATCGAGATCTTGGCCTGGCTGAAGGGAGATAACTGCCTTCTTCCAGTCATTACGCTTGCCCAGACCGCGAGCAGTGCGCTTGCTCTTACCCAGAACATTCAGGGTAGTAACACGCTCTACTTTCACGCTGAACAGGCTTTCGACGGCCTTCTTGATTTCCAGCTTGGTTGCGTCAGTTGCAACCTTGAAAACGAACTGGCCTTTCTTGTCAGCCAGAACCGTAGCCTTTTCGGAAACGTGCGGGCCAAGCAGAACTTTAAATACGCGTTCCTGGTTCATCCCAGCAGCTCCTCGAATTTCTTCACGGCCGACACGGTGATCAACACCTTGTCGTATGCGATCAGACTAACTGGATCGGAACCTTGCACGTCACGTACATCAACGTGTGGCAGGTTGCGAGCAGCCAGGTACAGGTTCTGATCAACAGCTTCAGACACGATCAAGACGTCAGTCAGGCCCATGCCGTTCAGCTTGTTCAGCAGATCTTTGGTTTTCGGTGCTTCAACAGCGAAGTCCTGAACCACGACCAGACGATCAGTACGCACGAGTTCAGCAAGGATGGAGCGCAGTGCTGCGCGGTACATCTTCTTGTTGAGCTTCTGAGTGTGATCCTGCGGACGAGCTGCGAAAGTGGTACCGCCGCCGCGCCAGATTGGGCTACGGATAGTACCGGCACGAGCACGGCCAGTACCTTTCTGACGCCAAGGGCGCTTACCGCCACCACGAACGTCGGAACGGGTCTTTTGCTGCTTGCTACCTTGACGGCCGCCGGCCATGTAGGCCACGACTGCTTGGTGAACGAGCGTCTCGTTGAATTCGCCGCCAAATGTCAGTTCGGAAACTTCGATCGCTTGAGCGTCATTTACATTTAATTGCATGTCAGCTTCCCCTTAACCGCGAGCCTTGGCCGCTGGACGTACAACCAGGTTGCCGCCAGTAGCGCCAGGAACAGCACCCTTGACCAACAACAGATTGCGTTCAGCGTCGACGCGCACTACTTCGAGGGACTGCACGGTCACGCGCTCAGCGCCCATATGACCGGACATTTTTTTGCCCTTGAATACACGACCAGGAGTCTGGCACTGGCCAATAGAGCCCGGGACGCGGTGGGAAACGGAGTTACCGTGAGTGTTGTCTTGGCCACGGAAATTCCAACGCTTGATCGTACCCTGGAAGCCTTTACCCTTGGACTGACCGGTTACATCAACCAGTTGACCAGCGGCGAAGATTTCAGCGTTGATCAGATCGCCAGCCTGGTAGTCGCCTTCTTCAAGACGGAACTCCATAACAGTGCGACCAGCTGAAACGTTTGCTTTAGCGAAGTGACCTGCTTGAGCAGCAGTCACGCGCGAAGCACGACGCTCGCCGACAGTGACTTGCACTGCACGATAGCCATCGGTTTCTTCAGTTTTGAACTGGGTGACGCGATTCGGTTCGATCTCAATGACCGTGACCGGAATGGAGACACCTTCTTCGGTGAAAATACGGGTCATACCGCATTTACGACCGACTACACCAATAGTCATGTTGTAAACCTCATGAGTGTACGGGGCTTTCACCCGCTATGGCCGCCCATTTCAGAGCGTTACACGACTAAGACCCAAGTCTTAGCCGAGGCTGATCTGTACTTCCACACCGGCCGCCAGATCAAGCTTCATAAGTGCATCAACGGTTTTATCCGTTGGCTGGACGATGTCCAGTACGCGCTTATGAGTACGGATCTCGTACTGGTCACGCGCGTCTTTGTTGACGTGCGGGGAGACCAGAACGGTGAACCGCTCTTTACGGGTAGGCAGTGGAATTGGACCACGCACTTGAGCACCAGTACGTTTCGCGGTTTCCACGATTTCCTGGGTGGATTGGTCGATCAGGCGATGGTCAAAAGCCTTCAACCTGATACGGATTTGCTGATTTTGCATTGGATTTCAGACTCCGGCTGCTATTCCCAGCGAGCGCAATACGCCCGTTAAAAGGAGGCGCAATTCTATAGACGCCCCAGATAGGTGTCAACCCAATAAAAAAAGCCCCCGCTGAGCGGGGGCTTTTTCAAAACCTCGAAGCTAACTCAAAAAAGAGCTTACTCGATGATTTTAGCTACAACGCCAGCACCAACGGTACGGCCGCCTTCACGGATAGCGAAGCGCAGACCGTCTTCCATTGCGATGGTTTTGATCAGGGTAACAGTCATTTGAATGTTATCGCCTGGCATTACCATTTCAACGCCTTCTGGCAGTTCGCAGTTACCAGTCACGTCAGTAGTACGGAAGTAGAACTGTGGACGGTAGCCTTTGAAGAACGGAGTGTGACGACCGCCTTCTTCCTTGCTCAGAACGTAAACTTCTGCGGTGAACTTGGTGTGCGGCTTAACGGTACCTGGCTTAACCAGAACCTGACCACGTTCAACGTCATCACGCTTGGTGCCGCGCAGCAGTACGCCGCAGTTCTCGCCAGCACGACCTTCGTCGAGCAGCTTGCGGAACATTTCAACACCGGTGCAAGTGGTAACGGTGGTGTCACGCAGACCAACGATTTCCAGTGGGTCTTGAACGCGAACGATACCACGCTCGATACGACCAGTCACAACAGTACCGCGACCCGAGATCGAGAATACGTCTTCGATTGGCATCAGGAATGGCTTGTCGGTCAGACGAACTGGTTCTGGGATGTAGCTGTCCAGAGTTTCAACCAGTTTACGAACGGCAGTGGTGCCCATTTCGTTGTCGTCTTTGCCTTCCAGCGCCATACGAGCAGAACCGATGATGATCGGAGTGTCGTCGCCTGGGAAGTCGTAAGTGCTCAGCAGATCGCGCACTTCCATCTCAACCAGTTCCAGCAGCTCAGCGTCGTCTACCAGGTCAGCCTTGTTCAGGAAAACCACGATGTACGGAACGCCTACCTGACGGGACAGCAGGATGTGCTCACGGGTCTGTGGCATCGGACCATCAGCGGCCGAGCAAACCAGGATCGCGCCGTCCATCTGGGCAGCACCAGTGATCATGTTCTTCACATAGTCAGCGTGACCTGGGCAGTCAACGTGAGCGTAGTGACGAATCTTCGAGTTGTACTCGACGTGCGCGGTGTTGATGGTGATACCACGAGCTTTTTCTTCTGGTGCGCTGTCGATTTTATCGAAATCAACGATTGCGGAACCGAATACTTCGGAGCAAACGCGAGTCAGAGCAGCAGTCAGAGTGGTTTTACCGTGGTCAACGTGACCGATGGTGCCAACGTTGACGTGCGGTAGGGAACGATCAAATTTTTCTTTAGCCACGACAATTAACTCCTTGCCTAAAGGACTGAATCAGCCTTGTTTTTTGGATACAGTTTCAGCGATGTGCGCCGGAGCTGTGTTGTATTTTTTGAATTCCATAGAGTAGCTTGCGCGACCCTGGGACATGGAGCGAACGTCGGTCGCATAACCGAACATCTCACCCAACGGAACCTCGGCGCGAATCACTTTGCCGGAAACCGTGTCTTCCATACCCAAGATCATGCCGCGACGACGGTTAAGGTCGCCCATGACATCACCCATATAGTCTTCAGGTGTAACAACTTCTACCGCCATGATTGGCTCAAGCAACTCACCACCGCCCTTCTGGGCCAGTTGCTTGGTTGCCATGGAAGCAGCCACCTTGAACGCCATCTCGTTGGAGTCGACGTCGTGGTAAGAACCGTCAAAAACGGTTGCTTTCAGGCCGATCAGCGGATAGCCGGCGACAACACCGTTCTTCATCTGCTCTTCGATACCCTTCTGGATAGCAGGGATGTATTCCTTAGGAACAACACCACCTACTACTTCGTTCACGAATTGCAGACCTTCCTGACCTTCGTCAGCAGGAGCAAAACGGATCCAGCAGTGACCGAACTGACCACGACCGCCGGACTGACGAACGAACTTGCCTTCGATTTCACAGTTCTTCGTGATGCGCTCACGATAGGAAACCTGAGGCTTACCGATGTTGGCTTCGACGTTGAACTCACGGCGCATCCGGTCAACCAGGATGTCCAGGTGCAACTCGCCCATGCCGGAGATGATCGTTTGACCAGTCTCTTCATCAGTCTTGACGCGGAAAGATGGATCTTCCTGAGCAAGTTTGCCCAGAGCGATACCCATTTTTTCCTGGTCATCCTTGGTCTTAGGCTCTACGGCAACCGAAATAACCGGCTCCGGGAAGTCCATACGAACTAGGATGATTGGCTTAGCAGCGTCGCACAAAGTTTCACCAGTGGTGACGTCCTTCATGCCGATCAGGGCCGCGATGTCACCAGCGCGCACTTCCTTGATCTCTTCACGGGCGTTTGCGTGCATTTGCACCATACGACCCACGCGCTCTTTCTTACCTTTAACCGAGTTGATCACGCCGTCGCCGGAGGCCAACACGCCCGAGTAAACGCGGACGAAAGTCAAGGTACCCACGAATGGGTCGGTTGCGATCTTGAACGCCAGAGCCGAGAACGGCTCGCTGTCATCGGCGTGACGCTCCATCTCTTCTTCCTCGTTATCAGGGTTGGTACCCTTGATAGCAGGAATGTCGGTTGGAGCAGGCAGGTAGTCGATAACGGCGTCGAGAACCAGGGGAACACCCTTGTTCTTGAAGGAAGAACCACAAACAGCCAAGACGATCTCACCAGCGATAGTACGCTGACGCAGAGCGGCCTTGATTTCCGCGTTGGTGAGTTCTTCACCTTCGAGGTACTTGTTCATCAGCTCTTCGCTGGCTTCGGCAGCAGCCTCAACCATGTTGTTACGCCATTCGTCAGCCAGCTCCTGCAGTTCAGCAGGGATAGGCTTACGAACAGGAACCATACCTTTGTCGGCGTCATTCCAGTAGACGGCTTCCATGGCGATCAGATCGATCTGGCCCTGGAAGTTATCTTCGGAACCGATTGCCAATTGAATTGGCACCGGAGTGTGACCCAGACGCTGCTTGATCTGACCGATCACGCGCAGGAAGTTGGCACCAGCACGGTCCATCTTGTTTACGTAAACAAGACGTGGAACGCCGTATTTGTTGGCTTGACGCCATACGGTTTCCGACTGAGGCTCAACACCCGAGGTACCGCAGAACACAACGACAGCGCCGTCGAGTACACGCAGGGAACGCTCAACTTCAATAGTGAAGTCTACGTGGCCTGGGGTATCGATAACGTTGAAGCGGTGCTCGTCTTTGTACTGCTTCTCGGAACCTTTCCAGAAGGCGGTAATAGCAGCAGAAGTAATGGTAATACCACGCTCCTGCTCCTGAACCATCCAGTCTGTGGTCGCGGCGCCGTCATGCACCTCGCCCATCTTGTGACTTTTGCCGGTGTAAAAAAGGACGCGCTCGGTGGTGGTGGTTTTACCAGCATCCACGTGAGCAACGATACCAATGTTACGGTAGCGATTAATCGGTGTAGTACGAGCCATAAAGCCCTCGCAAATTGAGTGACGCTGGATTTAGAAGCGGTAGTGCGAGAAAGCCTTGTTAGCTTCAGCCATACGGTGCACGTCTTCACGCTTCTTAACAGCAGCGCCTTTACCTTCAGCAGCGTCCAACAGTTCGCCAGCCAAACGCAGAGCCATAGACTTCTCGCCACGCTTACGGGCGAAGTCTACCAACCAGCGCATTGCCAGGGCGTTACGACGGGACGGACGAACTTCAACCGGAACCTGGTAAGTAGCACCGCCTACACGGCGCGACTTCACTTCGACCAGCGGAGCGATGGCGTCGAGAGCTTTCTCGAAGATTTCCAGGGGGTCGCTGTTCTTGCGTTCTTTAACCTTTTCCAGCGCGCCATAAACGATACGCTCGGCAACGGCTTTCTTGCCGCTTTCCATCACGTGGTTCATGAACTTGGCCAGGATTTGGCTTCCGTATTTTGGATCGTCAAGCACTTCGCGCTTGGCTGCTACGCGTCTTCTTGGCATGGATAAGCCCTCAAACGGTCTTCAGGTTCGCTCGGAATCGGTGCCCTTTCGGGACGCCTCCGACCTTACTCTTATCGACTCAGAAAATAAGATGATTCAGTTTTACAAAAAGCCGCTACTACTTAGGCTTCTTGGTACCGTACTTCGAACGACCCTGGTTACGACCTTTAACGCCGGAAGTATCCAAGGAGCCGCGTACGGTGTGGTAACGAACACCTGGCAAGTCTTTTACACGACCGCCGCGGATCAGTACCACGCTGTGCTCTTGCAGGTTGTGGCCTTCACCGCCGATGTACGAGGAAACCTCGAAACCGTTGGTCAGACGCACACGGCATACTTTACGCAGTGCCGAGTTAGGTTTTTTCGGCGTAGTGGTATACACGCGAGTGCATACGCCACGACGTTGCGGGCAGTTCTGCAGCGCAGGTACGTCGGATTTCTCGACGATACGCTTACGCGGCTGACGTACCAGCTGGTTGATAGTTGCCATCTACTAGCTCCACTGTTGTCTTGCGACGCTATTGTCTTGCAAGAAAAGCAAAATGGCAGGAACGAATTCCCGCCAAATTTAGGGGTACAAGAGTCTAAAGAGGATCTTGCCCCCAGTCAAGGCAAGGCCCCGACCTCCCCTCTCAACGAACCGGGGCAAAACTGCCTCGATCCGACGAATGGGGGCTGCCAGGGCCCAGACTTATTTATCGCAGAACTCAGTTACCGCTTGAGTTCAGCGCTTCGGTCAGTGCAGCTTCCACTTCACTGGCGCTTACGCGCAACGGCTTGTCAGCATCACGGCGGCGCTTGCGCTCGCTGTGGTAAGCCAAACCGGTACCGGCTGGGATCAGACGACCCACAACCACGTTTTCTTTCAGGCCGCGCAGGTAATCGCGCTTGCCGGTTACCGCTGCTTCGGTCAGTACGCGAGTGGTCTCCTGGAAGGAGGCCGCCGAGATGAACGACTCAGTGGACAACGACGCCTTGGTGATACCCAGCAGTACACGAGTAAATTTGGAAACAAATTTCTCGTCGGCTGCCAGACGTTCGTTTTCTACCAGTACGTGAGTCAGTTCCATCTGGTCGCCCTTGATGAAACTGGAATCGCCTGATTCAGCGATTTCAACTTTACGCAGCATCTGACGCAGGATGGTCTCGATGTGCTTATCGTTGATCTTCACGCCTTGCAGACGGTAAACGTCCTGGATCTCGTTAACGATGTACTTGGCCAGCGCACTCACACCCAGCAGACGCAGGATGTCGTGTGGATCGCTCGGACCGTCGGAGATAACTTCGCCGCGGTTTACCTGTTCGCCTTCGAACACGTTCAGGTGACGCCACTTCGGAATCAGCTCTTCATACGGATCGCTACCGTCGTTCGGGGTAATGACCAGACGGCGCTTGCCCTTGGTCTCTTTACCGAACGCGATGGTGCCGCTGACTTCAGCCAGAATCGACGCTTCTTTCGGACGACGAGCTTCGAACAAGTCGGCAACACGCGGCAGACCACCGGTGATGTCACGGGTCTTCGAAGTCTCTTGCGGGATACGCGCGATAACGTCACCGATCGCGATCTTCGCACCATCCGCTACACCGACCAGGGCGTTGGCTGGCAGGAAGTACTGAGCGATTACGTCAGTGCCTGGCAGCAACAGATCCTTGCCGTTGTCATCGACCATCTTCACGGCAGGACGGATGTCTTTACCGGCAGCTGGACGATCTTTCGCGTCGAGGACTTCAATGTTGGTCATACCGGTCAATTCGTCAGTCTGACGCTTGATCGTGATGCCTTCTTCCATGCCCACGTAGGTCACGGTACCTTTCATTTCGGTAACGATTGGGTGAGTGTGCGGATCCCACTTGGCCACGATTGCGCCAGCGTCGACCTTGTCACCTTCTTTAACCGAAATCACAGCACCATACGGCAGCTTGTAGCGCTCACGCTCACGACCGTAGTCGTCAGCGATTGCCAGCTCACCGGAACGGGACACCGCAACCAGGCAACCATCCACTCGCTCAACGTGCTTGAGGTTGTGCAGGCGGACGGTACCGCCATTCTTCACCTGAACGCTGTCGGCTGCGGAGGTCCGGCTTGCCGCACCACCGATGTGGAATGTACGCATGGTCAGCTGGGTACCCGGCTCACCGATGGACTGGGCAGCGATAACGCCGACCGCTTCACCGATGTTCACCTGGTGACCACGAGCCAAGTCACGGCCATAGCACTTGGCGCAAATGCCGAAGCGGGTTTCGCAGCTGATCGGCGAACGAACGATCACTTCGTCGATGCTGTTGAGTTCGATGAACTCGACCCACTTCTCGTCAACCAGGGTGCCGGCAGGAACGATAATTTCCTCGGTACCCGGCTTGAATACGTCACGGGCAATAACACGGCCCAATACGCGCTCACCCAGCGGCTCTACAACGTCACCGCCTTCAATGTGCGGTGTCATCAGCAGGCCGTGCTCGGTGCCGCAATCGATCTCGGTTACAACCAGATCTTGTGCAACGTCTACCAGACGACGAGTCAGGTAACCGGAGTTAGCGGTTTTCAACGCGGTATCCGCCAGACCTTTACGAGCACCGTGAGTAGAGATGAAGTACTGAAGTACGCTCAAACCTTCACGGAAGTTCGCAGTAATCGGCGTTTCGATGATGGAACCGTCCGGCTTGGCCATCAGGCCACGCATACCGGCGAGCTGACGGATCTGCGCAGCAGAACCCCGTGCGCCCGAGTCGGCCATCATGTACATCGAGTTGAAAGACTCTTGATCGACTTCTACGCCATGACGGTCGATAACCTTCTCTTTCGAGAGGTTAGCCATCATCGCCTTCGACACTTCGTCGTTGGCCTTGGACCAAAGGTCGATCACTTTGTTGTACTTCTCGCCCTGGGTTACCAGGCCGGAGGCGTACTGGCTTTCGATCTCTTTCACTTCATCGGTGGCAGCACTGATGATGCGGGCTTTTTCATCCGGGATAACGAAGTCGTTAACACCGATGGAAACGCCGGAAATGGTCGAATAGGCAAAACCGGTGTACATCAACTGGTCAGCGAAGATCACGGTCTCTTTCAGACCAACCACGCGGTAGCACTGGTTGATCAGCTTGGAGATCGCCTTTTTCTTCATCGGCAGGTTGACGACGTCGTAAGACAAACCTTTTGGCACAACCTGGTACAACAGCGCACGGCCGACAGTGGTGTCGACGATACGGACATTGCTCACGCTGCCGCCGTCACGGTCGTTCACGGTTTCGTGAATCCGCACTTTGACCTTGGCGTGCAGTGCGGCTTCGCCGGCACGGAACACTCGGTCAACTTCCTGCAGGTCAGCGAACACACGACCTTCGCCCTTGGCGTTGATCGCTTCACGGGTCATGTAGTACAGACCCAATACAACGTCCTGCGACGGAACGATGATTGGCTCACCGTTGGCTGGCGACAGGATGTTGTTGGTCGACATCATCAACGCACGCGCTTCCAACTGGGCTTCCAGTGTCAGCGGTACGTGCACGGCCATTTGGTCGCCGTCGAAGTCGGCGTTGTACGCAGCACAGACCAGAGGGTGCAGCTGGATAGCCTTACCTTCGATCAGTACCGGTTCAAACGCCTGGATACCCAGACGGTGAAGGGTCGGTGCACGGTTGAGGAGAACCGGGTGTTCGCGGATCACTTCAGCGAGAACGTCCCAAACCTCTGGCAGTTCGCGCTCGACCATTTTCTTGGCCGCTTTGATCGTGGTCGCGAGACCGCGCATTTCCAGCTTGCCGAAGATGAACGGCTTGAACAGCTCAAGGGCCATCTTCTTAGGCAGACCGCACTGGTGCAGACGCAGGGTCGGGCCTACGGTAATTACCGAACGACCGGAGTAGTCAACACGCTTACCGAGCAAGTTCTGACGGAAACGACCTTGCTTACCCTTGATCATGTCAGCCAGGGATTTCAGAGGACGCTTGTTCGAACCGGTGATAGCGCGGCCACGACGACCGTTGTCGAGCAGGGCATCGACGGCTTCTTGCAACATACGCTTTTCGTTGCGCACGATGATGTCCGGAGCGGACAGATCGAGCAGGCGCTTCAAGCGGTTGTTACGGTTGATCACGCGGCGGTACAGGTCGTTGAGGTCGGACGTCGCGAAACGACCACCGTCCAACGGTACCAGCGGACGCAGGTCTGGCGGCAGAACCGGCAGAACGGTCAGCACCATCCACTCTGGCAAGTTGCCGGAACCCTGGAAGGCTTCCATCAACTTCAGACGCTTGGACAGCTTCTTGATTTTGGTTTCGGAGTTGGTTTGCGGAATTTCTTCACGCAGACGGCCAATCTCGTGTTCCAGGTCGATAGCGTGCAGCAGTTCGCGGACAGCTTCGGCACCCATGCGGGCATCGAAATCGTCGCCGAACTCTTCCAGCGCTTCGAAGTACTGCTCGTCGTTCAGCAGCTGACCTTTTTCAAGGGTGGTCATGCCTGGATCGATAACGACATAGCTCTCGAAGTAGAGAACGCGTTCGATATCACGCAGGGTCATGTCCATCAGCAAGCCGATACGGGACGGCAGCGATTTCAGGAACCAGATGTGGGCAACCGGCGAAGCCAGTTCGATGTGCGCCATGCGCTCACGACGAACCTTGGCCAGTGCAACTTCAACGCCGCACTTCTCGCAGATCACACCACGGTGCTTCAAGCGCTTGTACTTACCGCACAGGCACTCGTAATCCTTTACCGGGCCAAAGATCTTGGCGCAGAACAGGCCGTCACGCTCGGGTTTGAACGTACGGTAGTTGATGGTTTCCGGCTTTTTAACTTCACCGAACGACCACGAACGGATCATCTCAGGCGATGCCAGTCCAATACGGATGGCGTCGAACTCTTCGACTTGACCCTGGTTTTTCAGCAAATTCAGTAGGTCTTTCAAGGCCTTTCCTCCTGGCGGAGCAGAGAGCGGGCCAAATAGCCCCGCTCTCGATTCGCGTCACGTGTTATTCGGTTTCCAGATCGATATCGATGCCGAGGGAACGAATTTCTTTGATCAACACGTTGAAGGACTCGGGCATGCCCGGCTCCATACGGTGATCGCCGTCCACGATGTTTTTGTACATCTTGGTCCGACCGTTCACATCGTCCGACTTCACTGTGAGCATTTCTTGCAGAGTGTAAGCAGCACCGTATGCTTCCAGTGCCCAGACCTCCATCTCCCCGAAACGCTGACCACCGAACTGAGCCTTACCACCCAGCGGCTGCTGGGTAACCAGGCTGTACGAACCGGTAGAACGAGCGTGCATCTTGTCGTCTACCAAGTGGTTCAGCTTCAGCATGTACATGTAGCCAACAGTAACCGGGCGCTCGAACTTGTTGCCGGTGCGGCCGTCGAACAGCTGCATCTGGCCGCTTTCGGGCAGGTCTGCCAGTTTCAGCATGGCCTTGATTTCGCTTTCCTTGGCACCGTCGAACACCGGGGTAGCCATTGGAACGCCGCCGCGCAGGTTCTTCGCCAGATCCAGGATTTCCTGGTCGGAGAAGGTATCCAGCTCTTCTTTGCGGCCGCCGATCTCGTTGTAGATCTCGTGCAGGAACTTGCGCAGGTCAGCAACCTTGCGCTGCTCTTCGATCATACGGTTGATCTTCTCGCCCAGACCTTTGGCCGCGAGGCCCAGGTGGGTTTCGAGGATCTGACCAACGTTCATACGCGAAGGTACGCCCAACGGGTTGAGGACGACGTCGACCGGGGTGCCATTGGCATCGTGCGGCATGTCTTCAACCGGCATGATCACGGAGACCACACCCTTGTTACCGTGACGACCGGCCATCTTGTCGCCCGGTTGGATGCGGCGACGGATTGCCAGGTAAACCTTGACGATTTTCAGCACGCCTGGAGCCAGGTCATCGCCCTGCTGCAGTTTGCGCTTCTTGTCTTCGAACTTGTCGTCCAGCAGACGGCGGCGATCGACGATGTAGGCCTGGGCCTTCTCGAGCTGCTCGTTCAGAGCGTCTTCAGCCATGCGCAGTTTGAACCACTGGCCGTGCTCAAGACCGTCGAGGACTTCGTCGGTGATGTCCTGACCTTTCTTCAGGCCCGCGCCGCCTTCGGCCTTGTGGCCTACCAGAGCGGAACGCAGACGTTCGAAGGTCGCGCCTTCAACGATACGGAACTCTTCGTTCAGGTCCTTGCGGATCTCGTCGAGCTGGGTCTTCTCGATGGACAGTGCACGAGCATCACGCTCAACGCCGTCGCGGGTGAAGACCTGTACGTCGATGACAGTACCTTTGGTACCGGTCGGTACGCGCAGGGAGGTGTCTTTAACGTCGCTGGCTTTTTCACCGAAGATGGCACGCAACAGCTTCTCTTCCGGAGTCAGTTGGGTCTCGCCTTTCGGAGTGACCTTACCGACCAGGATGTCGCCTGCGCCAACTTCAGCACCTACGTAAACGATACCGGCTTCGTCCAGCTTGTTCAGTGCAGCTTCACCCACGTTCGGGATGTCTGCAGTGATTTCCTCTGGCCCAAGCTTGGTATCACGCGCCACACAGGTCAGTTCCTGGATGTGGATCGTGGTGAAGCGGTCTTCTTGAACCACACGCTCGGACAGGCAGATGGAGTCTTCGAAGTTGAAGCCGTTCCATGCCATGAACGCGATACGCATGTTCTGGCCCAGCGCCAGTTCACCCATGTCGGTGGACGGGCCGTCAGCCATGATGTCGCTGCGCTGAACGCGATCACCCTTACGCACCAGCGGACGCTGGTTGATGCAGGTGTTCTGGTTCGAGCGGGTGTATTTGGTCAGGTTGTAGATGTCGACACCGGCTTCGCCAGTTTCAACTTCGTCATCGGCAACACGCACCACGATACGGCTGGCATCAACGGAGTCGATCACGCCGCCACGACGAGCCACGACGCAAACGCCGGAGTCACGGGCTACGTTACGCTCCATGCCGGTACCTACCAGCGGCTTGTCAGCACGCAGGGTCGGTACAGCTTGACGCTGCATGTTGGAACCCATCAACGCACGGTTGGCGTCATCGTGTTCCAGGAACGGGATCAGCGACGCGGCGACCGAAACTACCTGCTTGGGCGATACGTCCATCAAGGTGACGTCTTCCGGCGCCTTGACGGTGAACTCGTTCAAGTGACGAACAGCTACCAGCTCGTCGACCAGGACCTTCTTCTCGTTCATCGTGGCCGAAGCCTGAGCGATCACGTGATCGGCTTCTTCGATGGCGGACAGGAATACGATCTCGTCGGTGACCAGAGCGTCTTTCACCACACGGTACGGGCTCTCAAGGAAGCCGTACTGGTTGGTGCGCGCATAGGCGGCCAGGGAGTTGATCAGACCGATGTTCGGACCTTCCGGCGTTTCGATCGGGCAAACACGACCGTAGTGCGTCGGGTGTACGTCACGAACTTCGAAGCCAGCACGCTCACGGGTCAGACCGCCCGGGCCCAGTGCAGATACACGGCGCTTGTGGGTGATCTCGGAGAGCGGGTTGTTCTGGTCCATGAACTGCGAGAGCTGGCTGGAACCGAAGAACTCTTTCACCGCCGCAGCCACTGGCTTGGCGTTGATCAGGTCTTGCGGCATCAGGCCTTCGCTTTCAGCCATCGACAGACGCTCTTTGACCGCACGCTCAACACGTACCAGGCCAACGCGGAACTGGTTCTCGGCCATTTCGCCTACGCAGCGAACACGACGGTTACCCAGGTGGTCGATGTCATCGACGATGCCTTTGCCGTTACGGATGTCGACCAGAGTCTTCAGGACCGCAACGATGTCTTCCTTGCACAGCACGCCCGAACCTTCGATCTCGGTACGACCGATACGACGGTTGAACTTCATCCGGCCGACCGCAGACAGGTCATAGCGCTCAGGGCTGAAGAACAGGTTGTTGAACAGGGTTTCGGCAGCGTCTTTGGTCGGTGGCTCGCCAGGACGCATCATGCGATAGATCTCGACCAGCGCTTCCAATTGGTTGCTGGTGGAGTCGATCTTCAGGGTGTCGGAGACGAACGGACCGCAGTCGATATCGTTGGTGTACAAGGTCTCGATGCGAACAACCTGGGCCTTGGCGATTTTTGCCAGGATCTCGGTGTTCAGCTCGGTGTTGCACTCAGCCAGGATTTCGCCTGTGGCCGGGTGAACGATGACCTTGGCGGTCGTGCGACCCAGGACGTAGTCCAGAGGCACTTCCAGCGACTTGATACCGGCTTTTTCGATCTGGTTGATGTGGCGCGCAGTGATACGGCGGCCGGCTTCAACGATGACCTTGCCATTTTCGTCCTGGATGTCCAGGACAGCAATTTCACCACGCAGACGCGAAGCGATCAGTTCCAGGCTGAGGGTTTCGTCCTTCAGGCTGAACACGTTGGTGGTGTAGAAAGCATCAAGCACTTGCTCAGTGGTATAGCCGAGCGCGCGCAGCAGTACCGAGGCCGGCAGCTTGCGACGACGGTCGATACGCACGAACACGCAGTCTTTCGGGTCGAACTCGAAGTCCAACCACGAACCACGGTACGGAATGATCCGCGCGGAGTACAGGAGCTTACCGGAGCTGTGCGTCTTGCCGCGGTCGTGGTCGAAGAACACGCCCGGGGAACGGTGCAGCTGGGAAACGATAACACGCTCGGTACCGTTGATAACGAAGGTACCGTTTTCAGTCATCAGTGGGATTTCGCCCATGTAGACTTCTTGCTCTTTGATGTCCTTGATCGCTTTGTTCGACGATTCTTTGTCGAAAATGATCAGACGGACTTTTACCCGCAAAGGTACGGCGTACGTAACACCGCGCAACACGCATTCTTTGACATCAAATGCCGGTTCGCCCAGGCGATAACCGACGTACTCCAGCGCAGCATTGCCGGAGTAGCTGATGATCGGGAAAACGGATTTGAAGGCCGCATGCAGGCCCACGTCGCGGAACTGATCTTTGGTCGCTCCCGCCTGCAAGAATTCACGATACGAATCCAGCTGGATAGCCAGAAGGTACGGGACATCCATGACGTCCGGCAACTTGCTAAAGTCCTTGCGGATACGTTTTTTCTCAGTATATGAGTAAGCCATCAGCGTTCCCCAGCTTGGTCACCTGCTTGTTTGGCCCTCCCGACGGGAGCAGCCAGAAAATCTTGCAAACCCCTTGGTTTGCACCACCGCACCGGGTGGCTACAGCACGTTAATGGCGGCGACCGAGTCGACAGCCAAGAACGGAAAAAGGCCGGTGGCAAGAGCCACCAGCCATCAGCCTTCAGCTTAACGCTTGGGCTGGAGACGCAAGGTCGATGCTTACTTCAGCTCGACTTTAGCGCCTGCTTCTTCCAGAGCTGCTTTGGCTTTGTCAGCTGCGTCTTTGGCAACAGCTTCCAGAACCATGGCAGGAGCGCCGTCAACTACAGCCTTGGCTTCTTTCAGGCCCAGACCGGTCAGTTCACGAACTGCCTTGATCACGTTTACTTTCTTCTCGCCAGCTTCCAGCAGCATGACGTTGAATTCGGTTTGCTCTTCAGCAACAGCAGCAACAGCGGCTGGGCCAGCGGAAGCAGCGGCAGCAGAAACGCCGAATTTTTCTTCGAAAGCTTTGATCAGCTCAACAACCTGCAGAACCGACATTTCAGCTACGGCGTTGAGGATATCTTCTTGGGAGATAGACATTACTGTATTTCCTGAATTGGGGGACGGCCTACGCGGCCATCGAAATAAACAAAAATACGCGAGAGAAAATGCTCAGCCTTAGGCTGCGGCAGCTTCTTTTTGCTCGCGAACTGCAGCCAGAGTACGAGCCAGCTTGCTGGTAGCGCCTTGAATCACGCTCATCAGTTGCGAAATAGCTTCGTCACGGGTCGGCAGTGTTGCCAGTACGTCGATTTGGTTAGCTGCGAGGAACTTGCCCTCGAACGCAGCTGCCTTGATCTCGAACTTGTCCTGACTCTTGGCGAACTCTTTGAACAAACGGGCAGCAGCGCCTGGATGTTCTTTGGAGAACGCGATCAGAGTCGGGCCGGTGAACACGTCGTTGAGGACACTGTATTCAGTGTCAGCAACAGCGCGCTTGAGCAGGGTGTTACGTACAACACGTACGTATACGCCAGCTTCACGAGCCTCTTTACGGAGTCCGGTCATAGCGCCTACTGTCACACCACGGGCATCAGCCACGACAGCGGACAGAGCAGCTTTGGCAGCCTCGTTGACTTCAGCGACGATGGCCTTCTTGTCTTCGAGATTAATTGCCACGGGTTTAACTCCTGCTTGTTACCGTTTCATCTGGCCGAAGCCGGATGTCGTTTTGGTGTCTGATTCGGTAAGGAACCGGGAGCACCATCTGCGTAGGCTTGAGGTTTAAGACTTGCGTCGCCTACGGTCTTGGATAGCCCCCGCCAGGCAGGGACCCCAATTTTTTCAATTGGCGCGATCGCTCACGCCAACTTGTGTCTTATACGTCCAGCGAGCCTTGGTCGATGACCAGACCTGGGCCCATAGTGGTGCTCAGGGTAACGCGCTTGACGTAGATGCCTTTCGAGGAAGCTGGTTTGATACGCTTCAGATCAGCGATCAGGGCTTCAACGTTTTCCTTCAGCTTGACGGCATCGAAGCCGACTTTGCCAACGGAAGTGTGAATGATGCCGTTTTTGTCGGTGCGATAACGAACCTGACCAGCCTTGGCGTTTTTAACCGCGGTAGCGACGTCTGGGGTTACGGTGCCGACTTTTGGGTTAGGCATCAGGCCACGTGGACCAAGGATCTGACCCAACTGACCTACAACGCGCATTGCATCCGGGGAAGCAATAACGACGTCATAGTTCAGGTCGCCGCCTTTCATTTCGGCAGCCAGGTCATCCATGCCAACGCGATCGGCGCCGGCGGCCAGAGCAGCTTCAGCTGCTGGACCTTGGGTGAAGACAGCAACACGTACAGTCTTGCCAGTACCGTGTGGCAGCACAGTAGCGCTACGAACGACCTGGTCGGATTTACGTGGGTCAACACCCAGGTTCACAGCAACGTCAACCGACTCGCTGAACTTGACAGTCGACAGCTCGGTCAGCAGGGCAGCAGCGTCTACAAAGTTGTAGGCCTTGCCTGCTTCGATTTTGCCGGCGATAGCCTTTTGGCGCTTGGTCAGCTTAGCCATTACACACCCTCCACGTTAAGGCCCATGCTACGAGCAGAACCGGCGATGGTACGCACGGCTGCATCCATATCAGCTGCAGTCAGATCCGCGTTTTTGGTTTTCGCGATTTCTTCCAGCTGAGCACGAGTCACGGTGCCAACCTTAACGGTGTTAGGACGAGCGGAACCGCTAGTCAGACCAGCAGCTTTCTTCAACAGAACCGAAGCCGGGGTCGACTTGGTTTCGAAGGTGAAGCTACGGTCGCTGTATACAGTGATGATCACTGGAGTCGGCAGACCTGGCTCAAGACCCTGAGTACGGGCGTTGAAGGCCTTGCAGAATTCCATGATGTTCACGCCGTGCTGACCCAGAGCTGGACCGACGGGTGGGCTAGGGTTGGCCTGAGCGGCCTTCACTTGCAGCTTGATGTAAGCGGTAATCTTCTTGGCCATGAGGCACTCCAATTACGGGTTCGAACGCCTCGAAAGGCTCCCCGGTTACTTGCGCGTTTATCCCAGTGACGACAAAACCCCACAGCCTAGGCTGCGGGGTTGGGATGCTTGCTCAGTTAGACCTTTTCGACCTGACTGAACTCCAACTCTACCGGAGTAGAGCGTCCGAAAATGAGCACTGCCACTTGGATCCGGCTCTTTTCGTAGTTAACTTCTTCGACGGTGCCGTTGAAATCAGCAAACGGACCATCGGTGACACGAACAACCTCACCTGGCTCGAACAACGTCTTCGGCTTAGGCTTGTCGCTACCGTCAGCAACACGACGCAGAATCGCTTCTGCTTCTTTGTCGGTGATCGGAGCAGGCTTATCGGCAGTACCGCCAATGAAGCCCATGACACGAGGGGTATCCTTGACCAAGTGCCAAGTACCTTCATTCATGTCCATCTGAACCAGCACGTAGCCTGGGAAGAACTTGCGTTCACTCTTGCGCTTCTGCCCATTCCGCATTTCAACCACTTCTTCAGTGGGAACCAGAATTTCGCCGAAGCCATCTTCCATGCCTGCCAGCTTTACGCGCTCCAGCAAAGAGCGCATAACATGCTTCTCGTAACCCGAGTAAGCATGCACAACGTACCAACGCTTAGCCACGGGACACCCTTAGCCAACAATCAAGGAAACAAGCCAGCCGAGCAGGGAATCAAGCCCCCACAACAGCAACGCCATAACCAGAACAACAGCCACAACAATCAACGTGGTCTGCGTGGTTTCTTGGCGAGTCGGCCAAACGACTTTACGAATTTCGGTGCGAGCTTCCTTTACCAGGACCGCGAAAGACTTGCCTTTGGCAGTCTGCAGGCCTACAAAGGCAGCTACAGCAGCGAGGGCGAGCAAAGCGAGTACGCGGTACAGGATCGGCGAAGCAGAATAGTACTGATTGCCAACAACGCCTACGACCACCAATGCGACTACAGCGAGCCACTTGACCAGATCGAAACGAGAGCTTTGAGCTTCAGCCTTAGGAGTCATCTATGAAGATCCTGTGAAAAGAAAGCCAGATACACCACGTGAATCTGGCAGGTCAGGAGGGAATCGAACCCCCAACCTACGGTTTTGGAGACCGTCGCTCTGCCAATTGAGCTACTGACCTAAAACAAAATCAGGCCGACCATTATGCAGGCCTGAAAAAGACTTTACAACAGCCAACCCCTAGAGACTTGAAACCAACCGGCGGAAACGCCCGTTACAACAGAATCAAGCCGAGATAGCCGTTAAAACAAAGGCAGATATTTTCATATCTGCCTTGTTATATGGAGCTCTTGAGCGGATTTGAACCGCTGACCTCACCCTTACCAAGGGTGTGCTCTACCAACTGAGCTACAAGAGCAAAACACGCTGCACAACCTGCAAACTTGGAGCGGGTAGCGGGAATCGAACCCGCATCATCAGCTTGGAAGGCTGAGGTTCTACCACTAAACTATACCCGCAGAGCTTGCAGCTCACGCTAAAAATGGTGGAGGGGGAAGGATTCGAACCTTCGAAGTCGTAGACGTCAGATTTACAGTCTGATCCCTTTGGCCGCTCGGGAACCCCTCCTAAGCGAGCCGGCATTCTACATCATGCCAGCCTTCTGTCAAGCATTTTCTCATTAAAAATATGAGGTTAGCTGCGTTGACCTTCGCTTCACACTGTAGGCCTTAAAGGTCTTCACTGCGAAGCGGGCGCCATTCTATGCAAACTATTCGAGAGTTGCAATGCCTTCGCACAGCATTATTTTATGTTTTAACTCATTGAATTCCTTAGCAAGGTTTTCAAACGGCAGATCCTCAGCCAGACGCCGGCTTTCAGGGGCCACACGAAGCCAGTAACCGGACGCCTCAGGTGTGCTCAACAGTTGAACCTTGACCTTTATATCCAGGCTCGTGAGGCGCTGCTCAAGCGACTGCGCCTGACGCTGGTCGGCAAAGCCGCCGATGTATAAGCAGGTATTCTGCGCCTCGGGCGCTTTTGCTCGGTCACGCCGGGACACCGAGTCCGAGGACTCGCTTAGCAGCCGAATATCCTGCTGAGGGCCACGATACAGACTCAGGGGCGTGACATCCTTGGCGCGCAACGGCGCCTCTTGCTGATGCCAAACGTAATAGAAGGCATTAAGAACGAGTAAAAGTAAAAACAGCCAACGCATAAACACCTCAGGACAATGGACACGCCATGGCCAGACCAACGAAAACCAGGTCCGGGACCAACCGCGCCTGCGGCACGGCGTCCGAGACCAGATCAGCATCCCCACCCGTCAGGAATACGGTGAAATCATCACCCCAGTAGCTGCGGGCCAACTCGAGCTGGGTCAACACGAACCCCCTGAGCATCAGCGTACAACCACGCTCGACAGCCTCCGCGGTCGTGCGCCCGGGGGAGAGCCGCTCCAGGGCACGCTCAGCCGCCGCGTCGTCGTAGCGTATCTTGCGGGTGTGCGTGCGCAACTGGTTGCGCATCAACGGCATGCCGGGGCAAATGAAGCCGCCCAGGTGCTGACCGTCTGCCGCGATGAAATCGGCGGTGGCTGCGGTACCAAAATCGAGTACCAGGCACGCGCCCGAAGCCAACTTGAAGCCACCCAGCATCGCCAGCCAGCGATCAAGACCAAGGCGTTCGAAGTCTTGGTAGCCATTGCGCACGCCAGCCATCTCACGCGCGGGGACAGCACAGGAGACGACAACACCGAAAGCCCCTTGCAAAGCCTCGACCAGCTTATTGGTCTCTTCTGAAGCCCGAACACTCACCAATCGGCAACGCGCCAACGACAGGCCTGGTAGCGCTGCCAGGCTTTCAATCAATGCGAGGTCCGACCCCACAACACCTTCGGCGCAAGCTTTCGCCTGATCCGATTCAAGTACGCGCCATTTGATAAAGCTATTCCCACAGTCGAGCTCAAGAATCATCACGCAACCTCAGGCTTAGCTCACCACCGCTGTATATTTTTTCAACACCATCGACGCTCAAACGCAACGCACCCTGGCGGTCGACCCCCAGAACCACCCCGTCAACCTGATTGACTCCAGCAATGAGGGACACCACCCTGCCCTGCCACAAGTGATTCTGCTCCCACTCCTCCTGAAGCGCCGCAAAGCCGGAGGCGGCGTGTCGCTCCAAGTAACGTTGCAACTGCAGCCCCAGCCGCGCCACCAGTAGATTGCGATCTACGGGAGAGCCCGTTTCAAGCTGCACCGACGTCCACTGCTGATCGATTGCCGCGACTTTCTGCATATTTACGTTGATGCCGATCCCGAGCACAACGTGACAGATATCAGCAGGATCGCCGACCAACTCCAGCAGGATACCGGCAATTTTCTTCTGCCCCACCAAGACATCGTTTGGCCATTTCAAGGCGGCTCCTTGCACGCCCGACTCGCGCAAGGCCTGCATGACCGCAAGCCCCACAACCAGGCTCAACCCCTCTAGCTGCCGCAGACCGCCCTCGATGCGCAGCACGAGGCTGTAATACACATTCTGAGCGAACGGGCTGACCCACTTGCGCCCCCGTCGACCTCGCCCGGCGCTCTGCTGCTCGGCGAGCACCAGGAATGGTGCCGCGCAACCCGCATCGACAAGGCGCAAGGCTTCAGCATTGGTGGAGTCAATAGAATCGGATATGTGGACGGGCCATGCCAGAGAAGGCGCCTTCAGCGCGATGTCTTCGGCATTCAAGAACACCAGCGGCGATGCCAACTGGTACCCCCTGCCACGCACTTTGTGGATGGGCAGGTTTAACTCAGCCTCAAGATGCTGAAGCTGCTTCCATACAGCACTGCGACTGACGCCCAGGGCAGCGCCCAGCGCTTCCCCGGAGTGGAATCGACCATCTTTCAGAAGTTTTAACAACGTCAGCATGCAAGTATCGCCTCACAATGAGGCACGCATGATAGCCATGCGCAGGGTCATTGCATAGAAAGGCCGGGCCTTAGCACTGACGTCCGTCGCAAAGAGCCACTTGACCTTTCCGACAGCCCAAAACAAAACCCCTGTCTGCGCGAGCAAACAGGGGTTCTGGAATTTAATCTTGACGATGACCTACTCTCACATGGGGAAACCCCACACTACCATCGGCGATGCATCGTTTCACTG